>JBGSSY010000067.1:0-15226 GCA_041736775.1 Bdellovibrionales bacterium | reverse complement strand
ACTGAGAATCACCACCATCACCAAAGTGAAGACGACTAACTTGAGTGTCTTCATCATCTGTCTTTTCTGTAAACTGTTCATAGGACCTCTCGAAAATTTAAAACAAGAACTTAACTCCTGATAAGTTGTAAAATCAAGTTTTGAATTTTAGACAAAAAAAAGGGACCCGAGGTCCCCTTTCTAGCTTAATATCTGTGCAGTCTGTAATTAAAACTCCTGAGTGTAAGTTAACCCAATAGCTCTTCCAAACGGATCATAGATGTCAGTATTAAGAAATCCACTTGAAAGGTATTCAACCGCCAATGGACGATCGGTGTTGAGAACGTTTTTAACCAAGAGTGCAAAACTGCCATTCCAAGGTGCGACATACTGCATTCTAAGATCAAATTCAGTATGGTCACGAGTTTTTCCTGCAGAACCTGGATCAGCTGACAATGCACTGGCATTTTGCTCACCGATGGTGCGAACCATAACGCTGACGTCGTAAGTTCTATTACCCACTCCAAGGCTCACGTTATTTCTCCAGTAAGGAATACCTGAAAAACCAACGCGGTTTTCAATTCCTAATCCAGGGAAGGGCTCTTCAAGAAGCTCAAGTAGGAGAGAATAATCAACTCCAGCATTTAAGTTGAAATCACCAAAAAGTTTCACGGTGTAAGCCAATTTAAAATCAAGTCCTTTAACAGCTTTTGAAGCCAAATTCACATTGGGTGCAATCATGCGCTCAACTTCACCAGTTGTGGCATTACGAATAATATCCAAGCCAAGACCTTGTAAGTAACCCACTCCAAACTGTTGTTCCGCTGCAAATATATCTCGCGTTCCACCGCTTGAAACCACGTTATCTTGAGTCGCTTCCCAGTAATCAAATACAAAGGAAAGATCTCGCATGATTTGGTAAACAAAACCTAAGTTAATAGAAGCCGTTTTTTCTTCTCTAAGGTTACGATTACCACCCGTCAATGTCTCAAATTGTCCTTCAAAACCAGTCTGCGGATCGACACCAAAAGGATAGGCCACCGTTTGTGCTTGATAGAGATCTTCAAGAGAAGGGGCTCTAAAACCTGTCCCCCAAGAACCACGGAATAAAAGAGCTTGAACCGGTTGATAACGGAATCCCACTTTAGGATTCACTGTAGAACCAAAATCACTGTAGTTATCAAAACGTCCGGCTAATTGAAGCTCCATCCCTGTAAAGGGAGGAAGTGAAAATTCAGTGTAAGCGGATTGGAAATCTCGACGACCGGAACCAACAGAAGTTACTGATCCTCCCCACTGTTTTCCAGCCGCTGAAACGGCATCGGATGTTTGTTCGTAATCTTGCCAAGCATTTGATACACCGACTGCAAGCGCTAATGGACCAGCAGGTAGATCAGCAATCTCACCAGAAGCTTTAAGATTTACAGTCGACATTGAAGAGAGAATTGTATCTAGTGGCTTGTATTTAGCTGAAGAAATATCACTTTTTGAACCAGGGGCAGCAAAAGGATTAAATTCAGTTGGACTCTGATTAGCTAGATTAAAAAGGATCTCTTTATTGGCATAACCAGAAACACCTTCATTATCGGTAGCAGAGGCTCCATAGGTACCAGAGAATTCCCATTCCCAACTATTATAAAAGTAACCATTGACTCCGGATTGCAAGGCATAGCTGTTACTTATAACTTCACTTATTCGGGGACCGGCTTCTTCGACAAGACGGTAACGAACCAATGATAGATCACTGGCAGGAGCGAGGCCCCACCCCGTAGCAGTCCCTTGGCTAATCGCTGTATTGATTCCGCCAGTTGAAGTGTCATCTCTAAACGCATCCGGAGCCGGTGCGAGCTGACTTTTCACATTACGATTCGTGTAAATACCACGTGCAAATACTTTGAGTTCTTCATTGATGTTGTAGTTCCCCGCCAAAAGGGTGCTGAACTGATCAATTGAAGGTGTGATTTGAGCGTAGGGAGAATAATCAAATGTACAGACTCCACCGTTGTTTTGACCAGCAGGGCAAGGATCTGCGGCAGAACCCGCATTAGGGCCACCAGAATCAACCCATGTCCCTGGGCTTCCTGATGGACTGAACCAATTTGGTGTTGGGCGAGCGAAGGCATAATCTCGACTTTGTGTCGCTTCGTTGGAACGATATTGAAAAACACCAAGGACATCACCTTTGGCAAAAGTTTTTCCGTAACTGGCTTTAACATCGGTACGACTACCGCCGGGACTCTCAGGGGTCATATATCCGAGTTCAACGGTAGCGCCATCGTAATTTTTCTTGGTGATGATGTTGATGACCCCACCGAGGGCATCAGAACCGTAGATTGCAGAAGCACCATCTTTAAGAATTTCTATTCTCTCTACCGCAGCCATGGGGATAAGAGCGAGATCCACCGTGCTCGAACCACCTAATGTTGGTAGTCTTTTGCCATCCATAAGAACAAGGATTCGATCAGAACCAAAACCACGAAGGGAAGTTGTTGAGGCACCTGTGCTCGCTCCCCCAGAAAGAGAAGCTTCACGACCACCCCCAAAGCTGGCTACGGTCGTATCACGAAGAACGTCACCGACGTTGTTGTAGCCTGTGCGATCGAGATAGTCTTTATCGAGAGTGAGGACTGGTGAAGGACCTTCAACATCAATTCTTTTAATATGTGAACCAGTGACTTCGATTTTTTCAACACGGCCAGAGCTCTTAGGAGCTGCTGCGGGAGCTTCTTCTTGAACAGCCTCTTCAGCTGTTGCCGTCGACTGACTTTCAGTTTCTTGGGCAAAGAGGTTGAGTGAAAACGAAAAGACAACCAGTGCTATCCACCAGCATAAATTCATAACGATCTCCTTAACGAGAAAAACCCCTTAGACTTGAAAAAGTCTGGGAATTTTGGCTAAGGGAGGTATTTAAGGGCGCAGCGCATGACAGACAACAAAAAAATCATTGCTAGATTGCGTTAAATACCAGCTGGTCGGGACTTCTGTAAAAAAGTGACTTCAAACTCCACCCCCTGTTTCTCTGTTATTTTTTAATCAAATTGTGAATCAATCTTGCTAAAGCGGGTCAACATAAGTACAGGTTCACCTGAACTTCGTCGGTCAAATGAAAAACTGAGACGAAAAAATGGATAAGGAACTGGGGGTACACTGTGTTTTTTACAAATCGTTTATCTATTCTTTTATTTACGCTTTTACTTTTTTCCACAAGTCATGGAACTTATCTCCTCTCCCCATCTATAAGTTATTTGGAGCAATCAGTGACCGACAATAATAACCCTACTGTTGATACCAAATTGACCTTGATTGATTTTCGTCTTGGCTATGTTTTTGATTCAGGGCTTTATGTTGGCGGCCTTTATTCGATTCACGATAATGAACTTCTAGCAGATGCATCCGATTCCTATTTTGGACCCAGTCTGGGTTATTATTACGAAGGTTTTCTCGTGGCAGGTACTTACTATATCTACGGTGAAAGGGATTTGACTGCGGGTAACACCAAATATTCTGGTGTTAAAGGTTTTCAAATTGATCTCTCTTATGCAATTAAAGTCACAGAGCAATTTTCAGTGGGCCCACAGCTCACATATCACTCGGTCAAATTCACTGACTCTCAAGTTTTCGGTATATCCTCTCCAACTCAATATCGTTGGAAAGGATTGTCTCCTTATTTTAATCTGACTTTTGCTTTCAATTAATTCTTTAGAGAATACAATTAGAAATCGGTTCTCCAAGTTAAAAAATAAGTCTCGGTTCGACGGAAGAGGCTTCCGTTGACTCGACTTGAAAAAGTATCATCGAAACGGGGCCTCACATTGAATAAGTTCAATGCTCCCAATTGAAAAGAACCATATTGTTCGGTGTTATAGAGGAAAGTGAGATCATATTGTGTGGCCGACACAACTTTACCCAAGCCTCTCACATTTTTCTCAACATCCGCGAAAGAACGGGCCACAGCTGTGACTCCAAAGGGACCGCGATTGTAACCGAGATTAAAGTTGTTTCTCCAGCGAGGAAGTCCAAAACGACCAAGAACTTGCTCTTTACCAAACTCTTTATAGAAACTTTGGTGAAAGTGGCCCATATAAGTTGTTTCGTTGGTAAAAGTGAAGTCTCCCACTTGGGTTGGCATTTTGTAAGCCAATTCAAGATCAAGTCCATCCGCCTGTTCTTCACCGACGTTAAAAAGAACATACTCAATACGTTCAATACGACCATTAGCTACATTGTTTTCTCGGATAATATTGACTCCGTAATCAGCTGGTTTTGAAGCATCTTGCTCTTCAAGTCTTAATATATCATCAAGGGATGCACCAATGGTGTCTTGAACTTTCACATACCACCAGTCCAGAGAGATGGTGAAGTTTTTTACGGGCTCAACAATAGTTCCAAAGTTAAATGAAATAGATCTCTCTTCTTTAAGATTCTCGTTGTTATTTTGAAAAACCGAAATCGATTGAGTTTGACAGAAATCAGAATTGGGATCCGAAGCACCTAAGGTTGGATCTTTACAACGGACTTGATCGACAAGGAAATCATAACCCTCAATTTTTGCATTCATATTTTGGAGAGTCGGAGCTTGAAATCCAGTTCCGACCGAAGATCTAAAAGTGAGCCAACCCGTTGGTTGATAACGAGCTGCTACTTTGGGGTTGATCGTACTGCCGAAATCAGAATAGGCATCTCCTCTGAGAGAGAGCTGAAGTTCAAATTCATTAGAAACAAGTCCGCTCAACTCTGTAAAAACAGAGTAAAGTTCTCGTCCACCACTTCCGACCACACCCGATTGAAGCATGACATCACCCTGGACAATGGCATCAGCGCGATGATCAGCATACTCAAAATGGGCAGCCGACACACCAAAAGCAGAAGCCCAGTCGAAACCAAGAAAGTTACCTAGCTCTCCATTGGTCTTTGCTTCAACCCAATTCACGACGGCACGATTTCTATTCATCGCATCGATTCCGAGACCAGTAAGGTCGCGTTTTGAAGTATCAAATGGATTATAAGCATCCGCTGTGATCAAAGCTCTTGAACCAGAAACCGTGGCTAAATTTTCTTCTTGCACTTCGTTGATATTGACTTGGTTATTCGCAGACACATCCCATTGCCAGTCACTGTTTCCAACATAGCCTTTTAATCCTAAAATAAGAGCTCCATAATAATTTTGGCTGGTCGATTTATTGATGTAATCATCAAAACGATGGAAAACAAATGTATCTCCACCGGTGTAACCAGGTAAAGAGTTCCAACTGGCAGGAGTTTCAGCAGCCGAAAAACCCATTCCTAAAGATTGTCCAGGGGTATTAAGAACGTTAGGAAAAGTGTCTTGTCCCCGTGAATAACCAGTGATGAGAGTTGTATAGGCTGTCGTATTTCCACTGATTTGATAGGAGTAATCAGTCACCCAATCAACACCCAATGAAGGGAGTGTCACTTGCATTGGGGAAACGGCTTCTTGGCATGCCCCTGATTGATTAAACTCAGTACAGTAAGGACCTGGAAGAAAAGCACCAGAGTCACCTTGATAGTTGGTCGAAAAGGGTATGCTTTGATTGAGTTTTTTTGCAAAATCAAAATCAGAGGCTCGACTTCCTTGAATATATTGAACCTGAACGCTGGTCATTAAATTCGATTTTGCACCTTGTGTACCGTAAGCCAAACTTGTGAGGTTAGTATCAGAACCAATGTTGGTACTCATGTCATATTTGTTGGCAAAAGAAAAACCATCTAAATCTTTACGGGTTATGATGTTAACCACACCACCTAAGGCATCAGAACCGTAAGTCGCAGAAGCTCCATCTTTTAAAACTTCGATTCTTTCAACGGCAGCAATAGGAACAAAATTAACCGAAACTGCACCAGAAGCATAACTGCTTCCACTGCCTGGTGCTCTTTGACCATTGATCAAAACAAGAGTTCTACCGCTTCCTAAACCTTTAAGGCTGACCTCAGATCCACTTCCACCAAAGGGGCTGACAGTAGAGCGTCGAAGTATTTCACCAACAGAGTTAAATCCCGATTTTTCGATTTGGGCGCGATCAATAACGAGAATCGGAGATGGTCCCTCGATGTCAGCTCGACGAATGTAGGAACCTGTGACTTCTACTTTTTCGACACGGCTTGAACCTCGAGAAGCTGGAACTGTAGTTTCGACAACATTCTCAGAACTTTCAGTAGTTGCTGATGTTTTTGCAGCCTCTTCTTTTTCAACATCGGTCTTAACCGGTTGTTCAGTGCTCGTTTGTGCCCATAACTGACTTGTTGCTAAGAAAGTGAACATGAGAATAATCTGGATTTTTTGAAACATAGAAACCCCTTTGATCCTGCCGTTATAATCAAGAGTTCTATTAAGTTTAACTACTTAACGCGTATCTGTATAAATTACAGACTTTCCTTACTCCGCCTGGGTTTCGGGCACTAACAAAAATAAAACAGCTTTTTATTTTCTTCGCTTTGACAGGCTCTTGAGGCTCTTTTATCTTAGCCACTTCGCATATTGGGGGGCCAATGTTTGTTCATCTTTTAATCCTTATTTTGAGCTTGAATTCATCGCTTTCAGCACAAGAAGTGAATGCGAATAGAAGCGAGCAACCCATTGAAAAAGCACAAGTAAAAGTTGAAAAGCTCGAAGTCACAGGCTCTTACATTCGCCGAATTGATACTGAAGGACCAACTCCTGTTGTCACTTGGGATAAAGAGGATTTTGACTCGGCCGGTGTGAGTACAGTCAATGATTACATGCGTGAATCCAATCTTTTTGAGGGCTCCACAGACTCCGGCGATCGCGACGGCTATTTTCGATTTCGCGGACAGCACGCTGGTAGCACACTCATACTTATTAATGGTTTAAGACTTCCTAAACTTGGTGGGCCGGATCGAGGCTTTTACACTGGTGTTGAAGCCATCCCCACAAATATCATTGAACGCGTTGAGATTTTGAAAGATGGGAGTTCTGCCCTTTATGGTTCTGATGCCATGGCCGGAGTGATGAACTTCATTACCAAAAAAGATTTTGATGGAGCAGAGTATTCAACACGAGTGACTGTTCCAGAAATCAATCAAGGCTTACAGCAAGAACACAACCTTGCGTTTGGTAAAAGTTATGCCAAGGGCAATTGGTTTTTAAGTACACAATATGTTGAGCAAAGAGGTGTTACCCAAAAAGATGTAGGTAACTTACACAGGAACCCAACGGTTCCTGCATCCTCGACACATACCTTTAAATTTCCTAAAAATCCTGGACAAAAATCAGTTGAGCTCCAACAGAGTTGTGGAAATATTCCAGCTGACACAGAATGCTCTGTCGATTATCGAGGTGTGGATTACATTCGTGAGCCGAGAGAAAATCTGGGTACACTTCTCACAGGTCGATACGATATTAATTCAAATCTCAATGTAACAATGATTGGTCTTTATAATCGCCGCACTCGCACCGATATTGGTCGCCCGAATTTTATCAACATCAGTGAACAAGAAGGAAAGTCGTTAATTGATGTTTCTCAAATTGGATCGAGTTCACTTAAACAAAAACTCAGCGGTGCAAACTTAGCCGAATATTCTGGCTTACCTATTGATGAAGTGGGTTTAAAAGAAATCAACGTTGTTCAAGATGCTTACTCGGCTCAAAGTAAAATCGAAGGTTATTTTCTCAATACTTGGAAGTGGGACTTGAGTGGAAGTTATTCTTATTCTCTGGAAGAAAGAGATCATCGTAATGGTTTAGTGGATACAGACATCGTGGCTCAACAATTTTACAATGGCTATGATCCTTCGGCTTTTGGACAAAATACGAACGCTTTCAGGAGTGCGCGGGTGCAAGGAACAGAAGCCTATGAAGCCTCTATGACCACGGCTCGCTTAGTGACCACTGGAGAACTTTTTGAGATGAGTGATGTCTGGGGAGTGGGTGGACCGGTCTCCATTGCTATGGGTGTAGAGAATCAGTGGGAGTCCACCGCAGATGCCCATGATCAAATTCTGATCGATACTCAGTTGAATCAAAATTTTGAAGATAATCAAGCTGGTTATCGCTCAGTGAGTTCTGTTTTTTCTGAGCTTGTTGCTTATCCGGTTGATAGCGTTGAGTTTCAATTAGCCGGTCGTTATGATGCTTATTCAGATTTTGGTAGCACTTTTAATCCCAAAGCCTCAGTGGGATATCGTCCTTCCAATCGAATTCTTTTTCGCTCATCGGTCGGTACAAACTTTAATGCCCCCAGTGTGAGAAACATGATTCAACGCGATCAAATCTCTTATGAGAATATTCAATTTTGTGATCCAGCGGATTCAAATTGTCAGGAAACTCTTCTTCCTGTTAACCGTTATGGAAAAAAAGGGTTGATACCTGAAAAAGGTGTTAATTACAATTTTGGAACTATTATTCAGCCGGATAAAAAATGGACATTCTCGATTGATCAGTGGAATTTTCATGGCGAAGACACTTTTTCCGCCGTCCCTGATAGCGCTTACAATGCTATTTTTCAATCCATTGGCAAAGATGGATTAGCTGATGCGGGTGTTACATTTGATGAAGACGCCAATGGAAATATCACAAATGTTCGCATGCCCGCTGTAACCAATATGGGCACACGAACCATTCGTGGTCTTGATCTTGGTGTGGCATTCAGTAGCCCTATTAGAATTTTTGGTCGTGTCATCAACGCTCGGGCCGCAATGGATCACACCCATATCATGGTCCTTAAAACTCAAACCACTGAGATCTCACCCGATTATAATCGCGAAGATCTTGATTGGAAGAACACCTTGAGCCTTGGAGCTTCAACGACTCGTCACGTTTATCGAATCGCTGCGCGCAGTATCGCTGGGACCACCCGCAGGTCCTCCTACACCCGTACCCACACTGAATATGATTTTAACTATAATTACAAAATTCCTTTTTGGGATGGAGCCCTTCAGCTTGGTGTAAAAAACTTGCTTAACTCGGACACGCCTTCTGATCTCAGTCGTGATTTTGTCCGTTTTGATCGCAGTCTTCAAGCCTATGCTTTTCAACCGCTCGGAAGAAGATACTACGTCGGCTACAGCCAAAGTTTCTAAAAACAGTCTCTTTTGAGTGGATTTGACAGGCTCACTCGATGGTCTCAACAAGGAATTAAAAAGAATTAATCAAAATGATTTTATTTAGGGAGCCAACTCTTTTGCATCTCTAATTTCAGAGACTTGATCAATTACAAAGGACCAATTGAGTCTCTCTGTCTTATGTGTTGACAACACTGTTAAAAATACAGCCCCAATAAAGTGTACTTAAGTTCTGTGATAGTAAGTTACTACAATGAGAACCTCCCATCGCCTTTTTTTTAAATTACTCTTTATTGTTATTTTTACTTTTGGTGGATATCAAAGGCTTGTTCTTGCCCAAGTCTCTTCATGCTCTGAAATTTTTAAAGTTCGTGATCAGCATGATATCAAAAATTGGAATCCAAACACAACTTTAGCTATCTATCGCTTTTTTGATAACGGGGGCCTAACAAAGTCCCATCTCGCCGCTTATCAATTAAAGAGCGATGGCTTTGAGCCCATTCATGGAGGAACCTTAGAAATCAAAGGTCCTCATGTCAAAAACGCAGATTTACTGGAACGATTACAGAATTTTTCAACCGAAGTGATGACCCAACAAGGAATCATTACCAAAGAGGTCAGAGACCGACAACCCGTCCTTTTGAATGACATCGGTCCAAGTCAGATGACTTTCATAGAAATTTCTCAGCCCGTACCCACTTCGACTTTTGGTAAGGGCGGTGAAAATGGCTCAATTCCAACTTATCGAATCAGCGATCTCCCTTCAGAAATAATGCCGGGATATAGGTTTGTTCGCGAGGCGGCGATGTGGCTTGTGTCGGGTCAATACACCTTTCGAAACTCCTATCCCTTTAGTGAAATGCCCAAGAATCAAAAAATTTCCTGGCAAAGTAATATGAAAGAAGCAGAAAATTTAGATCTTTCAGACCCCTATCTGATCAAAGTGGCCGAACATGGACTGCCCTGGCAACGGAATAAAAAACTTCTAGAAATGAAAACCCTTCCCTTTGATCCCATACAAGGAATAATTTCACTGGATCGAAAACGATTCCCCATTGTTTTTGAAATTGGTCGAGCCGCACAGTTGGAGGTTGGTCGTTTTGATGAAATGATGAAAATCATGAGTTCTGTAATGGTTAACGAAGTTACACTTATGCTGCAATCCCAGATTCATCAAGCCCATGTTTTTGCTAACGTTGCAAACCCTAAACTTGTCTCTCGTTTTAAAGCCCAAGGTTTTAAAGAACTTGAAGGAACATGTCTGAATGGTGGCCCTTGTATTTTGTTTCTACCTCTTAAATATTTTATTGAGCTTTATCCACCCTTTCAAAACTCAGCCGTTACCAAAGATCTGAGAAAATACACTCCCCATCTGGATGTGATCGACACCCAAGGATTACGTCATCTTAGCCAAGCGATTTATCGATCGGATGTTGATTTTTTAATGAAAGATGTTGGACTCATTCAAAAAACCCCCTTGGTCATCCGTGATGTCAGTGTTCTCAACAGATTTATGCTCTCAGCTTTGGCAAGAAGGATGGGAGTTTCCGAAGCAGAAGAAGTGGCTTTTATACATTCTATGCAACGCTGGCAACATGATCTTAATACTCTTGAGACGAATTTTTATAAAGATGACATTCCCATTGAAAATTTTAAAGATTTTTTAAAAAAAGAAAATTTAGTTCATATTTCAAATTTGGATTCGACTTTTGCAGATCGTTCGGATTACATACCCCGACTTCTGGTTGGCATCGATCAATTTCTATTACAAAGAATTTCCGAATGGAAAATTCATCCTCGGCCAGAAGATCTCCTCGCTCAAGCCGGATTCAATTATGTTTTGCAGACAACTTCTGCTTCCATGGCAAAAAATATTCGTCAGTACGGTGGCCGAGGCGAAATCCCAGCCTTTCAACTTTCAGATGGGCGCTGGCTTTATACCTTTTTATTCAGTCGATCCGCCGTCAGAGACTACGGAAAAATTCTTAATCCCTTACCCCCTTCTGAATCCCATCCACCCGCCGTCCAACAAGGCTACTGGTTCTTTCGCTATTTTAATAAATTACCTTGGATCTATTAAAAAATAGTTCCTAAGAAAATGAATGAATGATCAATAGATTTTAATTGGGAGCTTCATAATTGTCTCTTTTTTTAAACTTTTGCAGATCTCATGAGGTGCGACTCGGTGGTTCTAATCACTTACGAGGTTTTATTCATTGGTTCAGAGTTTGCTCAGAGTTGAGGCTGAGTCTAATGTTTTAAGGTCAATTAAATTCTTTTTTAAAATTTTTGTCTAAGTTTCATCACATCTGTTTTTTTTATAATGTACGAAAGAAAATGTGCCTTTTGATTTCTTTAGACTGTCTCAAAATAAGAATGGTCTTAAGAGAAAGGTCGGGCACGCCGATTGTCTACTTGTAGGAACAAAAGGGGTGTTTATGGTGAAAACTCGGATAAATCCAAGTATTGTCCAATACTCATTTTCAACTCTTATTGCTCTTGTGATCACTTTTATTTGTTCATGGGCCCCAGCACAAAGCCGCTGCAGTGAAATTGATTCTCCAGAAAGTGTTGCACAAAAATATCAACTCTTTTCTGCATTCCAGACCGGATATGATGGTTACCAAGTGGTTTGTGAGAATAAATGCTTCGGAAAAAAAAGCTGTGAAGAAAACTGTCAAAGCAAAAAAGCCCTGGAGTACTTAAGCAAACAGATGAATCAATTGGTCAAAAAATCAGGTGGTCTTCATTGCCCCAGTTTAACACTTGTCTGTCTTGAACAGTGCACTCATCTTGGGGTTCAATGTGCCCAAGTCTGTTCAACCACAGACTCTGTAGCTCAAAATCACTAATTGATTTCATTTTTTTAAATTTTAAAAATCTCTTGTTCAGAGATCATCTTTACTTAATCCTTTTCAAAAGCCCCCCAGAAATTGACCCCGGCTCCTGCCTAACCTTAATTTTTGCCCTGCGGGCAAAAAAACGCATCCGCTTTAAGGAGATCAATTTCTGGGGGGCTTTTGAAAAGGATTAAGTAACGAGGACTTTAATGAAATTGTTGTCACCTATGCGTGGGTATAGGCAGTAGTTTGGAAAATGTTGAGATAAAACTAGAATCTACGTAGGTGCTGACCAAGAGGGGGGACAATAGAGATCGTAGTTTTTACCTTTAAACTCAAACAGGAGTCGTTGGGCGTGAAGCATTAATCGGGGGGCTGATTCATTGTGGCCATAAACGTTATCGCCCAGGATGGGCCAGCCCCGATGGGAAAGTTGGACTCGGAGTTGGTGGGTACGACCTGTTAATGGGAAACAGAGAATTTTATGATAGCCTTTTTCTTTTTGGCTCTCCTCGCAGGTGAAATGGGTTATGGCTTCTTGTCCTTCACCACTTTCGTTATCTACTTTAAAATAAAAGGGATGAGAGGGATGATGGGCACGAATAATTTTGTTTTTTTCTTTCCATCTTTGTGGTGGTTTTTGGGAGCCATATTCAACATAGGCTAAGTACTCTTTGGTTATCTTTTTTTGAGAGAAGAGGTTGGAGATTTCTTTGTTTGCTTCTTTTTTGAGTGTCATTAACACTAAGCCTGAAGTGTCACGGTCAAGGCGATGGTGAAGGCCTACGTAGGGCTCAGTGATGCGAAAATTGTTTTCGATTGCAAAAAAAAGACGAACTTGATCATAGAGATTCTCTTCAAACTTCTTTAAAGTTTTTTGGGTCGGAAGACCCGTTGGCTTATCAAGGATCACCAGATGTTGATCTTTAAAAATAATATTGAGGGAGGGCTTCACACTGGTTTTTAAAATGAAGGATACGTGGGACCTCGGTCGAATCACTTTTTGAGGTTCGCTGCTCAATTTACCATTCACGTAAATCACCCAGTTTTTAAAACTGGGATTAAGTTTCAAGGCTTGTTGGTTCTCATTCGACAATTTAAAAAATTCGATGTTCTGTTTGACGAGATTAAATTTTTCATTTTTCATTTTTGATGTCATTTCCAAATTAATTGTTTTAGATATGTTGATATCGTTCTTTATCAATTCGGAATGGTGATTTAATTTATTGTTGTTTTGGGTCAGAACATTAAACTCTTCGGAATTCAAACCAACACATTGATCAAAGAGAAACCTGAGTTTTTCTGGATGATCCGGTGACTTAACATCAAATATCATCGGGCACTCTCACCTTAAAAAAAGCTTTTGGCTAGTTAGACAAAAGCTAAATTGAATTAAAATAATAATGAAAATCACTGAAGAAGTGTTTGGTAAAGAAACTCAAAAGTCAGAGCGCGCATTCGGGCAGACTGTTTGAGGTTGGCACTGGCGGCGTGTCCTCCTTCGGTGTTTTCATAATAGTGAAGGTTTTTATGACCCATCTCTTTCATTTTCGCAGCCATTTTACGGGCGTGTCCGGGATGAACACGATCATCTTTGGTGGAGGTTAAAAGAAACAGGTCAGGGTATTTTACCTCCGATTTTACATTATGATAAGGAGAGTAACTTCGCAAAAAACGATTCATCTCTGGATCTCTAGGATCACCGTACTCGGCAATCCAACTGGCCCCGGCTAGGAGCTGAGAGAATCGAATCATGTCAAGGAGAGGAACGTGACAAAGAACAGATTTAAAGAGGTCAGGTCTCTGTACCATGACAGCACCCACAAGCAGACCGCCGTTACTTCCACCTTGAATGGCCAAACGATCTTTACTGGTCATCCCTGTTTTTATTAAGTCTTCGGCCACAGAGATAAAATCATCATAGGCTTTTTGGCGATTCTTTTGAAGGGCGGCCTGATGCCACCTTGGCCCAAACTCTCCACCACCGCGAATATTGGCTATGACATAAAGTCCATTTTTCTCAAGCCACAATTTTCCTACTAAATTTTTGTAGGCTGGTGTGACTGAAACCTCAAAGCCACCGTAACCATAAAGAAGGGTCGGGGCATTTTTTTTATCAATCACTGATTTTTTACCCATCAGAAAATAGGGAACTTTTGTTCCGTCTTTACTGGTGGCCCATTTCTGTTGAACGAGCATTCCCTGATTATTAAATTGTGAAGGGAGAGATTTAAGAGCCGTCATCTTACTTTTTTGTGAGTTATAAAAATAAAGGGTTTCAGGTTTGAGAAAATCTTCTTGTTTAAAATAAAAATCGTTACTTTCAACCGAGGAATCAACCACCGTGATATGGGACTGCGGAAGAAGATTAAGGGGTTGAGCTTTAAGAAATTTTCCCTGTGAGAAAGCCACGCGATAAATACGGCCCTTCACATTTTCAAGGGCGTTGATCAATAGAAAATCTTTTTGAACATCTATCGCCAATGTCGATGATTGGGCATTTGGCTCAAACAAAACAACAACATCAGCAAGGTTCACTTTTTGTTGTTCGACAATTCCTTTATGGACGGCAAGGATTGCACCTTTGTTAAAAGTGGACTCACCCACCGTCCAATCGTCTCTTAAGTCTAAGATAAAATGATCTTTGAAAAAGCCAGAAAGCTTTGCCGAATCTTGAATGGGTATGCTTTTGAGTTGATTATTATCAAAGAGCCATTCACGACTGGTAAAAAAACCGACGCGTTTAGAAACCAAAGTCACCTGGCCTTCAGAATTTTCCATCTTGTAGCCGTAAGAAACCATATCTTTTTTATCGCCCGTGAAGAGAGCCGGAGCTTTAGAAATGTCCTCTCCCCGTTTCCAAACTTTAACCACCATCGGGTATCCCGATTCGGTTAAAGTGTCAGGGCCAAAATCAGTTGCCACAAATATTTGATCTTTATTAATCCAATCGACGGTGGATTTAGCTTCTTTTAAGTAAAAGCCATTTTTAACAAAGGATTTGCTGGTCAGATCAAATTCACGCACAACACTGGCGTCTTTCCCACCACGAGAAAGATTGATCAGACAAAGTTTATATTCGGGGCTTAGGCAAGCGGCCCCTTTATAAACCCAGTTTTCGTTCTCTACTTTGGCTAATTGATCCAAATCAAGCACAGTTTCCCACTGAGTGTTTTTTTGCATCATGCTTTTAAGTGTGGTTCTGCGCCAAACACCACGGACTGACTTTTCATCTTGCCAAAAATTGTAAAGATAAGGACCCATCACTTTGGTGTACGGAATTTTATCTTTGCTCTGTAAAATCTCAAGAGCGGCTTTTTCAATTTTTGGAAAATCTTTTGAGGCCGTTAATTTTGAAAGACTGGCTT
>JBGSSY010000062.1:0-2817 GCA_041736775.1 Bdellovibrionales bacterium | reverse complement strand
AGTTAGTTAGTTAGTGAGTTATTAGTAATTTTTTAGATTGAGCTTAAACGTAAAAAACAGTACTCATTAGTTCTTACTGCCAATAATAATCCTCACTTATACTATATCATGTATTGGGCCACGTAAGAATGAGACCTCGGGCCATCTAAAACTGAGAGGCCAAATCTGTACCGAAAACACTAACAGATTAATTTGATCAAGCTTCTAGCATTAGATAATTTCAGTTTCAACTTGTTTCTTACCCCCACGTTCTTTTGCCTCTCTTAAACGCACAGAATCCCCCTCAAAAACGAAGATCTCACAGTTATGTGTGAATCGATCAATCAATGCGGCCGTCAACTCCACAGAGCCAAATACCTGCGTCCATTTTTCAAAACTTAAATTTGTTGAGATTGCAATTGGCCCGACTTGATATCTGGTTGTAAAAACATCAAAAAGAAGTCTCGCCCCATTATCAGAAAATGGAACAAAGCCAAGCTCATCAATAATTAACAAATCTGCCTTTTTAAGTTTTTCCATTAAACGACTTAGTTTATTTTCAACCTTACTTTCTTCAAGCTTAGTTACAAGGGTTGCTGCTGTAAAAAAGAGAACATTCTTTTCGCCTCGACACAGATCTCTTCCTATACTGATTAATGAATGTGTTTTACCAAGACCTGTTTTTCCAATAAAACAAATATTTCTTCTCGATTTTAAAAAATCACCACTTGATAATTTTTTAATTTCATTAAATTGAATCTTTGGATTTTTTCTTGTATTGATTTGTTGCCACTCTCTTTCATAAGAAAAATTAGCAGACTTTATTTTCCTTCTCCCGGTCTTGCGCTGTCTCTCAAAAATTTCCGCCTCAAAAAGAGATTTTCCAAAAGAAAGATTATCCATCTTCATTTTGCACAAGTCTTCAAGAGCATCCAGTGCTCCATTCATTTTTAGTTTTAATAATTCTTCTTTCATTCAAAACCTCCAGCAGGTAACAGTTGTTGATATATTTTCAGGTCATAATCTCTCATCTTATGAACCAAAAGATGTTCGGGTAAAAGTGCATCAGGACAATTTTCAATTCTATCTGTAATCTCAAGTTGCTTAATAATCAGGCCAATTGCATTTGAATTAATTCCCCCATAAGAGATCGCCATTTTTAAAGCAAGATCAAAAATTTCATTAGGGGTAACTCGTTTAAGAAGAAGGATTTGAATAAATTCTTTGATCGCTTGTTTTTCACCTAGTTTAGCTTCAAGACGTTCTTTGACTTCTGTCAGATCAGCTGAGAAAGAAGTAAATTGAACAACCTTTGCAAATTTATAGGCACCAGGTTTTCTAAATAATTGATCCAGATAGTGCTCCATTATAAGGGCATCCATTTTTTCAAAGTAAAAACGTTGGTGCTCGTAAACTTTTTCGTCGTCTAAAAAAAGGCATATTGTATCGACAGAGATAAATGCTTTAAGGACTGATCCAACATATCTTTCATGAACTGAGTATTGATAAGAATCATATCTGACAGTCTGAAGTGAACTAACTTTTAGTGATTCAATCTTTTCCCATTTTTTTACTGCGGGAAGTGGAAGAAGATTTTTACTCATATCCTCGAATAAAAATTCTTTGCTAACGTCTTCCTTGTAGTGATTACCCCCTCGGTCTTGATGAGAACATCTTTTTAAATAATCATTTAAATTATTCAGAGACTCATATGATGGTAGCCCTGGAAGAAAGTTTCTGCGGCAATATCCGACAGCGTTTTCAACTGAACCTTTCTCCCAGCCAGAAGCCTTATTGCAGTAAATTGCCTGAAAATTATAATAGTTTTCAACATCACTAAAAAATAAATTGCTGATTCCTTTTCCTGGGACACATATGGCACCATCGTTGTCATAAACACAAAAAGGAAAAACACCATTAAAAAAACGGAAACAATCATCATGAAACTTACCCCAGGCTTCTTGGGCCTTTGTTAAATAAACTTGGCAATATCGAATGGCGACCCCTGGAACACTGGCCACATAGAGATAGCCTTTCATGCGAACTTTATTCACCTCAAATTCAACTTCGCCGTGATCTACTTGAAGATATTTTCCATTCTCAAAACTGAGGTCCAAAAAAGATTTTGGTGGCAGAGATTGGCCATGACTTTTGCGAATCTCGGCCACGATTCTTTTAAGATGTCGAAGGGAGCCTTGATAAATTCCGGCCTCTTTAAGTTTAATTAAAATGGCCGGCGTTTTGTGTCTTTGTTTTCTGTGAACATTTTTTTCTTCTTCATCCAAAAATATTTTTTCAATAGCTTCAATCACTTCATTGGTAATAAGTTTTGAAACAGTATTTCTTTTTCCTCTTTGAGATAATTTTTCAGATGGTGTTTCGATAATTTTTTTTGCTGTTGCCCAAGAACATTGGCCAACTTTGGCAGCAGAATTGATTTTACCTGATTGTTTGTAGGCTTTTTTGATCTTGTTGACTGTGTCCATTCTAAGCACTCCTTGCCCCTTTAAATAAAGTTGATTAAAACTCTATTATAAGGCACTAATGCTTTGCGGAATTATATCGTTTGGCCTCTCAGTTTTAGATGGCCCGAGGTCTCATTCTTACGTGGCCCAATACAAACCAACAACAACCGTCCTGCACTTTAGGGTCAAATAAATGCACCTTTTTCAGGATAATATCTAGACAAGTATAAGGGGATTTTATGAAGAAACTGTTAATTGGATTATTGACTCTAGGGAGTATTTCAAGTTTTGCAAATCCAAAAGTAATTATGGATTCAACTTGTGAAATTTATTTACCTGTTAATTCACAAATAAGCTCTTGGGGAGAATGGGA
>JBGSSY010000037.1:0-2051 GCA_041736775.1 Bdellovibrionales bacterium | reverse complement strand
CTTTTGTTTTTCAATGCCACTTCAGCTACTTGATAGCGATTTTTACCAACAAAGACTGAAACTTGGGTTTTGTTCTTTAACCACAGGGGTTCATCACCACATTGGCGTGGATCCATTTTTTCTTCAACTTCCAGCACTCCCGAAAAATCACCGGTATAACCCCGACTGAGTATGGCTACCCGTTGACCCTTGCTTTTAAAAAAATCAGCCATTTTAGCCACCCAAGGAGTTTTTCCGGTACCTCCCGTGGTCAAGTTGCCAATACAAATGACGGGTTTCTCTGTGGCATTGTTCGTAAAATAGTTTCGATCATATAAAAAATTTCTTAAGGTTACGATCGCCAAAAATAAAATGCTGAGTGGATAAAGAAGAATCTCTATAAGAGAAGAGGCAATACTTTTTTTGGAACTCATGAACGATAAGACCTTTTAAGATATTGAACAAGATTGGCCGTGGCTTTTCCAGCCCCTAATTTATCTTTTATTTTTAAAAGCTTTGAAAGCATTGTCTCTCGATAGGTTTTATCTCTTAGAATTTTAAGTAACTCACTTTCAAGCTTTTCGGATTGTGCCTGATTTTGAAAAAGCTCAGGGACAACTTTTTCTTGGGCGATGAGGTTAACAATGCAGAAAAATTCAACCGTCGTCACCAGAAGGCGGGCAAAGAAGGCCGTGATTGGATTCATTCGATACATCACAACCATAGGTTTCTCACAAAGAGCGACTTGGAGGGTGGCAGTACCAGAAGCCGAGAGTATCAAATCACACTCACCGATCATCAATGTGGGTTTTTTTTGCACAATTTCAATTCCGCTGAGATCTTCTCCCGCTCTTAATTTGATGTCCTCAAGATTGAGAGTTGGAGCGAGCAACAACCGAGCCTCAACAAGATCCTGTGCCATGAGCTTTTGAGCTGTTTTTAACTGAGTACTGAGATTAAATTGAATTTCACTTTTTCGGCTTCCTGGCATAATTCCCAAAATGGGCTTGCGCAAAGCCTGAGGCCCCCAGCAATCCGTTTTTTTATCGATCAAGTTTGAGTCTTTAAGTTCGTTTTCAATCACTTCAATCAGCGGATGCCCAACAAAATGAGCTTCAATATTATAGTTTTTATAAAAATCCACCTCGAAGGGAAAAACCACCATCATGTCATCGACGAACTTTTTGACTTTTTTGACTCTCCCCTTCTTCCAAGCCCATAATTGGGGAGAGACGTAATAAACCACCGGAATTCCTTTGGCCTTTAAATCTTTGGCGAGTCGCAAATTAAATCCAGGATAATCAATTAAAAGAGCAAAGCGGGGCTTGAGAGCTTCTGCCCGCTCTAAAATTTCATAATAACATTTCTTAATTTCGGACCAATGACTGATTACCTCTTGTAAACCAACAACCGCTAAATCTTCGGCGTAACCGATACACTCCATTTTAAAATCTTGCGAAAGAGCGCGATCCCCCACTCCAAAAAAATGGGTGTCAGGAAAATCTTCTCTCCATTCATTGATAAAAAGTTTAGCGTACATGCAGCTGGAGGCTTCAGCTGCAATGATCAGGATATTATCGTTCACGGAGTCGTCGTTGAATATCTTCACGAATTTGTTCAGCCACTTGCAACGCAAGAAGGGCTTGCTCTCCAGTGACTACAGGACTTTGACCTTTAAGAATAGACTGAATAAAGGATTCGTCTTCCGCAAAAAGGGCGTCACCCTTTTCAAGTTCCCAGGATTCAAATTCAAGGGGAATGTTTTCGCCCGATTGATCCCACTCCCCGGTTTTAGTGGTGAGGTTCAGCTCTCCTGTTCCAAAATCAATCGAAAGGTACTGCGTCTCTTGAAAAACTCTAAACTTTCTTGTGGCCGTTTGTGAAACTCGAGAGGCAGTAATGTTAGCAACAGCTTTAGAAGCAAACTCTATTCGAGCATTGGCAATATCAACATAAGGCGTGATCACCGGTGTACCCACCGCTGAAACTTTAGTTACAGGACTGTTCACGAGCGACATAATCACATCGATATCATGGATCATTAAGTCAAGTACCACATCGACATCTGTGCT
>JBGSSY010000023.1:0-17590 GCA_041736775.1 Bdellovibrionales bacterium | reverse complement strand
AAGCCATGACGACTGGAACCAAAGCCTAAGGATAGGACGGACTATGTTTATCTTTGATGCTTTTGATGTACTAAGAGATTTTCTTGAGCGTGGGGGCAACGTCCTCTGGCTTATCTTTTGGACATTAATTCTGCTTTGGTTGTTTATTTTTGAAAGATTTCTTTATTTCAAAAATGAATACCCCAATGATTTTGCGGAGACCATTCAAGCTTGGAACTCACGTTCTGACCACTCTTCTTGGTATGCTCACAAAATTCGCCAAGCTAAGATTTCTAAAATGACCCGAAAGCTTTTCCAAAATATTTCCACCATAAAACTGCTCGTGGCTTTGTGCCCCCTCATGGGTCTCTTAGGAACAGTGACAGGTATGATAGCTGTTTTTGATGTTATGGCCGATACCGGCACCGGGAATGCCCGTATGATGGCCTCAGGAATTTCAATGGCCACAATTCCGACCATGTCAGGGATGGTGGCCGCTTTGTCTGGTCTTTATTTTGGAACTGTTCTTGAGACCAGGGCTAAACGAGAAGTTCAAAAATTAACGGATGCACTCGAAATTCAGCATTCAGTTTAATGAATTATTTTTGCTTAAAAGGATTTTAACATGCGTAGAAGAAAGAAAAATCAAGAAGAGGAATCGTCGATCGATTTAACACCGATGTTGGATGTGGTGTTTATCATGCTGATCTTTTTTATCGTCACCACTTCTTTTGTTAAAGAATCAGGAATCGAAGTCAATCGTCCATCGGCAGAGACCGCCAAGAAAAAAGAACGGGCTTCTATTTTTGTCGGCATCTCCCAGAATGGTGAAATTTGGATTCAAAAAAGAAAAGTAGATATTCGTTCGGTTCGCGCCAACATTGAAAGGCTTCATGCGGAGAGCCCTGAAGGTTCTGTTGTCATTCAAGCGGATAAACTTTCGGAGACCGGTATTCTGGTTCAAGTTATGGATCAAATCCGTTTAGCGGGTGTTGAAAGTGTATCTGTTGCCGCCTCTGAAGGAGTGGGTGAATAACTTTTATGAATATTTCTGTCGCTCAAAAAAGATTACTTAAAGCTTCTGGTTACGGTCTTGGAATGACTTTAGCTCTTTTTTATTTGATGTCGCAACTCATCTCCAGTGGTAAAGGCCTTAAAAAATCAGATGACACTGAAAACTTTATTGAATTTGTTAGGGTCAAAAAAGATGACATGATCCAAGAGCGAAAACGTCAACTTCCTAAAAAAGAAGAAGACCCAGAGAAGCCACCTCCACCTGAAAAAATGCAAGCGGCAGCAGAAGAGCCCACCCAGCAAAATATGATGAAAATGGATATCCCTAACTTGGGCGCATCTCTTAAGGGAAGTGGTCCTTATCTAGGTCCCGGAGGCTCAGGCGGTGGAAGTGCATCAACTCCTATTGTCCGTATTGAGCCCCAGTATCCAAGAAACGCAGCCATGCAGGGTATTCAAGGATGGGTCAGACTCTCTTTTGATATCACCAGTATGGGTACAGTGGATAATGTTCAGGTCGTAGATGCCAATCCCAAGCGTGTCTTTGATATGGAGGCAAAAAAAGCTCTCCTTAAGTGGAAATACAAACCCAGAATCGAAGATGGCAAACCCATACCCTCCAAAGGAGAAATGGTTCAATTGGACTTCAAACTTGAATAGTTTGTGAAATATATACAATTTGAAACCCCTTTGGTGACATTTTGCGTCATTTTTGTTATTAATCATTCGTCCCCATGCCAAGTCTTGGTAAAAAGGGATGGGCTTTCCGGCTCTTTAGGGAACATAAACTGAGTGTCATAAAGGATGTGTATGGGAAAATTTATTAAAGCCTTGATCGTTTTTTCTCTTTGTGGTTTCGCCAATGTTTCTTTCGCAAAAAAACTGGACAAAGAAGAGCTTAAAAGTCGTAAGTCAGCACTGACCTCTGAAGGCACCCATCGTCGTTTGGCCCGCGCCCACGAGCTTATGGCTAAAGACAAACTCAAAGATGCCATGGATATCCTCGAGCGCTTGATGGCCTCCACAGAAAAAAGACCCCACGAAAAAGCTCAAGTGATGCAGGCGATGGGTTTTGTTTATGCTCAACAAGAAAATTACAAAAAAGGTTTAAGTCTTCTTCAAGGTTCTCTTGACCTTGAGGTTCTTCCTTACGGAGCCACACTCTCAACCCTTTACACCATAGCCCAAATTCAAACGGCCCAAGAAAACTATGCCGTGGCTCTGCAAAAAATCGAAGAGTGGTTTTCACTTGCGGATGAACCCTCTGCTGATGCTTACGTTTTAAAAGCCACTATTTTTGCTCAACAGAAAAAACAAAAAGAAGCTTTAGCCCTTGTGACCAAAGCGATTGATATGACCGATACTCCTAAAGAGTCTTGGCTCTCTTTTGCGGTGGCGATGAATTATGAACTGAATAACTACAAAGAATCGGCTCGCCTTCTTGAAAAACTCGCTGGTCTCTATCCTGAAAAGAAAAAATACTGGAAACAATTGGCTGGTGTTTATCTTAACCTCGAAAAAAACACCCAAGCTTTAGCGACAATGGAACTCGCTCATAAGGGTAATTACCTGGATCAAGATTCAGAGATGATGAATTTGGTCAGTCTTTTTCTTTACGGTGGTATTCCCCTTAAAGCCGGTCAACTTCTTGAAACCGCCCTTAAAGATGGCAAGGTGAAGAAGTCTCAGAAAAATTATGAAATCCTCGGCGATGCTTGGACTCAAGCCGAAGAAACTGAAAAAGCCATCGTGGCTTATACAGCCTCTTCTCAAATGGCCACAGATGGCCGTATTTTTGCTAAATTGGGCCGAGTCTACTTGGATCAAGAGAAGTGGGCCGAAGCCGATAAAGCCCTTACCGTGGGCCTTAAAAAAGGTGGGATTAAAAATCCACAACACGTTTACATGGCTCTCGGTGTGGCTCGTTTCAATCTTAAGAAATTTGACCAAGCCACCGAGGCTTTTACAATGGCAAAGAAGAGTTCTGACAAAGTCACCAATCAAGCCGAACAGTGGATCACTTTTGTGAAAGCGGAAGATAAACGCATGAATCCCGAAAAATACCAAGAAGAAGAAAGTACAGAAGACGAATCCACTGGAATTCTTTAAATTTCTTTATTAACCACGCTCTCTCACCGAAGAGCGTTTAAGTGCACTTTTTACTGTTGTAGAAAGCTTGGCTGAGTTGAGCCTTTTTCAAACATTGTAACTTGACCCCAGCCCTTTTAATACAGCTGCTGCATTCACTGACTGAATCGGTGTATTCACTTCTGCAAACCCGTTTTGGGTGCCCATAGTACGATGAAATGACTTTACCTATCCCTGGCTCAACATCACTTTGTTTTACATCATTTCTTTTTTGTTTTAACACCCCAACCATGATCTCTTGTTGAGCCATGAGCGAGCCTGCCATTTTTTGGTGAAACTGTCTTCCCTCATGAATATCTGAAAAACCAGCTACTTTTGATTGAAATGTACCTCGCTTGAATAAGTCGATTATTACAGTACGTGGAAGGTTATTGATTCCCGAAGAAGTTGTAGCATCAGAGCCCATTTGAGGTTCAAATTTATGATGATCGAAATCAAATCGTCCTTCTTTTTGGCGTATGGCTTCAACCATTGTCATGCAAGTTAAAGTCGATGGTTCAAAAAGATCGGAGAGACCATGAACCTTTAAGATTGATAAAAAGTTTTTATAAATGTGTTCCGCTTGTGAACTCAAAGACAAATTGCGCCAGTTTTTGTTTGTATGACTTTCGTAGTTTTGAGAAAACTGAGGAACAACGGGAGGGAACTCCTCATTGAGAACTTCTGAACTGGGAGATGTAATTTGAGCAGAGTTTTCGGTGGTTGTCGTTGTTTCAGCAATTAAAAAAAATGAGAAAAGTAATAAAAGTGACGAAACCATACTTATCATAAATAACCCCTTTTGTATTTTATCGGAGAGTAAGAGAGATAAGTTAAGGACTCATTGCCTGGATGATCTTGCCTGAACTAAAGCCTAGCGAAACATAATATTTTAGAAGAGCTGGCTCTGGTTTTAATAGATTATTGGCCAACGCAATCGGTTCTTAGAAACATCAGATAAGATATTGATTAATAGAAACGGATCTTAAAAAATGAATATCCAATATATTTATAAGGGCTGAGTTCATTTGTGAAAGAGGAACGAGCTATAAAATACGAAAGGCTTCTTTTGAAGCCTTTTAAGAACCGATGAAATTGAAAAATAGGGGGTTACTTAATTTCTTTGTGGAGAGTGTGTTTTTTGAGGTTGGGGTTGTATTTCTTTTTCTCAAGTCTCTCGGGGTGGGTTTGAGTGTTTTTGTGGGTCGTGTAACGCGAAGGAGTTTCACCAAGTTTACGAGCCTCTGTGCACTCAAGGGTGATGATACGAACTTTTCCTTTTTTTGCCATGATAAAATCCTCTATAACGTAATGAATGCAAAGGCATAACATGCATTTTTGGCATTCGACAATAAAAACTTCACATTTCCCGAGTGATCACTTAACAATAGGCTATGTTTGATCATGCCCTAGCCCTAAATATCAATGAAATTGTCCGTAAGGCTGGGAAATTACTTGAAAAATTAAGCAATGATCCTGAAATGCGCAAGCCCGTAGAGAAGTTTGATGGCAGTCCCGTAACCCCAGCGGACCTCTTGCTCAGTGAATTTCTAATAAAAGCCTTAGCCCCCTTAGGCTTTCCAGTGATCAGTGAAGAGAATATGACGGCCTCTCTTAAGGGTGAGAAGAGTTTTTTTATTGTCGATCCCCTTGATGGCACCAAATACTTTGCCCGTGGGGATAATGAGTTCGCTATTTGTGTCGGTTTTGTCGAGAATGAGATTCCGATTTATGGGGCTATTTATGATCCGACCCAGTCAAAGCTTTATTGGGCAGCTCGGGGGCTGGGTGCTTTTTGTGAAGAAGAGGCCATATCTCACCAAGGTGTACAGGGGCCCCTTCGGGCTTATTCCAGCGGCTTCCATCATCGGATTGAGAAAAATGTAATTTTAAAAGAATTAAACATTGGCCAAATTCTCGAAAAAGGTTCCGCTCTTAAATTTTGCGATATTGCCCTTGGTAAAGCCGATCTTTACCTTCGCTTTGGCCCAACCTCTGAATGGGATACGGCTGCGGGACAGATACTCCTTGAAGAGGCGGGTTGTTTGTTATTTGAAATTAAAACCCTTAAGCCCATGCTTTATGGCAAAAAAAACTTTCTCAATCGCGGTATTGTCGCGGCCCACAAAGATATTATGCCGGATGTAATTCGTCTTTTTAAACAACATCAGGATCAATGGACGATTGATGCTCAGGGAAATGAGTGATGAATTCTAAAAGATCAAAGAAGGCTTGAGTTGATGGGTGACCAATAAAGTGGGTCGTGCTTAAAGTTAGAAATGATGAGGGGCCAAGTAAGTGGGTCGTGGTTATAATTAGAAATGATGAGAGATCAGTTAAGTAGGTCTTGGTTAAAGTTAGAAATGATTTCTATAAACACAGATAATTTTGAATAACGAGGATATTTATGAAGAATGATCATAATACCAATCTCGAAGAACTTAAAAAAATGATTCTTGAATTTTGCGAAGAGCGTGATTGGGGACAATTTCACACTGCTAAAGATTTAGCGATTGGTGCGGTGACTGAAGCCTCTGAGCTTCTCGAGCACTTTCGCTTTCTCAATGAAGATCAATGTCTTGGGCTTTTTGAGGATTCTATAAAACGCCAAGCCATTGCTGATGAATTAGCCGATGTTTTATTTTTTCTTCTACGCTTTTCTGAAAAATATCAAATCGATTTAACCGGATCTTTTGTCGAAAAAATGAAAAAAAATTCACTCAAGTATCCGGTTGAAGGCTTTAAGGGCAAAAACCATAAGTCCGATATTTCTTTAACCGAGCTCAATTTAATGGATCAATCGAAATCGAATCTATAGATATTTATCCCTTAAGGTACAATTGAACAGTACAGCGAATCTTGTCTTATCAAGATCACAAATGTGAAATAATCAGAATTCAACGAGAATAAAATCAATTGGCTTAGAGAATTTAAACTTCTGTCGGTCAGTTATTCATTAGAGAACTCATAGGCTTTTGAATCCCCGTTGACCTGAATCAATTTTAGCATTAGTTAAAAGCCATGGGTGGGAGATATATGCTTTTAAGGGGATTGTTACGCGGGATCGTCTTATCAATCATTTTTTGTCCCATCTGGGCCCAGGCAAAAATAGATCATCAATATACAAAAATAAGTCTTAACTCCATCAAACCCCTTGTTTTTGTCGAGCCGACTGAACTCCTTTCCTCTATTCCATGGACGATCTACAAAGAGATAAAAAAATTAGAAGAGGATTTTTGGCTCAATTATCAATCGGGACTTCGCTTTAAGAATTACGTTCAACCGATTGAAGGTCGCCTCATATATCAGGATGGTAGCAAAAAAATTGAGATTCCTTTTGATTTGTTATCAGCTCTGACCAGCCATCTTGAGAAAGCACTCAAGCTTCAGTATGCAGAGTTCATCTTTTATCCGGATCTGGGTCATGTCCATCTCCTTTTGCCAGAAAAAAGTTTTGTCAGAAAAAACATCGAAGATAACCTAAAAAGAAAAGACTTGGTTTTTCTATATCATGCAGCCGAACTTTTTGAGTTCAAAAAAAATTCTTCCCTTTCTTCTCCGCTGGTGGATGATGAATGGTTTCGCTGGAGATATTATTCGCGAAATTTTTTAGGGACTATGGATCCTCAACAAAATCTTCAGGTGATTTATTCGAACAATTCCTTGTACAATACCGTCAGGCAGGTTGAAGGCTATGAGCAGGTTGAGACCCTTTATTTTAATGCACACCAGGAGGGCTGTTTTTCATATCAAGCGAAATCGAGGAGACTCCATTTTGATGTGTCCTTTTTACACGTAACTCTTTGAAATCGATTTTTTATTGGCAAATACTTTTTGAGTATCTCTTGGGTCATACTTAGAATTGATTTCTGAGTTCTCTGATCTTAGAGAAATAAGTGAGTGGATCCAAGTGATCGAGCCCGATAGATTTTTTAAAAGCATGGTCATCCCAACGTAAGAAGGGATTATGCTTTTTTTCAAACTCAAGAGTGGTTGGCACCGAAGGGATGAACTCTTTGAGATTACGTTCTGTATTTTTGTAAAGCTCTTGGTATTCTTTAGACAACGGATTTAAGCTGAGACAGAATTCTAAATTTTTAAGGGTGTACTCATGAGATGAAAAAATCAGAGTCTCCTTGGGTAAAACCCTTACATGATTGAGTGACTGAAACATCTGCACATAACTGCCTTCAAAAACCCGTCCACATCCTAAAGAAAAAAGAAGGTCATTCGAGAAAAGCCATTTTTTTTCAGGAAAATAAAAAGCGCAAAGTCCAAGAGTATGACCCGGCAAAAAAAGAATTTGAGCTTGGAGTGAAGCAATCTTTAACTCTTCTCCCTCTTCAAAACTTTGGGTGAGAGGGGGAAGTCGATTTTGATCCTTTTTAAATCCAAAGATGGGTGCTTTCCAATGATGGGCTAATTCTTCGGCCGCACCAACATGATCCCGATGGTGGTGAGTGAGATAAATCCCTTTAAGAATCAGTTGATTGGACTTTAGTGTGTTTTGAAGAGGGCCAAATTCACCAGGATCGAAAATCCAAGCCTCCTTGTTATGAACAATCATGTAGTTGTAATTCTGATAAGTTTGCCAAAGATTGGGTGTCTGAAAAATTTGGTGATAGTCAAAAGAGTATGAGTAAAAAGCTTTCATTTTTGTTTAGGCTCTTCTTTTAAGGAGAGCCTTCACGTCGGGAAGGCACGTGCCACAGCCGGTGTTAGCGGAAGTCCTGTGCCGTATTTCTTCAACCGTCTGGGCGCCGTAAACTATGGCGCGATCCACTCGCTCAGTTGTTATTTTTCGACAGTGACAAAGCTCTTCGTGAGTTACAGGTTCAATCCAGTCACCCTTAATTTTTTGGATGATCTCTCGCCAAATGAGAACCTCATGGGAGTTTCCCTTAGGGGCAGAAAGTTGGGCGATTGGTCCGGATAATTGACTTTTCATCTCTTGGCTGAGTTTTAAAAAAGGTAAACAGCCCATCACTTTGAGTTCAACATTAACAATTTCGTCATTTTCCAGGCTAAAATGGAGATCAAGAAATTCTCTGCCATTTTCTGACCAGTTTAAATGTTGAATCACAGTGGGCTTATCCTTTGTTAAAAATTCAAATGATCCATTCGATTATAGCCGATTTTTGATCCGTTGGCTCTTGAGATTTTTTGGACAAAGACTCTGGCCTAAGGTATGTTTGACCCATGAACTTAGAGCGACACAATATCATTCATGCCACCCAGAGACAGGCTCTCTATTTATGGTCCGGCCTGAGTCTAGCGCTCACGCTCTTCTTTGTGCAAAGCCAGATGTTTTTTGTTAAAGCGGACCCTTTACCTTCTTCAAGTTTTGAGTGGTATTTAATAGGGCTTGGGGTTTTGACCTTTCTCTTTGGATTTTTATTTTTTAAAAACTACACCCAACTGAGAAAAAAAAGAATTTTACGAATGCCTTATAACGATAGAAAGCAAACCCTTTTGGTGGCTTTTGTCTTTCAATATATTCTTTTTGAAACACTGGGTCTTTATGGAGTTTTAGTGTCAGTTCTCACCCAAAATACCACCAAGGCTCTTCCCTTTATTTTGTTTGCCTATCTGGGATTCAGTCTCTCTTTTCCTAAAAAAAGTTTAATTGAGCCATTCTTTCCAGAAAATGACGACAGCCAAAAAAAATAAATTTTAAAGAAAAGTGAATAGCCCCCCTAAAGTTTGCGACTACAATGTTTATTGGGATAGTGTTAGCCGACTCACTAAAGGTCTCTCTTTAAATTTGGAAGGGATAGGGTGACTTTATTGAAATTTTTTAAAGCTCATCCATAAAGCTCACTAACTTTTCTTTCATGGCGGCTAAGGTTTGGGCTTTGATGTCACTGTATTTTCCGTAGATGGTGGCGCCAGAGGCGAAGTGATGACCACCGCCGCCAAAGTTTTCAGCAATGCTTAAAATCGGAAAGAGTCCTTTACTGCGTAAGCTAATTTTGAAAGTGTCTGGTGCATCTTCTCTGAACACAGCGGCGGCTTCAACGGTTTCTACGTTCATAATCATGTCGACTAAATCGCGACTGTCATCAATGTTAAGGCCCATTTTTATAAGATCTGAGGTTTTGATCAGGAGGAGAGCAATCTTGTCGTTTTCAAAAAATTCCACTTGGCTCATCGCTTGCGCAATAAATTTTAATTTGGGGGCCGTGAAGTTTCCAAAAAGACGGCGGTGAATTTCGGCAGGGTTTTTTTCATACTTAAGAAGTTCAGTGGCGATCTGATGAGATTTTGAAGAGTTTCTAATGTAACGAAAGAGTTGGGTATCAAAAACCAAGCTGGTATAAATAGAGCGCGCAATCACTTCGTCCAAAGGAATATTCAGAGCCATAAGGATATCATAAGCAAGCTCACCGGTGCTAGCGGCACGGATGTTAATAATAGAATCTGAAGTGGGTGGAGGACCTTCGGTTAAAATAGGATGATGATCGACAAAAATGATTTTCGAGCATTGGTCTTCAAGTTGTTGATAAAGCGGCTCGATCAGACGACGGTCATTGGTATCAAAGATAAGAGCAAGATCGCATTTTTCGATCGGATCAAATTCGCCATCAAAATACTGAATGTAAGAATCCGGAGATAAAAAATCATATTTTTTGGGAGTACTGTCAACATTGAGGATTCGAACTTTTTTGCCGATTTTTTTAAGTCCATGGTACATGGCGAGCTCTGACCCAAGTCCATCTCCATCGCATTGTCGGTGAGTCGTCAGTAAAATATTATTGGCTTTTTTGATGCTTTCAATCGCTTGTTCAATCATTCAATTAGATTACATGAGAACAGAATTTCAAGCAAAGTAGAATGATCAAGATAAGAACTTTAGGAGGGAACATCAGATTGATTCGACAAAAATCAAGACCCTATTGAATTTGAAAATAGGGAAGTGCAAGTGTAGCTAGACCAAGGAATGAAAAGAATCCAAAAATATCCACGAGCACAGTCACGATCACTCCACTTCCAACCGCTGGATCACGACCAAGATGTTTGAGTAAAATTGGAATACCAGCACCGATTGTGCTCGCAAAAAATGCAGTGAGTACCATAGAAATTGTCATAATCACGGCCACAAAAAGGCCGTAGTTCACATCACTTTTTGCGAGATAAATCACTATTCCAGCCACTGTACCGGTGAGAATTCCCATCAGGACACCGACAGAGACTTCTCTCAGAATGGCTAATTTTTTTGTAATGTATTGAAAATCTCCGATGGCCAATCCTCGTGTGGTTACGGTGAGGGATTGAATAGCCACGTTACCACTGGTGCTCGTGACAATATTTTTTGTCACAGCAAGGATCACAAGTTCATCAAGAATGCCTTCAAAAAAATACACCACAAGACTTGCGACTCCAGAGAAAACCAGATTAAGCAGCATCCACGGAGTTCGACTGGCTACTTTTTGTGAAAGTGGTGAGTAAACTCGATCACTTTCTTGGAGACCTGCGGTGGCATAAATATCAGCTGTTGCTTGCTCTTCGACAATATCGAGGATGTCATCAACGGTAACAATACCTAAGATCTGTCCCGCCTCGTTCACAACTGGCAAAGCAATATAATCATAGTGACTCACTAATTGAGCTACTTCTTCTTCTGGCATTTCGGGTTTAACAGTCACCACTTCTTTTTTTGCAATTTCAATCAAGGGACGATTGGGGTCGCTGGTTGCTAAATCTCGCAGTGAAACCACTCCCCGCAGACGTTGTTCATCAGAGACACAATAAATATAATAAATGCTCTCTTCCTTTGACTTTTGTCGCAAAAGGTCCAAGCCCTCTTGGGCCGTAAAGTGAGAGGGGATCGTAAAAAAATGGGTGTCCATGAGACGGCCCGCTGAATCCTCAGGATAGTTGAGGAATTGTAAAAGCTTTTCTTTGAGATCGGGGTCTAGGTCCACCATGAGAGGATTCAGGCGGGAGTCTTCAACAAATTGGAGAAGATAGGAGCCCTCGCTAATGGAGCTCTGCTTCAAGACCTGAATCATCTCTTCATCACTCAGGTGCTCAAGGATTTGGGGCAAATGGGCCTCAGGGACTTGTTCAAGTACATTTCCAGCCTTTTTAATTGAAATCAAGGCTTTGAGGAGGCGATTTTTTTCACTCTGTGATAGGGAGGTCAAAAATGACGCAAGATCAGCAGGTTCAACCCTTTGGATGATCGAACGAAGGGGGCGAGTGTTTCGTCCGACCAAAAGTCTTTTAAGAATCGCTTTGTTGGTGGGATTAAGTTTCATAAAGCCAAATTCCTTTGATCAGTGGCTCTAGGAGCCTAAAAAAAATACAAGTGTCTTTGTCTTTAGAGTGATAACCCAAGAAGGGGGCACTCTGAGGAGACGGATTGGGCTTAATTTCAACTGTGGACATTCAGTCACAGACAAAATTAAAACCAAAGTATTCACTTAACTCTTTGTCATTACTATAATAATTTCTTTAATTCATTGCTAGAAATAAAGTCTTCCTATATAAACATTTCTTTTTAGTTGGCCTAAAGAGTGGATGCTCTATTGGGTTGGGCCTGAAAGGATGTCACACATGTCGACCACACTCCCGCTTACCGTTCGAGGAAAACAGCTTCTGGATGAAGAGCTTAAACGTCTTATTCACACTGACAGACCTGAAGTGATTAAACAAATTGAAGAGGCTCGCTCCCATGGTGATTTGAGTGAAAATGCCGAATATGATGCTGCCAAAGAAAGGCAAGCTCTTGTCGAGGGTCGTATTCAAGATATTCAAAGTAAACTTGCGGGTGCCGAAATTGTAGATCCCTCTAAAATCAAAAGTGACACCATTGTATTTGGGGCCACTGTGACTATGATCGATTATGACACCAATGACGAAGTTAAATATCAAATTGTTGGTGTCGATGAAGCTGATGTAAAAACTGGTTATATTTCCGTGCTTTCTCCTTTGGCTCGTGCTTTGATTGGGAAAAAAGTAGGAGATGTAGCGGTCGTCGCTTCACCTAAAGGTGAAAAGGAATACGAAATCACCAAGGTTGTATTTAAGTAAATATTTAATACCATCTAAGCCTTAGAATGTTGTTATGAGGGAGATTTCACTCTGTGAGTCAAAGGCGAGAAGACAAACAAGAAGTTCAATTCACAGCCTCATTTTATCAATGGCTCCTGATCACTTTAATCACTTTATCGGCGGGTTTCATCACTCGTCATTTTATTTCTAAAATCCCACTTGAAGAGCAATTTCTTAGACCATGGATCAGCCAACAACCTCTCAATATTGAGACCACTCCTCCTGAAATTCATTTCTCACAAGGTTTTAAGCCAATAATCGGTCTTTATCTCAAACGGATATCATTCAATGATCCAAAATGTTTATCTCGCTCAGCAGTTATTAATGACCTTCTTTTGATTATTGATCCTCTCAAATTACTCACCGGAAAGATTGTTCTCTCTAAAGTGCATATTGAACATATTGATTACAATGAGCCCAAGGGTTGTCAACTCGATCTGGCCAGTCATCCGATCACAGACTCGGTTGCGAATCCAACGCCTTCTTCTCTGAGAGAAAAAAATCCCAAAGACCTTCTTTCTGACGATCCCATTGATTCGGCTTCGGTCGTAAAAAAAGAGAGCGATCCAAAGAAAAAAAGTGGGGGATCTCTTGATGTCGAAAAACAGCTGTGGGAGAAAAGAAAGTCCTTAAATGCTAAAAATATCAATTGGTTGTTTTCTAAAATTGACGATTGGATCCAAAAGAAACATCTCTCAAGTCTTAAAATTGAATCCCTGAAGGTCTCTTATTGGCATTCCATTGTTGAACACACAACTGTTAAAACTCCGGTTGAAATCCGTTTTGATGACAACATTCTCATCGCGATGAAACTGGATCAAATGAATTATAAGGGTCGACTGATCCCAGTGGATAAATCACTTTTAAAAATCATCTTAAACTCGGAACGAATTCAAATTGATTGGTTGAGCTCAGTTCGAGAGGGTAAGTTAAGACTGCAATTTCTACAGCTCAACGATTCTCAACTTCAAAGTGCTATTTCTTTGAGTTCAGATCAAGTCCCTTTATCCGCTGTTACTGGATTTTTTGGTCGTGATCACCAACTCAATTATATGTGGCTCAATTGTCAGATTGATCTTCTTGCTCCACTCAATCAATTGAACAATACCTTTCTCAAAGTTGAAAAATGTTTAATCGATGGCCCTTATGGAAAAATTGTTTTTGCAGATGTTAGTTCTACACTTTCTCGGCTTGAAAAAGTGAAGATCCATGTTGATTCTTTAGATCTTGATCAAGTGATTAAGAATAAAAGAGATCTTTATCTTTCTGGGGTGATAGCAAACTATGGATTATTAAACGGAGAGCTTATATTTGAACAAGGGCTCTTTCAATCAACTGGCTTATTTGAGAATACTGAATTCGTATTCTCAAGTCGAAGTCGAAGAGATCTTCAGAAGATCAAAAAAATTCCTTGGTCTTTGTCAGGTTCTCCAAAAGAATGGAGTCTTCAGATTAAAGAATTTGATATTGAAAATGGTGAGTTTGATGGCCTGATCGAGGTTTCTTACAAAAACCAGTCTCAGAGTGAAATGACTGCAAAAATATCAGTGAATAAACTTCTGTTGGATGAAAAGATTTATGAGCTGATGCTCGGGGCAAAAAGAGCTCTTATGAAGATCTATGGTCAACTGAATATCAAAGCGGGAGATTTGACCCAGGGTTTTTTCTTGGTCGCAACACCAGAGCTTGAAACCGAGAGCTTTATCGTCACCCAGTTAAAAATAAATGGAACTTACGAGAAAGAGAAGGGATCTGAGTTCAAACTTTCCTCTCAGTCCGGCTCATTGAAACAAAACTCAGAACTCTTTGATTGGTTAAAAGGAACGACTCTCGATAAAGAATGGAATCAAGGACCCATTCTTTTTCAAGAAATATCAGCAAAAGCGACACTCACGGATCGTTTACGTTGGAGCCGCGGTTATATGCGTTTGACCGATGGTTGGCAGATGAGTAGTGAAGGTGAAAGAAGCCTTTCTGCTAAGCTGAGCGGTTGGGTGCAATGGGATCAGCCCAATGGACAATATATGAAGTGGGATTACCGTGGAAGCTACCTTAAAGGGCAGTGGAGTCCACTCACTCCATGGGTGCAAGAATGGATAGAAACTCATCCTGACTTTTTAAAAAAAGCGAAAAACATTTCTTTTCAACTCGCTAGTCCAGATAGTTTAGGAGAGAAGATCAATGAAGTGCGCAAAAAAGCGGTGGATAAGGTGAAAGATGCTCTTATACCCAAAGAAGAAAATAAACCCACCCCTGAAGGGGATTCCTATGATTGATTTTCCAAATTGGCAACTCCACCGCGGCTATTGGCAAAATGGGGTGCGCGAAAACACCTTAGAGGCCTTTATCCAAGCCCGTAAAGCGGGCGCACAAATGGTTGAGTTGGATGTCCAACTCAGCAAAGATGGAATTGTGCATGTGTTTCACGATTATGACCTTAAAAAGTTTTTTCATATTGATAAACTGCTCTCAAAAATGAGTAGCCAAGACCTTGAGGTCTTAAATATTTCTACCTTAGAAAAAGTTCTGAAAAGTGATCTTGTCCCAGAATTTTTAAACATTGAAATCAAATCGATTGATCTTTTTCCCCTCAAGCTGACAAAAAAGGTTTGCGAAGTGATTCGCGAATGTGGAGAGAATAAAAAGATTCTTGTCTCTTCGTTTAATCCTATGTGTCTCTACTGGGCCCGAGTCTACCTGAGAGAAACCCAAAGAGCGCTGATTGTGGGTGATAGAGCCTCTTTGATGGACTGGAAGTGGTCTTTTTCAATGAAATTAGCTCAGCCCCATTACATCAATGCTAAATACCGACTCTATGAAGATGAAGTTTGTCAAAAAAAGCTTAAGTCACACAAGCTCCCATTGATGTTGTGGACGGTGAATGATGCCCCCAAAGCGGCGCAGTTTTTAGAGGAGGGCGTAAAAAGTATTATTTCCGATCACGTCCAATCCACTTAATAACTTAATTTTTTACATAGGATAATTTGAAATTTTTCTTCTTTCTCTTTTTAGTCAGATTGCTTGGCTTTCAATTTTTCAGATTGTTGAGATTCAAAAGGTCTAGAGTAAAAATTACTTTTGCTCTGTGTTGAGGGTCATAGAGAGTAAAATGGGAACAACAAAAAGTGTGAGGAGGGTTGAAGTCAAGAGCCCACCTATAACGACTGTCGCTAAAGGTTGTTGTACTTCAGCTCCCATACCGGTTCCAATCGCCATTGGAAAAAATCCAAGGCTTGCTACTAAAGCCGTCATAAGAATAGGACGCAGACGCGAGGTCGCTCCACTGATAATGGCTTGGTTTTTATCAACACCGGTTTTTTGGTTTTGATTGATAAAAGAAACTAAAACCACACTGTTGAGAATCACAATTCCCGAAAGGGCTATAAACCCCACCGCCGCAGAAACACTAAAATGAATATCTCTAAAGGTGAGTGCTAATACTCCTCCGGCGAGACCTAAAGGTACGGCAGAAAAGATGATTCCCGCTTGCAGCCAAGAGTGGGTGACTTTGTAAATGAGGAAAAAGATCAAAGCAAGAACGAGGGGCAATATTAACATTAACTTTTGACGAGCTCGCTCCAAGTTTTCAAACTGACCGCCCCATTCCATCCTATAACCCTCTTTAAGTTGAATTTGTTCGTTCACTTTTTGTTGGGCTTCCGACACAAAAGAGTCAATATCACGACCTCCGAGATAAATCGAAATGGCCGAGTACCTTTGAGAAAAACGCCGAGCGATTGTGGTAACCTTGTCATCTTGACTGAGGGTTGCGAACTTGGAAAGCGGAAGAGAATCTCCATCGGGCAATGGAATGGGGAGTTCACTTAAAACGGCCAGATCATCTCTCAAGGCCTCGTCGAGATGAAAGATCACCGGTAATCTTTTGTCTTCCATAAAATAATATCCCACTGTGCGCCCGGCGAGTGCGATCTCAAGTTGTTCGGCTATGTCTTGAGTGTTAAGGCGATAATCTGAAGCCTGTTGTGAGTTGACAGTGAGATCAATCACTGAAGTTTTTGTGAGTCCGGTCAAGGCATCGAATTCTAAAGATTGGGCGCCGGGCACTTGTTCAAGTATGGTTTTTGCCTTCTGCGCATAATCCATTAAAAGTTCAAGATCAGGACCCAGTATTCTTAAGGTAATATCGGCGCGACTGCCTTCTAGGACTTCATTGAGTCGCATTTCAATGGGTTGAGTGGATGAAATATCTTGATCGGGGTGAGCGGCTAATAACTCTTTTTGAATGGCGGTAAAAAGTTCATCTTTGTTTCGTCTCTTGCCATTGATGAGAGGCCACTGGTCATGATCTTTCTTTAATATTAAAAAAGTATCTGCAAAGTTGGGACTCATCGGATCGGTTGCACTTTCTGGAGTTCCGAGACGAGAAAATACCCGCTCGACTTCGGGAAACTTGGCGATGATTTTTTCGGCATCAATCTGATACTCCACTGATTTTTCAATATTTTGTCGTGAGTCTCTCACCAAGCCAATGATCATATCCCCTTCATCCAGTTGGGGAATAAAATCACTTCCCAAACGGAGGAACAGACCGATCGAAACAACAAAGAGGGCAACGGCTGAAAGCAAAATCATTTTTTTGAAATGAAGAGCTCGAATCAGTCCATTGTGGTACTTCTTTAAAACCCAGCTAAAAATTCGGGTTTCTGCGTGTTCGCTCGCACCGGCGGGAATTCCGTAATAAAGAAGAAGGGGAGTCACAAACAGGGCCACAGCTAAGCTGGCCGCCAGCGCCATAAGGACCGTCATTGCCATTGGATAAAACATCTTTCCTTCAATACCCTCTAAGGTCAGAATCGGAACATAGACGAGCATGATAATCAGCAACCCCAAAATCACCGGTGTGGCAACTTCTTGGCAAGATGAAACTAAAAGATTTTTTCTTTCATTGAAGCTGGGGTTGAGAGGAAGTTCTTTCATTCGCCTTAAGTAATTTTCGACAATCACAACTGAGGCGTCGACCAGAAGTCCAAAATCAATTGCCCCTAAACTCATAAGGTTAGCGGAAATATTAAGCAGTCCCATTCCTTTAAAAGCAATGAGCATTGAAAAGGGAATCGCTAAAGAAACAATAGCGGCCGCCCGAAAGTGACCCAGGATCAAAAAAAGAACCAGAATAACCAGGCCTGCACCTTCAAGCAGGTTTTTACTGACAGTTTTAATGGTTGCGTTGACAAGAAATTCACGATTGTAAACCACTTGCAAATCAACATCGTCAGGGAGAGGAATCGAGAGAATTTTTCTTTTGGAATCAGCAGCCACTTGTCGGCTGTTCTCTCCAATTCTCATCAGAACAGTACCGAGGACAGTTTCTTTTCCACCCGATGTGGCTGCGCCGACTCGCAGAGCACTGTCAATTTCAACTCGGCTGACATCACCCAACATAAGGGATTTG
>JBGSSY010000303.1:0-2790 GCA_041736775.1 Bdellovibrionales bacterium | reverse complement strand
GTCACGCTCTCCAGAGTCTCATAAAAGAGTCTGAACCTAAAAATGGGCTTCAGTGGTTGAGCCAAAGTCTGTTAACAGCGTTGATCATGGTGGGGTTTCGTTGTAGATCTTTAACATGCAATTTAGAAAAGAAAAAATCCTTGTGATTGATGACGAGTCTCCAATTCGTGAAGTGCTCACAGCTTCTTTGGCCGATGAAGGCTTTATTATTGATTCGGCTGAAAATGCGGAAGTTGGATTAAAAAAGATTGAGCAGTTTCAGCCTGACATTGTCCTTCTGGATATCTGGATGCCTGGAGCTAAAGATGGTATGGCTCTGTTGCGTGATGTCTCTACACTGAGTAATCGTCCTGATTTTATTATGATGTCGGGGCATGGGACCATTGAGACGGCGGTTGAGGCGACTAAGCTGGGTGCTTGGGACTTTATTGAAAAGCCTGTCTCTATTGATCGCATCACAATTCTTCTCAAAAATCTGATTGAAGTTCAAACGGTCCGTAAAGAAAAAGGTTCGCTTCTTAATAAACTTCGTCAAAATATTGCGATTATTGGCAATAGTATTGAAGCTAAAAAATCAAAAGAGCTTATTGCGCGGATTGCTCCCACCAACTCGTGGATTCTTCTTAAAGGTGAAGCGGGTGTGGGTAAAGAACTTGTCGCCATAAATATTCATTACCTCAGTCCTCGTGCGGGGCAATCCTTTGTGAATTTTAAATGTGCTCATAGCACCGAAGATCTGACCGAGGGTGAACTTTTTGGTTACGAAAAAGGAAGTGTTATTGGCTCTGAAGAAGAGAGAAAAGGTCTTTTTGATCTGGCCGATAAGGGCACTCTTTTTTTAGACGATGTGGATTCTTTATCAATTGCTGTTCAAGCCAAACTAGTAAAGTATCTTGAAGAGCATAAAATCCAAAGAGTGGGTGGTAACCGTCAAATCGAACTCGATGTGAGAATTATCGCAGCAACGACGAAAAACTTACAGTCCTTGGTGCAAAAAGGATTGTTTCGAGAAGATTTATATTATCGACTTCATGTTGTTCCTTTTGACCTTCCTCCCATTCGAGATCGTCGAGAAGATATTGAGCCTTTGATTTTTCATTTCAGCGAAAAAGTCTGTCTCAGTGGAGGATATCAAGAAAAGAAATTCACCAATAAGGCGATTAAAGAAATGGTTCGCCATGATTGGCCCGGAAATGTGAGAGAGATCAAAAACTTTATTGAGCGAGTTTATATCCTCACTCCCGAAGACACGATTGATGTGCACGATCTCACTTTTGCTGGACTCAATCAAAAAGAGAATGGAAACAGTTTCAATGAGGCCGCCAATTTTCGCGACGCCAGAGCCCTTTTCGAAAAAGAGTACCTGGTTAAAAAAATCACCGAACACAACGGAAACATTTCCAAAACAGCTGAAGCCATTGGCCTTGAACGCTCTTATCTTCATCGCAAAATCAAAAGCTTCGGAATTGATGTTGAGTAAACATACTTTTTTGGTTTTAGAGGGGAATGACTGAATGCCCCAGAGTCGACTTTTAACTTTTTAGACCCTTTGTTCCAAAGTCGAGCACATAGGGTCTAGTTCTAAAAAGATTAAAGTCGAGCGTTTTGATGCACTCATTGAATAAATTCAAGCCATTGCCTATAATTTTAAGAATGATGAAGTATTTTTTTGCCCTCATCCTTTTTTGTAGTGTTCAGACCTTTGCAAAAGAAATTAAGGTGACGCTGGATAAAAGTGCGTCTTTTCTCAATCTTTCCCTGAATAAGAAAAATTACAAGATCGATATAACTCTTCCTAAAGATATGCATGTTGAAAACCAGATTCAAGTGATCATGAATCCTGATTTTAATTTGCTGATGATTGAACTTTCAGACTACTCATCGGCATCAACTTTTGTTGTTGCTGTCAATGATCAAGGCCAAAAACTTTGGGAATTCAATTTAGGTGGCTTTAATCCTTCAACTCCCTTGGTAGAAAAAGACAATGTTTACTTTGCGGTTATTGGTAAAGTTTGGAAGTTAACAAAACAAGGTGGAATAGTTGTTTGGAACCATAGTGGTCTTTACGAAAATAAAAAATATGAGTTCAACGGAGCTGAAGATATAAAAAGACAAGGACCATGGATCGAATTTTCTGACAAACTGAAGGTCAATGATGTCACCGGTAAAATAGAAGAAACCAATGACTAAATATTTCATTCGGCTTTCTTATTTTATTTTATGGATCTGTATCGCCATACCGTCACAGGCTGAAGTCACAGATCCCACTGCCGGAGAGTATGATGATGCTGTCGAAGGAACAGCTGGTAAAAGGGAATGTCGACTTCGTGTCAGAAGTCAAAATTACAATATTAGAAGTAGTGGTCATCTTCGATCGGCCCGTTGTGGTGACGATACTTTACGGTCAGCTGGCCTTGATTCAATTGTGGCCTTGGGATCTATGAGTCAATCCGGTAAAATTTGGATTCAGTTTGCTCACAAAGGATGCCCCGACGGCATTGGTTATGTGCACGAAAATGCTTTAAAGGCTGATGATGTTCAGGCTTATCAATCGGGAAGTTGTGGTTTAGCAATCACTTATGGTTACCGTAACCCACCGGCAGCACCTGCGCCAACGACTCCACCACCACCCAATGTGAGTGGTGTTCAGCCTATTGGTCAAAACCCTCACCTTTTTCCTCTTGATCGTTGTATGGGAATTAAAAATCGTGGTGGAGCCGGACATTACGGTGCGGGGAGAGTGGGTGGAAGAACCCATGCAGGTTGTGACTATTATTCTCCCAAGGGAAC
>JBGSSY010000298.1:0-11761 GCA_041736775.1 Bdellovibrionales bacterium | reverse complement strand
ATAATAAAAAAATGTAAACAATAGGGAGAGGATTCTATTTGTCCAAGGCAGAAGGGGCTAGAGGTTTGATGGCGTTCAATTTTAAGCTCTTCAAAAAGTTCGCGATGTAAGGCTTCTTCCAGATTTTCGCCTTGATGGACTTTGCCGCCCACAAATTCCCAAAGCCCACCTTTTTCTTTGTGCTTTGGTCTTTGTCCAATGAGAAGTTTTCCATTTTGATATAAGACTCCGCAAACAACATTTTCCATAACTCTTAATTTATCTGGGTCACGACTTTTTGTCTATGTGTTGCAAATAAGCGACTCTCTTGGAAAAAGGCGATGAGTTGGTAAAGCGAGGTAAAAAAACTTATTTCGAAAAAAAGAAAAGGTCTGTGTTTTTGCTGACAAATCCCAATAAAGTAATAAAATGGAAGACATGTTTGACAGTGTTGGTTTCAGTGACTCCCAAACTAAAAATTATGGGAAGATTGAACTCCAAAAAATGATGAGGTGGCCCCATGGAATTGTTGACAGAATATTCTGGTTTTTTGAGTGGTGAGAATTGCGGTTGGTTGATGTTTGCGAGTGGATTGTTGCTTCTTTTTCTAGGGTATTTTTCAGTTCCTCTGATTGTTTGGACCGCGGTGATCTTTATTTTGCTTTTAGGTTTTTCGGCACCCGCCTCTGTCCTTATGGGTTTTGTCGGATTAGCGTTGATCTTTAACACGCCCCTCAGAAAGGTGTTTGTATCAAAAGCTGTTTTAAGTCTTTTCAAAAATCTTGGATTAATTCCAAAAATTTCAGACACCGAACGAACGGCTTTGGATGCAGGGGTGGTTTGGATTGAAAGTGACCTTTTTTCTGGAAAGCCCAACTTTAAAAAAATCTTAAAAGAGCCCTATCCGACTCTTACTGAAAAAGAGAAAAAATTTGTTGACGAAAAAGTCGATAAGCTCTGCTCCATGGTTGATGACTGGAAACTTTGGGAGACCCGTGAATTCTCTCAAGAGGCGATTGATTATATTAAAAAAGAAAAGTTTTTTGGCATGATCATTCCTGAAAAAGACGGAGGCCTTGGCCTGTCGGCACTGGCCCATAGTGAGGTGATCGCAAAACTTTCCACTCGCTCGATTGGTCTTGGGGTGTTTATCATGGTTCCGAATTCCCTTGGACCCGCGGAACTTCTTCATCATTATGGAACTGAAGCTCAAAAGAAAAAATATCTTCCACGTTTGGCCAATGGAGATGAGATTCCTTGTTTTGCCCTTACTGAACCCCATGCCGGAAGCGATGCAGGCTCTATCCAATCTTATGGTGTGGTTTACAAAGGGGCTGATGGTCAGCTTTATATTCGCCTCAATTGGAATAAACGCTGGATCACCTTAGCCGCAATATCAACTCTTCTCGGCGTGGCGTTTCGTTTGCGAGATCCTGAAAACTTTTTAGGTAAAGGCGAAGATGTGGGGATCACTTGTGCCCTTATTCCCACCAATACTAAGGGTGTTGTGGTCGGTGAAAGACATGATCCTCTCAATGTTCCTTTTTACAACTGTCCGACTCAAGGTCATGACGTGGAAGTCCTTTTAGAAGATGTTGTCGTTGGTGGTGTCGAAGGATGCGGTAAAGGTTGGAGCATGCTCATGGATTGTCTGACGGCGGGACGTGGAATATCCCTCCCTTCACAGTCCGCGGGTGCGGGTAAATACGCCAGCCGTGCTGTTTCAGCTCACGCCACTAACAGAAAACAATTTGGATTATCAGTTGGACAATTTGAAGGTGTTGAAGAAGCATTGGCACGTATTGTGGGGCTTAACTACATCATGGAGTCCTGTCGTATTTTTACGGCGGGATCTATCGATAGTGGTATTAAGTCTCCAGTGATTACAGCCATTGCCAAATATTATAATACCGAAATGATGAGAAAAGTGGTCAATGATGGCATGGACATTCTCGGAGGGGCTGGTATCTCACGCGGACCTCGAAACGTCATGGCTCATCCCTATATTGCAGCACCGATTGGAATCACCGTTGAAGGTGCAAACATCATGACCCGTACTTTAATCATCTTTGGACAAGGGGCTTTAAGAGCCCATCCTTTTGCATACAAAGAAGTGGCGGCGGTTGAAAATAATGATCTTAATGGCTTTGATAAAGCCTTCTGGGGGCATATTGGACATATTGTCGCCAATCTCTGTCGTTCGATTTTACTGAGTGTGACTCGCGGTTATTTTGTTGTCACTCCCGGGGGCAAAGCCCGTCGAATTTATCAAAAGTTAGCTTGGACTTCAGCTGTTTTTGGTTTTATGGCCGATATTGCCATGGGTAGTTTGGGTGGTGCACTCAAATCAAAAGGGAAACTCACAGGTCGTTTTGCCGATATTTTAGGTTGGATGTATTTACTCACTTGTGTTCTCAGAAGATACGAAGCTGAAGGAAGACGAAGTGAAGATTGGCCTTTAATAGAATACACCTCTAATTACGCCTTCACCGAGATTCAAAACTCCTTTGAAGGAATTTTTGAAAACCTCAAAGTGCCAGGCCTTAGTTGGCTTTTTGGGGGCCCCATCGCATGGTGGAGTCGCTTCAATGCGCTCAACAAACAAACTTCAGATCGAGTTTCTCATGACGTGGCTCGCCTCATCCAACAAGACTCTGAACAACGAGACCGTTTAACCCATGGCATTTATCTTTCGACTGACCCCGAGGATGCCCTCGCTCGCTTAGACCAAACTTTTAAAATGGTTAAAAAAGCGGAAGGGATTGAAAAGAAAGTTCGCAAAGCCATTCGAGCTAAAACTCTTCCCAAAAAACGAGTGACTGACCTTCTTCAAATGGCACTTGAAAAATCGATCATCACGCAAGAAGAGTTCGCGATTTTGAAAAAAGCCGAAGAGATGAGAAATGATTCTATTCAAGTAGACTCATTCACTCAAGAGCGATACATGGCCCGAAAGGGTTAGTTTATTATAAATGGTGTGGCCCTTTTTTGCAGGGAAGGGCTGGGTCATTGATTGTACCAATGGTGAAAAATTTTTAGACCTCATCTCATTTCTCAAAAAAAATAAGGGTCTTTGATTTACGGCAGTTTATTTTGAAGAGGATAAAATTTTAAAGGAGAGGCTCATTCATTTCAATGAGATCAGGAAAACCCACAGACGAAAGTTTTTTTCGAAACCGACTACCATCTTTTAATGTTTCTTCAAGCTCGGAGGATGCAGTTTCCAATTCGGAATGGAGAGGGTTGAAATGGCAGTGTCTCCAAGACGGAGTTTTTCCATAAATTAGGGAGCCAGGATTGTGAATATTGAGCTGCTGTAAGAAAAAAACGTAGCTTTTCATCAATTCAACTTCCGAATAGATCCAAAGCCAAGGGAGAAAATCAAAAATGTTTGAAATATCAACGACCAATGGGCCATGCCCACTCGTCATCGAAAAAATTTTTTCAGGCTCAGAGATTAAATCGCATTGAATATAGTGTCGATTGATTTGAGAAAACCTTTGCCAGTCTGGTTGGTTAACGAGCTCGTCATAGTTCTGTGAAGGAAAGTAGGGTTTTGTTTCGATGAGGTTACTCTTTGGATACTGTAAGCTAAACTGAGTGAGAACAGCATCAAAGGAATTTTCTTTAGACAAGTTCATTCGCAGAAAATTATGAAAACTCAGAGCTGGTGCTGAAATATCAAAAATGAACATACTAAAGTCATCTTGAGCAAACTGCCTGTAGTGGTGTAGGTCTCTGGCGCCGGCTGCGGGACAAAGCAGACCTTTTATTTTAGAATTGTCAAAGCTGTCGGTCGTTAACGGCTTAGGCCAAACTTCGTTGTTATATACCCAGATGAGATTGGATACTTCTTCAACTTGACGACGAAGCCACTGTAGGTAAACTCCCTGACCCTGTTCAAGTTGATCAAATGGTATTGAGCCATGCAAAAGTTTTTTACCAACAAATTGTTCAAGAATAGGGTGGTTATTCTCAGGATATCCAAATATTTTTGTTTCTTGGACTTCATCAGGGAGGTGGCTTACGCTGAAGCCTGCTCTCAGGCAATCATCGATCAGTTTCCAGCCCATTGTCTTCGGCTGGCTCTCAAGTATGACTGAATCTGGCCTCAGGGTGATGGATGTGTCGTTGTCAGTGATAAATTCTTCACTACGGATCCAAGCCTGTCGGCTATGGGTTCGACTCTCAGGGAAGCCAAATGTAAAGCTACCCTTTTTTCTGTATTTTTTAAGATCGATGACAATGGTTTGTTCATGAAGACCGACATCTCTTTCTTTGTCGAAGTCCATGATGTGGCCCCAAACCATGGTATCCTTACCTGACTCGGCAACTAAGCCCAAAAGCTCTTTCCAAAATAATTCTTTTAAGAAAATAATAGTACTTGAAGCAATGATCACTAAATAATCGGCATCCGTATTGTGACAAGCCCAAGTTAAAATATCATCGACCGATCGACTTTCATACATCAAGGTATCAGCACGAAATCTCATATTTCTTAAAAACCGACGTGTGAAATCTGTGTAATGCTCGATTACGGGAGATGGAGTTGAAGCATTGTTGGTGTCCCGCAGAGCGAGGGCTAATTTTGGTGTACTCTTGAGTTTTGAAGAGAGTAGCTGAGGAGAGGGCGGCTGTTTGTGAAAGCCTGCTGAATCTTCAATACTTTTGGGAAGAATTCGTTTGAAACGGGTGAGTTGCCTTTCATCATTTTCATCAATCAAAAAGTGAATTGTAATATGAATGCGAGTGGTTTTCGATTGATTGATCGAGGCATGGTAGTTTCTTTGATCGAGCCAAAATACATCGCCACCTTTCTTGAAGGGCACGGAACCCCATCGTTCTGGGCTTGATTCATGATCAGTTCCCATTAAAAAAAGACAATGTTCCGGTTGGTTCAAACTTATATTGATCGAAGTGAAGTGGGGAGGTTGATTGATCATGTCCTCATGAGGGGAGATGTAGCCACCCGGTTCCAGATAAGAAAATCTAAGGCGATAATAGGATGTGTGAGGGAAAATATTTTTGAAATAGGCACTGGTCACTGGGCAAAACTCTGAGGCAGGAGTCCATTTGTAAGGAGCGTTATCTATTCCGTAACCATACTGATCCTCTGACTCGGTCATGCTATCGCCTAAACCGTGGAGGCAAATCGACTTCCATCCGCGACTCTCCATTGGGTTTGCCCTGTGTGGAAAAGCCTTGGACTCAAGTGCTTTTGCTTCGGCATAGATCTCTTCAAGAGGAAACGGGCTATCAAGTCCGTCAAGATTGAGTTTCATCCACGGTAAATGAGTTAGATATTTATGTCTCAAATAAGTCTGCCAAGAGGATTCGTTGGATTGGGGACCAAAATGAAAATGGGCGGCTTTGTAATTAAGACTGGGACGGTGGTATTGAAAGAAATCAATGAGGCTTTCTGGGCAGTTTCCCCCAATCAACATAATTTCTCCTTGAACTTCTTTATTTAATGATCCTGCCATTTGCAGAAAAGTCAGTCAACTTGAGAGCTTGAGTCAGGGAATGAAGAGAGACCAGATGGAGAATTAAGCCCTTGCTACCGATTGTTTTTCCGGCATCAATTTTATGATGAGTTATTTCATTTCTTCAATGTTTGCCGTACTCTTGTTAACTGAATCTGGATTTGCACAATCAGAGGCGATCCGCCGTTTAAAAAATGAGTTCAGTTCTTAGAAGAACTCCGGCTTCGCCTTTAAAATTTCTGACTTTGTTAAAGTTGAGGCTGGGGCTGATTTGGTATTGAAAAATATTGCGATAGAGAACATGGCTGAATGTAAAAATAAATCGATAACCGCTCAAGTGATAGCTGTCGGTTCGGTAAGCTAAAGCGGGCTGAAGGCCATTGAGTGTTCGGCTTTGTGAATTTAAACTCAGAGTTTGGGAGGCGGCCATTGATGAGGAGATTTTTTTGAGAACCATAGGGCCTTGAGAGGCAAAAAAGATATTGTCGCGATCCAAATACTGCATTTCGTTAAACCAACGAAACAAGAGAGTTTTGGTCAGCATACGATCAAAATCGAAGGCGAGCGCCGTTCCCGTCCCATCGATGGAGTGAGCAAATAATTTTACAGTGGAGTGAATGGCTAAAGGTTTGAGCTTGAGATTGTGATCGAACCTCAGCAAAAAGCTTGAAACTAAGGGGTCTTTGAGTTCAATCCTGGGACGAAATGTGACATTAACATTTGAAATTTGTTTTACGACCGCCACACTTGTTCCGTATTTTTGCTCTTGCGGGCGACCATCGGTACGATTTCGACCAAGACCTTCAAACTCGTCTTCCGTATCATAACTTGAAAATTGAAGTTTCCATTTTTCTTCAAGATTTGGAAATCTGAGGTCAATATTAATATGTCCGTCTTGTCTGACCCCTTGGCCTTCAAAACTTTCAGTGAAGCCAACCAGGCTGACGCGACTTTGATTTGTTAAAGTCTGTCGACGGCTAGAAAGGAGCGAATCGATTTGAATGGCTAAATCGTCAATATGTTTAGAGAGTTGTTTATTGGTTTCAATCAGGCTTTTTTCAATACTTGTTTCTTTTCCGAAAGAGATATGAGACAAAAAAAGCAGAAAGATGCTGAGCCAAAACTTTGCCTTTAAATTCTTGTTATTGATCACTGTGTTCTTCTCTTGCTCCTCGAGTTGGAGTCAGCAGGCTCTTAAAGGGGACATCATTGCAGGCCTTGGACTTATGGTCAATCGGGTTGATACTCCACAGGCTCCCTCTTTGACCGCAACACCAAAGGTACCAGAAAATTTTGGCTTAGGGCTTATCGTTGATGCTTATTTTGCAGATTACTGGTCGGCCGAAATGGCTCTTCTTTTTGCCGATTATCAATTCATTCGCGATTACAATGGTCAGCTTCTCAGTGAGACCGTTAATCGCGTTCATGTTCCCATTTTAGTCAAATATTCTTTCTTAACTTACTTTTCATTAGGACTGGGATTTTATGGTTCATACCGTATGGGTGAAGTAAAAAGTTTGACATCACCGATGGGTCAAAATGGTCTCCAAACTTCAGCCAGTGATAGTGGTGAGCATGGATTAGAGGGCTCCTTTCAGCTCACCTTTCCGCTCTTTGAAAAATATTTTTTAACCTTAAATATCCGTCACTCTTACTCACTCACACCAAGAACGAATGAAGAGAGAAATTATCAAAATCTGCTTCTCTCTTTACGGAAACTTGTGAATTGATTTTTCAAGTTAATCGTATTTCGATAAAAATGACCCAAAGGTCGCGCAAGGTAAGGTGTATTAATACTCGTCGTTAAGACCTTCATCACCGATGAGTTCTTCGAGATTTTCGAGAGTGCATTCGTAAACCGTGGGCGTGATATCATTGTTAGAGGTGTCAACCAAAGCATAGCGACACTCCGTAAGAATTTCGCCCGTTGGACCGCATGCGGTTTCGTTTTCGGTTGAAGAATTGCAAACTATAACGGCTTTCGTATATGTGACTTTGTAGATATCTTCTTGTCTGAGTTCATCTGAAAAAACCAGCTCTGCAGATTCGACTGATAGAATATCTTTGAACATGCCCAAAAAGTCAGATGTTTTAGGGGGTTGGGTGGCAAAGCTTAAGTATGGCGTGAGAAAAATTAAGGCGACTAAAATCTTTTTCATAGGGTCTCCCGGTTTCGAAGCAATTACCAAGAAATTACGCTTTGCACAACCTAAATTTAGTCAGCGGGGGAGGGGTTATCTTTGTCTCATTTTGAGACAGCTGTCTAATCCATTGAGGGTTGAAGAGCAAGATTTGTCGAGAGGGAGTTGAAGTGGGTATTTACTCCATCAAGATCAAAAATAAGCCACTTAGAGAGGTCTAGGAATTGCTTATATTCAGGTAAGGAGATCAATATGAAAACGGTCTATAAACTGATTACCCTAGGGATATTTTTGAGTTTCACTCATATTACCCCAGTCCTAGCCGCAGATCTTAGCCTTTATCAAATGATGAGGCCCCTAAGCCCCAAGCAAGCTGAGAGCTTAAGCCCTGAGTTGAGTAAACAGATTCTTAAAGATGTCACTGCGGGTCCTCGGGGAATCGCATTCACTTATAAAGGAATCGTTTTTCAATTAGTGATTAATGATAGGCAAAGTAAAACTCTCTCGCTCAATGGAACTCTATTTACCCAAAAAGAATTAGTCAGTACAAAAACAATTGAAAAAGCGCTGGCAAAGCATATGGGTCTTTTGCCGGCTCGCCAGTTTGGTTTTTTGAATTTTATTTTACCAGAGTTACAAGCCAGTCAACAAGGCCTTGATGGAGCCTATCGCAGCTATGATTTAATCCCCTTAAGAGCACAGTCAAACCCCATCAGTCTAGCCGAACTCAAAAAGTTTTTTTCAAAAGAGAAAATGGGTGAAGTCTCTGAAATCCTGTCCAGTTTAATGGGGGCAGTAAATAACTTTGCCTTTAATGATGAAGGTTTTAATAAAACGTTTTCTATGCCCAATCCAGAGAGTATTGCAAAACCCAGTTTTATGAGACAGTGATATTGTCACTGTTTCTCTTTCCCAATCGATCCCACAGTTTTTGAAAGACTTTAAAGCAAAAAATAGAGTTTGTGAAAAAATATCAACTGCTTCCCTAAATTGTCACTCTGTCTGTTTTTGACTGGTCAAATCAAAATTAAGCTATAACCAATGGCCTTTATTTTGCAAAATTAAATGTCATCAAAGAAAGAAGGAACCGATGTTGAAGATTTCAAGGCTAGAAACACGCTTTCAAGAGATTGTATTCTTAATGACGATTACCTTTGCTCTTTCGACGGCCGTGGGCGGAGTTTTTTATCTCACCTTAAATCCAGAAAACTTTGTCGGAGCCATGGGTGTTAATGGCTCAGCCATTATTGCGAGTGGCTTTAAACTCTTTGGTTTTACCTATTTCTTTTCCATCCTCTTTGTTCTTCATATGGGGCATCTAGCTCTGGCCACATCATTGTATTTTAGAGATTTAATTCGTGGTTATCAAATGTACCTTAAAAGTTTTGCAGTTTATTTTACAGTTCTTCTCTTAATTTCAAGTTTCTTTAACATTTTAGAAAACTATAACGCCTGGAAATCCTCGTCACTCTTAGCTTTTGGTTATGGGGGCTGGTTTGGATCAGTTATCGGTGGATATCTCTTCCGTGGATTTGGACTCTATGGCGCCCTGGTCATTTTATTCTCTGTCACATCAGTGATTGGAATTTCTGCTGGCTATATGGAAATCGTACACTCTTTTTATGTCATGAAAGATATTATTAAAGAATTGAGTGTCAATATTAGAAAACAAGGTCCCCTATTCTTAAAAGAAATGGGCGAAAAAATTGTTGATTTTCTTGATCAAAAGCCTGACTACGCCCATGTTGCAGTTGGGGCTAAAAATAAAACACCCCTTCGACAAATTAATGTTACAGACTCTGGCCTTAATCCCATCTATCAAGGTGGTCGATTAACCACAGACCATTTTCATACCCCAGTGGCACTGCTTAAAAAATCTTTAGATGAAGCCATAGTCACGATCGAGAAAAATGAAGAGATTAAAAATCAGAGTGCTGAAGAGGGTGGGACAGCAGCTCCCACTAAAAATCTTATCGAACAAGAACAAATGGAACTTCTCATTCGCAATCTAAAAGAATTGACTTTAGAAATTAAAGATTTTTCTTCAGAAAGTCATCAAAGTGTTGAGCAGACTCTTGAAGCCCCTGATGAAGTCAAAAAAGCGGTGCGAAAGTCGCGTGCAAAAACTCAGACTGAAGAGATGAATCAAACCGTCGCAAAAGTTTCAAAAAATAAAAAATCAACCAAACAAAAATCAGAAATCAATGATGTTGATTCTGAAGAGACTGATTTGGTTAAAGATGAAAAATCTGATTTGGCTGTTCATGAAACCAAAGAAGAAGTCATAGATATTCAAGCTTGGACAAAACGATATAACACTCTTGACCTTAGTCTTCTTGATAAGGCTGAAAAAAGTTTGAAAAAGTCAGAGAAAGACATAAAAGCCATCTCCCATTCACTGGGTGAAAGGCTTGATAGCTTTGGTATTAAAGGTGAAATTATTAAAGCCCACCAAGGCGTCACCTTAACTCTCTTTGAATTTCAACCGGCCGCTGGCATGAAACTGAGTAAAATTCAAAGTCTCAGCGATGATTTAGCTCTCGTCTTGGGTGCTCCATCCATCCGTTTATTAACTCCGATCCCGGGTAAAAACACGGTGGGTATTGAAGTGCCCAATAAAGAAGTTTCTGTGCTCCGTTTTTCAGAAATGGTTCAAAGCTGTATGAAGGCTAAAGCCATGGCTCTTCCTATTCCTTTGGGTGTTGATGTTTACAATAAAGTTCATGTTAATGATTTAAGTAAAATGCCCCATATACTTGTGTCAGGTACAACAGGATCTGGAAAAAGTGTTTTTATGAACAGCCTCATCTCCAGTTTGATTTTTCATAAATCTCCCAAAGAGTTAAGATTTCTTATGATTGATCCAAAGATGATCGAATTAAGCCCTTATAATGGGATCCCTCATCTTTTAAAACCTGTGATCACCGATGTTGAAGAGGCTAAAAATCTTTTGCTGTGGGCTGAAAACGAAATGGATAAAAGATATAAAATGTTTTCTGAAATGGCCTCAAAAAATATCACCACATTTAATCAAGCCATTAAAAAGTCATCAAAACGTTCCATCGAAGGTCGTTTGAATAAAAAAATTGATTGGAAGTTTGAAGAGCTTCCTTACATCGTCATCGTTATCGATGAGCTTGCCGATCTTATGTTGACCCAAAGAAATGAAGTGGAGCGCCCCATTACTCGAATTGCTCAAAAAGCGCGAGCGGCGGGGATTCATATGGTCATGGCAACACAAAGACCTTCTTCTGATATCGTGACTGGTCTGATTAAAACCAATTTCCCAACTCGAGTTTCTTTTAAAGTTTCATCGGGTATTGATTCTCGTACGATCCTTGACCAGCCGGGTGCCGAGAAGCTTTTAGGAAACGGCGACATGTTGTTTCTCGCCCAAGGCCAAGCGATGCAGCGCCTGCAAGGAAGTTATATGTCTGAGGATGAAGTGAAGAGAGTGGTCAATGCAGCCACGCTTCAGAATAAGAAATAAGGAGGCTTTTATGGCCTCTTTAAATTTCTCGTTTCATGTCCCTAGGGACTTTCAGTAAAAGAATTCCACCAATGATAAAAAGAAAAAGAATCGCGTAGAGCGACATTCTTGAATTGTTTGTCAGTAAACTTGTCAGTCCTACGAGAAAGGGTCCAAGAACGGCAGAGAATTTTCCAAACATGTTATAGAAACCAAAAAATTCGGCAGCCTGATCCTCTGGGATGAGGTGGGCATACATCGAGCGACTCAAGGCTTGGACTCCACCTTGGACCAAGCCAAGAACAACAGCCAACATATAAAAATGAGTCGCGGTAGAGATGAAAGAGCCGACAATACAAACCAAACAGTAAATAAATATACCCAGAAGAATACCTTCTCTGGTTCCGATCTTTTGAGCCAAATAGCTAAAAAGGAAAGTGGCTGGGAAGCCTACAAACTGAACTAAAATAATCGCTTTGATCAGGTCGTCAGACTTAAGATCAATCGCTAAAGCAAAATCGACGGCCATTTTGTAGATGGTATGGACTCCATCGATGTAAAAGAAATAGGCGATTAAAAAGAGGAGTAAATTTTTATATTTTCTAATTTTTTTAAAAGTCGAAAAAACTTCTAAAAATCCATCGACAATTTTGCCATTAGGCTTTTGTGGTTTAACTTCATCCACCCAC
>JBGSSY010000249.1:0-4229 GCA_041736775.1 Bdellovibrionales bacterium | reverse complement strand
TATTTGATAGAGATCATTTTCGCTGAGATCATCACAAGATACACGCACCGGTAGTCGACCGATAAATTCATGCTCAAAACCAAATTCAATCAAATCTTGGGTTTCCATTTTCTTTAAAGTTTCAGAACCCACAAGCTCTTTATGATTGGTGTGAAGGCCGATAGATTTTTGCTGAAGACGCTGTTGAATCAATTTTTCAAGCCCATGAAAGGCTCCGCTAAAAATAAAAAGAATATTTTTAGTATTTACGATTTCTTTTTCGGCTTTTCCTTTTTTCTGAAAGCTCATCAAAGTTTTAAACTGTGAAGCAATATCATGGCTCCCATTAAGGTCTACATCTGTATTTTCGAGCAGTCGTAAAAAACCGAACTGAACTCCGCGCCCACTCACATCACGCCCCGTGGAGTCTTTTTTAGAAGCCAATTTATCAACCTCATCCACATAAATAATTCCACCGGAGGCGCGTCCGGTGTCTCCTCCCGCTTTTTGCACAAGATCGCGAATTAGATCATCAACGTTGGCACCCATGTAACCCACTTCACTAAAGCGAGTGGCATCGGCCTTTACAAAGGGAACACCAATAAGATCTGAAATTAATTTGACCAAATAGGTTTTGCCCACACCCGTTGGCCCTAATAGAAGCACATTTTGTTTTTGATAATTTTGCAAAGGAGTGTCCGCAGAATTTTGACTTTCATTTCTGAGATGATTGTAGTGATCACATACCGCAATCGCTAAAGCTTTTTTGGCTTCATCTTGACCAATCACAAATCGATCCAAATAACTTTTCAAATCACGAGGTTTAAATTTAAAGTCGTTGATGGCTTTAAGATGTTTAAGGTCTTCTTCTGTCTCTGAGTTTGAAGGAACTTCTTTTTGCTCAGTTTCAGTAGCTGTTCCATCCATCATGGTCATCACTTGCACTCGGCCGCCAAACTTTTTTTCTATCAGATCTTGAAACTCTTTTTGGAGCTCATCGGGATTAAATCCCATGGGATTCAAATCATCTAATGAATCTTGAGGATTGTTCTTGCTGACATCATGATCCGAGTGAGGAATTGGTTTGTTTTCTTCCATTGAGTCTCTTTTTACCAAAGAACGGGGTTGAATTGAACACTTGTTCTAACCATCTGGTGGACTAGTTCGCCCTATAAAATTTACAAAATCATTTTTTTTTCACATCACCCGCAAAGCCAATCTGGGAGCCGCTTTCCGTCACTTTTGATAATGCAAGGCGTGAGATATTTTTCTCCCTCCTGTTTTCAATAACTTAACGGACTGAACACCATGAAAAATTAACTGAAATAAAGAAAGAGTTGTCTAGATTCTAACTATAAGAATTCTCTATGCTCACGATAATTATAATCAATTATACTTATACTTGGGAGCTTGTTATATCTTATTCCAACAAGGGGGGGGAGAAAGAAAGGCCTCTAAAAAGGCCCGACAGATCCCAGGGGTGTTGAAAGCTTCAAAGTTGCTCTACTTCGAAGCGGAAGACCAAAAAACCCCACAAGAAAAAAGCCGTCAGCTAACAAACGTCGTTCTGACCTATCTGAAGTACTCTTAAGCTGTGCCGAGCCACAGTTCCCACCAACAAAACACCCAACGAAACTTGGGCCCGCCTTCGGCTTTGTGCCTTTACCGGCACAAAAAGGCTACGCCTTTGATTGATTCGCATAAACCTTATTTACCCTTTGAACAGATCCAATCACCCTCTAAAGCTTCATAGATTGTCATTGTTTAGTTTTTCCTATTGAGCTCAACGATTGTTGCTTCCTTAATTCTTGCGTTAAAAAGGGCTACAGAGTATCAAGGCAGGGTTCGCTCTGGAGCAATAGAGCTTATGGCGCAAAAAAATTGAGGGGGAAATTATGAAAATAGGAATCATTGTTTTAATTTTGGGTTTGGTTTCTGGCTTAGCTCAAGCAAACACTAAAAACTTGAGTCAATTGGGAAATCTCACAGAATACACCTGTATTGTTGAGATCGAATCTGGATTTGGAAATAATGGTGGAGTGACTGATTCGGTTGGTCTTAATCTTTATCAAACCTGTAACGAAAATAACCCTAGAGAAGTTATCGGAAGTTTCTTTGAAACCAGCACTGCGCAATTGCAGATCATGGTGATTAAACAGTTGCGTCCGGACTTTACTCTGATCTCGTCCAGCGGGAATGATGAAAACTTAAAAATGATTTTTCAAAAGAAATAAACAATAATCATAATAACTTCTTGCTCCTTCTTTTTTTAAAGAAACATTGAGCTTTAAATTTTTTATGGTCTGAAAAAGCTGTTCTAACAAAATCTGCACTTCTGTCTTTTTACCAACTCAACCTTTTTTGTTTGCTGTCAGACTTTTATATATTCGTCCCTGTATGGGACAAATGGCTGCCCTATTCTCTAAAATAATCAATGTTAAGGGTAATTTTGCTGTTTGTATTTGCAGAGTGGCTTAAGTCAGAACATAATAAGTGATTGAATTCAGTCAAAAATAGTTCTGGGGAGGGACGTAATGACTAAATGGTATATTATAATTTCGGTTGTCATCAGTATTTTTCTTTTTCAGAACTGTGGTGGGATGAACTCCACGGAATCTTCAGTGGGACTTCCTTCAAATAATTCAAATGAAGAAAATGAATTTCCGCAGGATGATCCTAACACTGTGATATTTCAAGCGGGTGAACAGCTGTCTCTTGATAAAATTCCTTTTGATCTCAGTGAGAATGATCAGGCTCGACTAGCGACATATATGGCTCAGACTAATAATCGAGCCCTTCTCTTTACACAAGATGGCTGGCCGGTTTTTCACACTATGGACTTAGCTGCTGATCAAACAGAAACCAATCTTAAAGCCAGTGAACGTTGTGAGCTGGATCAAAAAAGAATCTGCTCTCTTTTTGCAGCTGGCAACAATATCCTTTTCGATGAAGACGTATTTTATTCTCAGTTCCGCAGTGTTTTAAAGCAACCCAATCGTCAATTGAATTTGGCTGAAGTCCCGGCCATTCCATCTGGTAAAATCGCTCAGCTTGGTCCTTATCCTGATCCCAATCAGGCTTTTACATCCCTAGCCTTAGGAACTTTGGTCTTCCTTTCATCGTGGATGGAGTGACGACTCTCAGGCTAATGCTGACCGCAGAGCCCGTGAATTTTGTGAGTCTCTGAATAATCGCCCTTGCCTTCTTTATGCCAGTGGTATGGAAGTTGTTTTTGATATTAATAATTATGATTTTGGAGATCCCCTCATTCAATACGCACCAGCGGCTCTCGACCTCAATCGTATCCCATTTGTGTCTGATTTACGGAGAAGTACAGTCCTCAACACAGCAGTCGCTGACGCTAAGGCTGGGAACTCTGTTGTCATTGCCCTTAGCCGATACGGACATCTTCGTGTAGAAACTCAGGCTGGTAATGGACCCATCACTCCTGCAACCCGAGAAGCTGTGAGACAACGTTGCACTGATACCATCTCTCGACAACCGAATGCCACCGGCTATCAACATGAGTGCTTTATTTATTCTGAAGGAAATCAAGTGGTCATGACTCGAGAAGATTTTGAGTTTTATGCCCATGGCAAACCACGCCCTCTTTAAGGAGGGTGTTTTTTAATAATGAATCTCGATCAGTCAATATGAGTTCTGGGGAGGGACAAAAATGACTAAATGGTATTTTATAATTTCTATTGTAATCGGTGTTTTTCTTTTTCAAAATTGTGGTGGGTTGAGCTCCCCTGGGAATGATTCTTCGACCGCACTTCCATCCAATAATACGACAGAAGAAATAGAAAATGAAGTACCCGTAGATGATCCGGATACCGTTATTTTTCAAGCGGGTGAGCAATTGGCTCTTGATAAAATTCCTTTTAATCTGAGTGCGAACGATCAAGCACGACTAGCGACTTATATGGCTCAGACTCAGAATCGAGCCCTGCTTTTTTCTCAGGATGGTTGGCCGGTTTTTGTTTCAATGCAAGATTCAGCGGACCAAGCAGAAGCTAACATTAAAGCCAGCGAGCGTTGTGAGCTGGATCATAATCGATTTTGTTCTTTATTTGCCGCAGGCAATACCATTCTCTTTAATGAAGAAGATTTTTATTCTCAGTTTAGAAGCGTTTTAAAACAACCCAGTCGTCAACTGAATATGGCAGAAATCCCCTCCGTACCTTCTGGCAAAATTGCTGGAATCGGGCCTTATCCTGATACGAACAATACATACACATCTCTTGCGA
>JBGSSY010000203.1:0-5051 GCA_041736775.1 Bdellovibrionales bacterium | reverse complement strand
AAACGAGAGTGCAAAAACTTTTCGAGGGATTCAGTGCGACAGAGCTGTTGAAATATACTCTTTTTTTGATCCGCACTGAGTTTAAAAGTTGAATTTTCAAGATCGTTATAAAACCATTCACGCACGCCATGAACAGCGTCTGAGACTTGAATTGATAAAGTGCCGCAGTAAGTTCTTTTGAGATGATTGATGATGTCACGAAGTGTGGCTTCTTTCATTCCAATAAGCGCACCAACGGCAAAGGTTTTATCAAGATCAGATTCTTTTAAATTAAAATGGGAAATATTAAGATCATTACTGGGATGGGCGAGACTGAGTGGATCAATGTTGGCTTCGAAATGTCCATAATCACGGTAGGCTTGAATCAAGTGGTAAACATCAAGTTCTTGTGAAGAAACACCACCACCACTCAAACCTTGATTGAAATCTACCCCTGCAAAAAAAGCCTGCCAGGTTTCATCCACTTCGGCGGGGTTGTTTTGGTAAAGTTGATATAAATTTTCAACATATTCGAGATTGGAACGTTGGATGGCTGAATACTTCAAAATAACCTCGCTGAAAAATGACGCAGACAATTCAAGTCTTTGAAAACTCGACCTCTGACGAATGCACTACCTAATACCCTAAATATATCAGGAGGAAAAGTCTTCTTGCAGACCTGCTAGACTGATCCCAGCCTAAACTGAAGGCTATATTTTTCTCAGCCCATTGAGGCTTGCCTAAGCCCTGAACTTTCTGCAAACATGGGCCTAAAAGCAAGTGAGGAAAGATGAATACAACAGCTTGGGTTCACAACTTAGACCCCTTTTTAATACAGTTCTCTGGAAACCTTGGAATCAGATGGTACGGACTTGCCTACGTCACAGGCTTTATCTGTGCATTTTTCTTTATGAAGTGGTTTTCAGAGAAGAAAATATCCCCACTCACCGTTGATCAAGCCTCTGATTTTCTCACCTCACTCATACTGGGTGTACTTATCGGTGGTCGGCTTGGATATGCTGTTTTTTATAGCCCTGAGCTTCTGACCGACTTTCGCAGCACAGTCCCTTTTTGGGGAGTCTTAGCGGTTTGGGAAGGCGGAATGGCAAGCCATGGCGGATTTCTTGGAGTTTGGATCGCCTGTATTTACTTTTCTTACAAACACAAAATTGAGTTCCCCCATTTGGGTGATCTGACTGTCGTCGGCGCTATGATTGGAATTTTTTTGGGCCGAATTGCGAATTTTATCAATGGGGAGCTGATGGGAAAAGTCAGTGCACCTGACTTTCCACTGGCCGTCAAATTCCCCCAAGACATGTATCGATGGATTGGTTACAGTCCCGAAAAACTTGTGGATTTGCGTGAAGCGGCCTATCAAGTCGGTGTATCCCCTGGAGACTGGAATCGATGGATCAATAATATCCCTCAGTATAAATCTCAATTTTATGCCATAGCTGATAAAATTATTGCTCAAATTCAAAATGGCAACCAACAATTGACCCAAACCATGGGGCAACTTCTTGAACCCAGACACCCCTCTCAACTTTATGCCTCTCTGACCGAAGGCCTTATTCCCTTGATCATCACCCTCTTTCTCTGGAGAAAGCCACAAAAGCCGGGGCTAATTGGATCTGTTTTTATTATTATTTATTCAATGGGGAGAATTTTTAATGAGCAGTTTCGCCTTCCCGATGCCCATATTGCCAATTTAGCGGAACAACCTTTAGGTATTAGTCGAGGACAATTTATCAGTCTGTGGATGATGCTCGTTGGTTTTGGTTTTCTGATTTGGTCGTTGAAAAGAGATTCAAAACCCCTCGGCGGTTGGGCACAAAAAAAGAAATAGTTTTTTATCTCCAATAATTCAGAGCCCCCTGTAACTGCGTTAAGATGAGGTAAAAGGGGTTTTAAATTTAAGGATTTTCTTTAAAAAAGGGATTGGTTCCCGCATCGTGATTGGTCACATCTACGACATTGGTGATGGAGGGTATGGCATTTTTAATGGCGTTTTCTATTCCCTCTTTGAGAGTCATATAAGACATCGCACAGCCCTGACATCCCCCACCCATTTCGAGAAAGACCTGATTGTCTTGGATCCCATGAAGGACAACAAAGCCACCGTGGCTGGCGAGAGCCGGATTGATCTCATCCTCAATTAATTTTACCAATATTTGAGTTTCGGGCGATGAAAGGTCAGGCCCACTTTGGGATGTGAGCTGTGGGTTTTCTTCGATTTCTTGGGTTTTATAGTTTGAAAAGTGTTCGTCAATGAGTCCTTTTAAGGGTTCTTCCAGAACACTCCATTCAACCCAGTCTTGTTTATAGACCTCAACGGCTTCTGGGGCGACATTCACTTTTTCAACCCAAGGAAAACCAAAAAGTTTAGCTGCGATCGGAGAGTTTAAAGCCTGAGTTGAGTCTTCATAAACTTTTTCTCTCATTGAAATTTTAAAATTCAATTGAAATATTCGACTGGCTTCGTTTCCGGTGTTTTGTACTTGAATGGCCAAAATGAACTCCCTGTTAATAAAATACATACCAAATAAAGAGCACCAAGGAAACACTATTTCTGACTGACAAAATCAGGAATGAATCACTGGTTTAAGAGAGTTATCTAGAATCGCGGAAGATAGCCAAAATAATCTCGCATCTTATTCTCAATGGCTATTTTTGATTTTTTAAAATCGTTTCCAATGGCTTCAAGTGTTGCTCTATAAACATCGGGCTGGCTGGCACGAAAAGCTTTACTCTCTTCAAAACGTCGGTAAATTTGTTTTCGTTTGGTTTCAAGAAAATTGTGAATTTTTTGCTGGCCAAGTCGTTGCCAAGAGATAAGATCTTTTCTTTTGATTTCACCTGAGTTCACAAGTCGAAGGATTTGATGATGCCATTTTTGCATATAAAAATGAGCCAATTTTTTTTCAGCCAATTGTGAAAGCTCAAGGTTTGGGTCGGTTAAAGTGTAAAGCTGCCAAGAACGTTGGATTTCCGACTCATCCCCTTTAAAGATTTCCACACAAGACTTGGCTTGGGAGAAATCAAGAACCAACAAGGATAAAAAATAAAAGAGAGTTGTTAGAAAGAGAATCCGCATAGGCCCAGTTACTGCAAAATAGGCTATGACTCAAGTCAGCATTAAATGGTTTTTGTCCCTAACGAAATAAAGATGAGGAGACAGAAAAGATTGTATTATTTTCTAAAAATCGTTTGGACTTCTCTGTTAAAAATAAAGAGTAGAAAGCCTCATTTTACAGAATGCGGTCTGTATGAAGTTTCCTATCCTTGAGTCAATTCCGCACCAATCCTAAAAATTATGAATGAATTAGGTGCTTGTTGATGAAGGAGTGGTTGAAACGGGTTCGGTGTTTTGGCGGTTACGAGTGATTTTGGAACAAAGTTCAGGTTTTAAACCTTCATCAATAACAAGCTGATTTGTTCCGTTTGCAGTCATGTAGGCTGGCCCCTCATGATGGATTCTTCGACTGGTTCCGTCCGTTACTCTTCTTCCAACAGCGTAGAGAAAATAATCGAGTTGTTGAAAAACGACACTTTCTTGAGCTCGAGGGTTTCGAGTTGAAAGCCTAAGAACTGTTGTCATCGGTGCGATCTCTGTATGAAGCTGGTAGTGGGCTTGAACTAAATTTTGAGTGTTTCGACCATAGGCTGTCAATTTCATCAAACTTAAGCCATTGCAAGCATGGGGTCTACGTTGTTCTCGCGCTGCACTTACAAGTCGACTGATACGTCCAAATCGGCTCACCCCACCCGTCACTGTGGCAACACCGAAATCAATTCCATGGCCTGCTATTCGACCTAATCTTGTGTTGCGAATTTCTTCTCGGCAAAGTTTTCCTTCATGGCCTTCTTTGTAAATATGACAAGTTTTGGGAGAATTATCAGAACGATCTCTAACTCCATCGCCACAGCGAAGAAAGACATAATATTTAGATTCTGGATCGTAGTTGACAATAATAGAACTGTCATTGGTTCGATCAACGATTTGACTACTGAGAACCCCTGGGCAAAGACTCAATGGGTGAGAGAAACTCAAACCACTTTTCGGGATCAGCAAAAAAAACAAAATTAAAAGACAAAACCCTTTGCGCATAAGCATTTATCGGTTCTTTCTTCATTTCTCTTAAATCGGGCCAAGGAGCAGACTTTAGTCCAACAAAGACTGAAGCGAGTTAAATTATGAAAATATCCAATTGATTTACATTGATAACGATCTAGGTTAATAATTTAACCATGAAAATATTCACATTCACCCTGATCTTCTTCTTTTTATTTGAAAGCGAAAATGCCATGGCTATAGAAGAACCTTCATTTACAGTTGAACAAAAGACTGAGGTTTTTGAAATTCGCAACTATGGTCCAACACTGGTCGCTGAAACAAAAGTTCAAGCGGATTTTGATGAAGCTGGCAACAAGGCCTTTCGGATTTTAGCGGATTACATTTTTGGAAACAACACGAGTCAGACTCAAATTGAAATGACTGCTCCCGTCTCACAACAATCTGAAAAAATTGCAATGACGGCTCCCGTTAGCATGAGTGCTGACGGCTCAAATTACGTTGTCCAATTTACTATGCCATCCTCTTACAACATTAAAAATTTACCTAAACCCAATGATCCTCGAGTTCAAATTCGTGAATTACCCCCTCGACGAGTCGCCGTTTACCGCTACTCTGGTTCATGGTCAGAAAAACGGTACAAAGAGAAACTCTTGGATTTTAAAAATAATCTCGACCAAATGAACCTAACCACACTAGGCGACCCTGTTTTTGCAAGATTCAACTCACCTTTTAGTCTTTGGTTCCTTCGACGCAATGAAATTTGGTTTGAGCTCAAGCCTGAAACAGAAATAAAATAATACTCACTAGACTCTTATTTAACCTTGCTGTCTCAAATTCATCCACTCCTGTCTAAATAGTTGTTATTACCAAGGGAACCTGACCGGTTTACTCTCAAGGGACTTTGACCACCTATCGGCGTCATCCGGCCAATCTGTAATCTTTCTTTACTTTCACTAATTTTATTGGCCTGCGTGCAAAATAAGCTGACCAGTCTCCC
>JBGSSY010000168.1:0-2640 GCA_041736775.1 Bdellovibrionales bacterium | reverse complement strand
GGGAGCTATTCATGTCTGACATTATTGATCTCAAGAAAAAATGGAATCATCGTTGGAAAACAGATCCTGTTTTTATCGAGGGATTTGATTACGAAAAGCCAGAATACGCTGACACACCAGATGGCTTGCGATGGGCATTGCCAATCCATGAATGTATTAGCCGACCAGAAGAAGTTCAGCGACAAAAGCGTGTGCAGGAAGAAGTAAAAAAAGAATTGGAAGCTAAACGAAGAGCAAACCGTCTCAAGTCTCGAAAGCTTTCAACAATTGGCTAGATTTCTGATTCACATACTTTTCTGTCATCGTTACTGAGCTGTGTAAGCAACATTTCGAGAGCAAATAAATATTCCCTTTATACATTTCATTCAGGTGCAATGCCCCAATAGTTGCGTATGAGTGTCGCCACTGAAGCGGTGATAAAAATTTGAAACCACATTCATTTGAAATCTGCCTCCACCATCTACTCACCACGTCTGGTTGCGCGTCAATGAGCCTAGATTCGGCAGGTAGACTAGCCTTCAGGAAAGATGCCATGTCAGTTAACAGCGCTGTATTGGGCTGAATAAGCGGGATACGAACGGACCCACCTTCAAAAGCTGACGTTTTAGATGAGTTCTCAAACACGATGGAACCTTTTTGGCCTCGGCTCCAACCATTAACAATATTGTCCGCCAACTGAAAATGAGGAACATTTGCCTCGGGAATTAAATGCTTTGCACGCAAGCCGAGTAGGTTACCCCTTCGCAATCCAGTGCAAACACCAAAGAAGAGAGCATACGCGCGAAGTTTCATTTTTGGGTTGTTTTGGTAAGTGCTGTCGATGCAATCCTTAATCTCAGAAAGTTCCTTTGCCGTGTAAGTGTCCGCACTGCGCTTGTTAGCGAATTTCCCACGTTTCTTTTGTTCCAAAGTGATTTTTGCCTTTAGGTGAAAAACATCATCTTCAGTGATGTAGTCGTACTCCTTTAGAAATCTGACGTATTCATTGAGAGACTTCGTAAGCGAACCATAGGTGTGATGAGAATAGTCTTCGCCATGTTTATTCTTTGCGGATTTGATATGAGTGACGGCTTGTCGTTGCCACTGTTTAAAATCCTTTGGATGCTGACAGCCCTTACTCAGGAAAAATGGAAGCCAGAATTTTAGTACCCAAGCCTTGTAACTGTTGGCACAACTCACGTCATGTTTGAATCTAAAGAATTCCTCTACGGACTGACCAAAATCGAATTGCTTGGTTTTTGTCTCAAGATTCTCGATAGCCCGATATGTCTTCAATCCATACTCTGATTTTAATTCGTGCTGAAGCCGCTGAAATAAAATTTGAAAATGATTATCTGACAATGCCTGAGATTTTCGCAAACTATGAAGTTTTATATGGTCATTAATTTGACTCAGTGTTGGGTGTGTCTTGGCTGATATGCCAATATATTCCTGATTGGAAAACACGAATGCTCTCAAGGCGTCGCAAGCATTACCCTTGCGCCACTGAAAGTTGAGTCCAATAATATTTGTGTTTCCTTTAGCCATACCTTCCACCAAAAATCAGTCGCCTAACAAATTAATTGTTTAGATCAATACCATTCTACAAAAAATGAAAAATGAAAAATCAGACCATCCATGGTCTACCCCTACCCCTCAGTTCTAGTGAAACTGCCTCTTGTTTTCTGCAACTTGATTTTCCCAATCATCTCCAAGGATTTCCTCACATAGTTCATCAATCTGCTGCAGATCTATCGGCTTACAATTTTTTAAGTTATCCTGCAATTTCGAGAGAACCTCTTCACCATAAGATTGCTCAATAACTTTTGCATAAGGATGAACACCTGAGGTCACATTATTGAACGATCTTGTTATTGGAGATTCCTCACCAAAAATTGTTTTCACCTTGGATTTGAGATCTTGAGATGGTTCTAGCCTCACAAATTGCCAAACCTCTTCTTCCGAGAATCTCATTGTCTCGAGGCTATTTTTCACACAATAGAACTCACTGCTAAATAGTTCCATTGGGCTTCCGCTTTCGATTACACTTTGAATCTCCAAGCGGAGCCTCTCTTCACATTCCCTTACTGTCTGAATCAACATAAAATATCCTTTGTCACAAAGTGACGGTTAATTTTTGATAGACCTCGCCATTTGCACTCACCCCAAAGCGCATGAAAATGGAATATTTGGTGTTTGTTTCTACTTCTATTATACAAAAAAATTCGTAGCCACCGGGACCGCCGGTGAAAAATAGTGGTTTCATATCAAGAGTGACTTCTTAAATTCGAGTATAATGTTATCGAAGGGTTCGAAATCAGATTTCGGCACAACTTTAATCGATATTTTCTTAACGACGTTTTTTGTCTCTTTTTTGAGAGTGATTTTTTTAATTAATAAGTTTGGTTTAGTGTGTTTCATGGTCCTAGATTAAGTGGGCGGAATATTTCCTCCTATTTAATTTTTGCCAGATTGAGCTTGAATATTTTGACGAATATTTATTTTTAAACGCTCTAGAGTGCGACCTGAGACCCGGATTTAGTACCACTTGAAGTGTGAGTCTTCCTGCGTAAAACTCAACTAAAGGAGTGGGAAGATGAAGAGCAAAAGGTTCAAGGAAGAACAGATCATAAAGGTTCTTAAACAAGCTGAAGGTGGGGT
>JBGSSY010000161.1:0-3428 GCA_041736775.1 Bdellovibrionales bacterium | reverse complement strand
GTCGCTTCCAGTCTTAATTTTTGCTCCTCTTTGATCTTTTTAATTTTGGGATTTTGAGTCTCCAGTCGAGTGAGGGTATCGCGAACCGCCTTTTCGGCGGCTTTTTGTGCGAGAGGATTAAGAGCCGTATAAACATGAAGGCCAGAACGATCTTTGATCCCTAGTTCAACCAATTTTTTGTTAACCGCATCGACATAGTAAGGTGCAGAGGCGGCAAGGCTTGATTTTAATTGAGTGGGGAGAGGCTTTTTTTCAGCATCCTCCATCTCTTGTTGACTGATCATTTGATGTTCAATCATTTTCTCTAAAACGCGCTTTCTGCGACTGATAGCCTTTTCCGGGTGCAAAAGGGGATGGTAACTTCCGGGACTATTCACAATCGCTGCTAGCAAGGAACATTCACCAAGATCCAATTTTGAAATCTTTTTTTGAAAATAAAATTCGCTGGCTGAAGCATAGCCCCGTACTTCAAAAACACCACTTTGACCTAAATAAATGACGTTGAGATAGGTTTCTAAAATATCATCCTTAGAAACTCGCAGCTCAAATATCAAAGACATAATGATCTCTTTGATTTTGCGAGAAATGGTTTTTTCGGGAGTTAAAAAATAGTTTTTCACCAGCTGTTGAGTAATGGTGCTCCCCCCTTGGGACCACCTGACTTGTCTTAAATTCGCCCAAAAAGCACGCATAAGCCCTTTAAGACTGACCCCTTGATGCTCTAAAAAGTGGGGGTCTTCGATGGCAATGACTGCATCGAGACAGTAGCGGGGAATGTCGCCTAAGGGTGTGTGGGTTTGTTGAGTGGGCTGATCCCCCAAATACTGGGCGAAACTTTCAGCATCCCCTTCGGCCCAAGGGGATTTAATCAGCTCTTTGCTTTTTAGAGTGGAGATAATTTGGTCCCATTCATTAAAAGCCATTAAAAAGAGTGTTTTACTTTGGCGATTTTTAAAAAAGACACAGCGAAAAACCGGAACATCAGAACTAAAAATGGTTTCACACTGCTCTTTTTCTCCCCAGCTGAAGTCACCATCACTGAGGGGTGATGCAAATTCACGCTCACGGTAATTGTTTTCGAGAAAATAGTTTTTGACCTCTGAGGGCTTGTGGATTTCTCCGACGCGAAATTTTTTACTGCTGCTGTAATAGCGAGTGGGAACAAGAAATCTTTTCTCTGTAATGGCTTTTTGTATTCGATAATCTGTGAATGAAACGAGAAGAAGAAGCATGATGAAAAGCGTCAAAAGAGAGAGGTATAAAATCTTTGTACGAGTCAGTTTCATCCTGCTTGACATTAGGCGCACTCCCACGTTTAGTCAAAGCTTATGAAAATGACCACCCATCAAATTGACAGTCTTGTAAGGCGAGTTCTGATTGAACTTGAAAAAAAGAATTTGGTTCAATTTAACAAAACTAAAGAAGCCGTCCTTGCTAAGGCTCAGCAAATCATTCTTTCTGACTACGAAAAAGAAGAACAGCTCGAAAAAGAAGTGCATCGAATGCTCGATGATATCGAAAAGCAACAAGGCGACTCTTTTGAACGACATAAAATGTTTCGCATGCTTAAAAATAAAATCGCTGAAGAGCGTGGGATTGTTTTATGATCAGTGACGACCGTCAAAAACATTTTGCCCATATCTTGATCGATCAACTTTGGGGCGATGAATTTATCGAATTTGATGAAGACGCCGAAGAGTTGGTGGTTCGTGAAGCCAAAAGACTCATTTTACAATGGGTCACTGAGCAAGGCGATGTGGACCTTGAAGTCAGAGAAAAAATCAACCGTCTCAAGAGAGGCGTTCCTGAGGGCAGCTCTGAATGGAAAATCCTCTATAGCAAATATTATTCTGAAGAGTTATCCCGCCGCGGTCACCGCTAACATATTATTTTGGAGGACTTTTGAAAAACGCACTTCTTTTTTCACTGATCACTTTAGCATCAACTTCGGTTTGGGCCGGCGACATCCGATGGGAAGGTCAATATCGTTTTGAAGGTCTTCGTATCAACGGACCCTCTTTGGCGGATGGAGCCAACAGCAAATCCTACATGCTCCATCATTTGACTTTAAAACCTCAGATCACAGCCTTTGATGGCTTTACTATTTTTTCTCGATTTGATGTTCTGAATAACTCTCGTTTTCCCAATGATCAATTGGGTCAAACTTTTGGTGTGGGTGTCAATCCCACTCCGGGTGCTTCGGTGGCGGGAAGCCCTAATAATCTAGGGAGTGGAACCAATTCTTCCAATTCAAATACCATCGGTCGCCAACAGGCAGCCGGACTGCTCGCCGTTAATGAACTTTATGCCAATTGGAATCATGAGTTTGGTGTTCTCACAGTCGGACGTGCCCCCATCCATTTTGGTTTAGGAATTGCCTTTAATGGCGGCTTTGGAGCTTTTGATCATTGGCTTTCTAATCGTGATTTGATTTCTTACCGTATGATTATGGGAAATATCAGTGTGATGCCTGTGATCGCAAAAACCTATGAAGGTCTTTTGGATCAAGAAGATGATATTAACGATTTTATTCTTCAGCTTAACTATGAAAATCCTGAAACGGAATTGGACGTCGGCCTCATTTATCAAGCTCGACGCTCCACCAGTGGAGCCAATAGTAACGATACACCGACGGCCGTGATCGGTAACGGCAGTACTCTTAGTGATAACTATGAAGTCGACTCGTATAACTTTTTTGTTTCTCAATGGGTTGAAAAAGTAAAAGTTTCATTTGAACTGGGTTTTATGAGCGGCAACACGGGCCTGAGTAAAAATGGGACTGAAATTAAACACGATGCTATGGGTGGGGCCGTTAAACTTTCATGGCTTCCCGATACGACCAACTGGGGAGCCTCTTTTGATTTAGGTTACGCTAGTGGTGATGATCCAGGCACTGAAAATACTTTTGAAGGCTATATCTTTGATCGCAATTATGATGTGGCCTTTCTTCTTTTTAATCACCCTATGGGTTCGGCTGATTTTTTTAGAACAGCCTACTTGCGAAATGGTGCAACGGCAGCGCCGGCAACGACTCTTTCTGCCTCTGAATCCTTTGATTCTGAAGCGATTAGCAATGCCGTCTTTGCTTCGGGCGCTGTTCACTACCGTTGGGCTCAAAAGTTTGACTTTCAAACTCGATTGACATTTGCTCAGCTGGTTACAGACCCACTTCAGACCGGAGTGGACAGCAATGTGGGTTACGAGTTAGACTTGAGTTTGAAATATGAACCTTTTAAAGGATTTCAATGGATTACCCGCACAGGACTTTTTCTTCCGGGTGCCGCATTTGAAGGAGGAAGTAATTCTTTCTCAACCAACACAGCCTTTGGATTTGAAACAAAAGCCGCCATCACCTTTTGATTGCAACAACGAACTCATCCGAGATCAATCAGCTTGAATTTTACTTAAAACAATTTGTATGGCGGAGC
>JBGSSY010000133.1:0-9260 GCA_041736775.1 Bdellovibrionales bacterium | reverse complement strand
TTTTCCCTGTGAACCTCAGAGGCTCGAAGAATCAATGGATCTCACCATCCGTTGGCTCAAGCGCTGTAAAGAAAGAATGGATCGAAAAGAATCCCTCCTTTTTGGAATTGCCCAAGGCGGACTGGATTATGATTTACGAATGAAAAGTTTAGAGAAAACTTTGACTGTCGATCTTCCCGGTTATGCTCTCGGTGGTTTTAGTGTGGGTGAGCCCATGCCGTTGATGCATGAGCTTGTGGCCAAAGTCGGTCATCAAATGCCTTTTGATAAACCTCGCTACCTGATGGGAGTGGGAACACCCCTTGATCTGGTCATTGCGATCGATAGTGGAATAGATATGTTCGACTGTGTTCTTCCAACACGTGTCGCTCGTAACGGAACTTTGTTTACCACCCAAGGAAAAATATCCATTAAGCGAGTGGAATATAAAGAGGACCCTTCACCTCTTGATCCTGAGTGCGCTTGTTACACTTGCCAAAATTATTCGAAAGCTTATCTGCGCCATCTCTTTATGACTGGTGAGTTTTTAGGCAGCAGACTCAACACTCTTCACAACTTGCATTACTACTTCAAAATAATGCAAGGAGCCAGAGAGGCCATACTCGAGGGGCGCTGGTCATCCTATCGGGATCATATTATTTCTTGTTACGCATAGAGTAGACCTTTCTAAATCATTGTAATCCGGTGTAGAAAACTTCTTTCATTCAAGCAGGAGGATTTTCTTGACCAAGTTTATGCTTATTATTTTGTCTTTTGGTCTTTACTCGCCCTTTTTATGGGCGCAAGCCGAAGCGGGTGACGCTCAACCGAGCTTTTTGGTTCAATCTGTTCCCTTCTTGGGAATGTTTTTTGTTTTTTACTTTTTGATCATGAGACCTCAGATCAAAAAAACAAAAACCCATCAAGAGTTCCTCCAATCGATTAAAAAAGGTGATCGGGTTTTGACAAGCAGTGGAATCTTCGGGACCATAGAGGGTCTTAACGATAAATACGTAACACTAGCGATTGCTGATGACGTCAATATACGGGTTTTAAAAACCCACGTCTCACATCCGATTAAAGAGGGTAAAGATGTTTGATAATTTAAATACAAGACTCGTCATTGTTGGTTTAGCCCTTTTTATTTCTCTGGCGTTAACCATGCCCAATTTTACCGACACCAGTTCAATTTGGTGGCCTTCGCAAGATAAACTCTCCTATGGTTTGGATATCCAGGGTGGTCTTCACCTCGTACTCGGTGTGGACATGGAAGAAGCGGTTGAAACCCGAATTAAAAAAATGACCTACACTATGAATGAAGAGTTGCAGAAAGAAAAAAATATTTCTTTGGGCGAGGTGAAGGTGATTGATGCGACCAACGGTCATATTCGTATCACTTTTAAAAATCCATCGGATCAAAAAGCGGTTCAAGAGTATATGGAAGACACTACCATCGGTCAGGGCAATGTTTTTCAAACACTTGAGGTGACTCCAGAATATATGGAAGCTCGTTTCTATGAAGCTGAAATGAGAAATTTTAAGAAAAGCTTAGTAGACCGCACTATAGAAACCATTCGAAATCGTATTGATGAATTTGGCGTTAAAGAACCTACAATCGCGGCTCAAAGTGAAACTCGTATTTTAGTTCAGCTCCCTGGAGTGCAAGATTCTGCTCAAGCCAAAGACCTTATTAATAAAACCGCAAAGCTTGAGTTTATGATTGTTGATCCTGAATTTTATCCGGGCACACCTCGTCTTGAGGAAGTGGCTGGCTGGATCAAAGAGGCTGAAGAAAAAGATAAATTTGCTCTTGGCCAAGATGACCTTCGTTATTCGGACTACGTCAAAAAAGTGAATGAAGCCCTTAAAGACAAACTTCCAAAAGATCGAGTGATTCGTTTTGAAAAACTCGAAAACGCAAAAACCCTTGAAGCCGGAAAAATGCCTTATGTGCTTCAAACCGACGCCATGATGAGTGGTGAAACACTCAATGATGCCGCGGTGACTTTGAATCAATTGGGACAACCCATGGTTGTGTTCTCTTTTGACTCCAAAGGGGCCCAAGAGTTTGGTGAACTGACCACAAAACATGTTAAAAAATTAATGGCGATTGTTCTTGATGGTGTTGTGCAAACAGCTCCCAATCTTAAAGAGCCCATCACCGGTGGTCGCGGAAGTATCGAATTAGGTTCAGGTGACCGTCAAAAAATGATGGACGATGCTAACTTAACAGCAATGGTCCTTCGCTCAGGTGCACTGCCCGCAGAGCTTGAGCAACTCGAAGAAAGAACAGTAGGCCCCACACTGGGTAAAGACTCAATCGATAAAGGAAAGTTTGCTGGCCTCGTTGGAGCCATTTTGGTGTTTGTCTTCATGGCCGTTTATTATAAATCCTACGGCTTAATTGCTGACATTTGTTTGGCCTTTAACATTCTTATTCTTCTGGCCATTCTCACATCTTTACAAGCCACTCTCACCCTTCCCGGTGTTGCTGGGATTGTTCTCACTATCGGTATGGCTGTCGATGCCAATATCATTATTTTCGAGAGGATCAAAGAAGAGTTGGCAAAAGGTGCTGGACTTGCGGGAGCGATTAAAGAGGGTTACGCCAGAGCATTCACTGCTATTCTGGATTCCAACATTACAACCGCTGCTGTTTGTGTGGTGTTGATTTATTTTGGAACTGGGCCTGTTCGTGGATTTGCGGTGACTTTGATTGTGGGAGTTTTTTCATCCATGTTCACGGCGATTTTTGTCTCTCGCACAATACTTAATCTTTTGGTTGGTAAACTCAAATTCAACATTGCTCCCTAAGAAGGAAAGACTATGCAACAAACTAAACAACAAAAACAATCAGGCTTCGGTCGCTTTGATTTTATGAGTATCTCACCTGTGTTATCGATTGTCTCACTGGTTCTCGTCGTCGCCTCTCTTGGGATTATTTTCAGTAATGGTTTTAAATACGGAATTGATTTCTCTGGAGGAACTGAAGTGCAAGTCCAATTTGCGGGGACTCCGCCGTTGACTGAGCTTCGTGGTTTTCTTGAGGGAATGGTCGGTAATGTTGTGGTTCAAAGTCTCGGCGACAACAATGAAGTGCTGATTCGCATGCAGATGGCTGAAGGTGCGAGTGAAAAAGAAGTGAATGAAAAAAACAATTTAAGAATCAAAGAAGTCACGGGTGGTTTAATTAATGAGTTTAAGTTGCCCCAAGATTCCATTCGCCGCGTCGATGCTGTTGGCCCTCAAGTGGGTGAAGAGCTTAAATCCAAGGGTATTTTAGCCATTGTCTATAGCTTAATCATGATTCTGGTCTATGTGGGATTGCGCTTTGACTTTAAATACGCACCCTCAGCAGTCCTTTGTCTTTTCCATGACACTATTATTACACTAGCTATTTTTTCTCTCCTTGGAAAAGAAGTGAATATCCAAATTTTGGCTGCTGTTCTTACTATTATTGGTTACTCTCTCAACGATACCATTATCACTTTTGACCGTGTTCGCGAAAACGAAGTGGTTTTTAAAGGTAAGGATCTGACCTTTATCGTCAATCGATCCATCAATGACGTCCTTTCTCGTACTGTTCTCACCTCATTAACAACCTTAGCTTCTGCTTTGGCTCTTTTTTGGTTTGCCGGCGGAGTGATCGAAGATCTTGCCTTCACGTTTGCAATTGGTGTGGTTATTGGAACTTATTCATCAATTTATGTGGCATCGCCTTTGATGATTATGACTGATAAACTGATGCAAAGAAGTAAAACAGCTTAAATTTAAAATCTTAAAGGTTCTTCTTTTGAAGGACCCTCTTCCTTAAATTATAAAGTCATTTTGGGGGGCTTTATCCAAGAGACTCTAGATCAATCTTCGGTTGATCATAAAAAATCTGATATTGATTGGCCGGTTCCCTCTTTGATCCAAAGATGGATGAAAACCCGTGGCTTTATGAGCTTTGAAGAATTCGATCAATTTATCTCATTTAGGCTTAAAGATATTAAAAACCCGATGTGCCTTAAAGATATGGATTTAGCGGTTGATCGCCTTATAGATGCGTTTAACCAGCAACAAAAGATTTGTATTTACGCCGATTACGATATGGATGGAACCCCGGGTTTAGCACTGGTGCAAACAGGCTTAGAAGCCTTAGGTTTTAATAACTGCATTGGATTTCAGCCGGATCGCTTTAAAGATGGTTACGGGGTCCACTCTGAGATTGTTAAAAACTTTATTCTCGATCAGGGTGTCGAACTTTTTTTAACGGTGGATGTGGGAATCACGGACGTCAAAGCGGTGGATGAGGCTTATTTACTTGGAGTTGATTTTATCATCACAGATCACCATCAACCCAAAGATCAACTTCCAAAGGCTGTGGCCATTGTAAATCCTAACCAAAAAGATTGTTCCTCTGGTTTAACCTATCTTTGCGGAACAGGTGTAGGGTTTTATTTAATTTTAGCCCTTCGAAAAAAGATGACTGAACTGAATCTCCTTAAAAAAGACTTTGATCCAAAAATTTTACTGGATTGTTTTGCGATAGCAACTTTAACCGATATGGTTCCTTTAGTGAACGAAAACAGAACTCTCGTTCAGCATGGACTTCTTCAACTTGCCAAAACCCAAAGAGTGGGGCTTCAACTTCTGATGGAAAAACTCAATCTCAGAGGAAAACGCCTCAGTTCATCGGATGTTGCAATCCAACTGGCGCCAAAACTCAATGCCCTTGGTCGAATGAATTCAAGTGTGAAGGCTCTGGATCTCTTTTTAGAAAGGGATTTGAATCAAGCCGTTCAAAAAGTGGAACAGACTCTTTTAGCGCAAAAGCAAAGGGGAGATATCCAAAAAGAGGGGGATTTCGCTCTTGATCAGTATCTTGAAACCATAAAACCAAAAGGTTTTATTTTTCATTGGTCAGAGTCTTATTACAAAGGAGTGTTGGGGCTTCTCGCCACCCGTGTGACTAAGCTTCATAACGTTCCCAGTTTTATTGGGTCTGTGATGGGTGATAAAATTGTCGGCTCAGCTCGGGCTCCCGAAGGTTTCAGTCTTCTCGCTGCTTTTGAATCTGCAAAAGATTGTTTGACTCATTTTGGGGGGCATCATCAAGCGGCAGGTTTTGAGTTACCCCTCAACAATGCGCCATTGTTGGCTCAGAGCTTAGATGATTTTTTTAAAACTTATACCAGAACTGAGCCTGTCCCATCGTATGACCTGGTCGCTGGACTTGAAGAACTGAATTCTGAGTTTAAATCTTGGTTTATAAAACTTGAACCCTATGGAGTTGGTTTTGCTCTCCCCATCCTTCGTCTAGACCATCTCTTTGTCTCAAGCCTCAGAGTGCTTAAAGAAAAACATCTTAAACTTGTTCTCAAAGATATTCATGGCCATAAAATCGATGCGCTGTGGTTTTTCGTCGATGAAATTGATGAAAAAAAACAACTCAACTCCAAGCGTGTTTCTATTGTGGCTGAACCATCACTGAACTTTTATATGGGTCAAGAGACACTTCAACTTTTAATCAAAGACCTTAAGCCGGAATATTGAAGAATAGACTTTATTTTATGGGCCTTGAAATTTTCAAAGAGGCTCTCATAATTGAAAAGAGACCTTTCACTCCTATCCTGTGACAAAAGTCATAAAGAAATAAAGCCAGCCTTAATGGCAGGTCAACACTATAGAGTCTCTAGGTGAAATGCCAATTCCAAGGTAAAATAAAAGCTGTCAACAGCTTATGATTTTCTTCGAGAGAGGCAGGTACCCGTGGCCAAAGTGAGTGCAAGTGAAACCCATCCAAAAATTGAAAAACTGATAACAAAACTCAATGAAGTTATTGTCGATAAAAAACAAACAATAAAACTTTGCGTGACTTGTCTTTTTGCCGGTGGACATTTTTTGTTAGAAGATCGTCCCGGCATGGGCAAAACCAGTTTGGTGAAAGCCATTTCAAAACTTTTAGGACTCAGCGAGCAACGCATTCAGTTCACCAACGATTTATTACCTGCAGATATTCTAGGAACTTCAATTTTTAATAAGAACACTCAAAACTTTGAATTTCACCAAGGGCCCCTCTTTGCCCATTTTATTTTGGCCGATGAGCTCAATCGTGCCACCCCAAAAACACAAAGTGCTTGTTTGCAAGCCATGGAAGAAAAACGAGTTTCCATTGATGGAAAAGTTTACGACCTCCCGAAGCCCTTTTTTCTGATAGCCACCCAAAATCCTCAAGAGAATGTGGGGACTTTTCCATTGCCAGAATCGCAATTGGATCGTTTTTTAATGAAACTCCAGTTGGGATTTCCCAGTCGCGAAGCTGAAAAAGGAATTCTTAAGGGGCGAGATCGCAATCTTTGGATTCAAGAGCTTGAGAGTCTCTTCTCGGCTCAAGAAGTGATCGATTTGATTAAGGCCACGGATCAAGTCACCGTCTCAGACACAGCTCTTGATTATCTTCAAGATATCGTTGAAAAAAGCAGAACCCTCTCGTGGGGGCTCTCTCCTCGAGGAGCAAGAGATTTTAATAAAGCCGCAAAGGCCTATGCTTTCATTGAAGGAAGAAATTTTGTTATCCCCGAAGATTACCAAGCCGTGGGTGTGGCGGTGATGAATCATCGATTAAGAACTCAAGATGACTTTGCCGATAAAAACCCTGTTGAACTCAGTCTCGAAATTCTTAAATCCGTTCCCACGCCATGATCAAACGCGAGAGAATTTATATTATTCCCACCCAGTACGGATTGATGTACGGCTTTGGCATTTTGGTCAGCCTTACGGGTGGAGCTATTTATAATAACAATCTTGCCTTTATGCTTTGTTTCTTTTTAGTGGCGCTCTTTTTGATTGGTATGGTGCAGACCCATAATAATATAAAAAAAATCAATCTTGAAAAATTTCATATCTTTCTTTCACCCAGTGAAGGGGAGGGGCAAGGAGTTGTCTGGCTCAAAAGTCAAAATCCTGAAGGGCACTCTCAACTTCGTATCCAATGCTCAGACAATGACGATGAAATTGATTTCTTTGTGGATGAAATCTACAAAAAATCACTTCATCAACATTATTTTCAGTTTAAAACGGGAGCTTGGGGAAAAAAGAAAATTAAAAAATTTCGACTCTCCAGTCGTTATCCCTTTGGTCTGTTTTATGCTTGGAGAACTTTTGAAAATTCGACCGAATATCACATCTATCCTCGCCCCAGTGGTGATGGACCTTTGGAAAGCTTTGAGAAAGAGGGGCCTGAAGTGGGTCTTAATCTCAGACAAAGTGGCTTTGATTTTTCAGAACATAAAAAGTATCAAGCCGGTGATTCTCAAAAACACATCGATTGGAAAGCCTATGCCCGTGGACGTTCGCTGTTGACCAAAAAATTCGATGAAGGTGAACAGATCACTTACCGCATAGACTATAATGAAATGAAGGGCGGAACGGAGAGGCGACTTCGTCAAATTTCAAAATGGATACATGATCTTGATAAAGATCATTTTTCTTACTCCCTCAAAATTAAAAATAAAAAAATTCCAGCTCAACACGGTGAGAAGCATAAAGTCCATTGCCTTAAAACTTTAGCCAGTTTTCGGGAAATTCAATGAAACTTGAGCCCAATCGCTTTTTCCAACTCAGTCTTATTTTCTTAGTCGCACTTAATTTTGTTCCCCATTTTAGTGACTACACCATTCCGTCCCTTGCGGTGGGCGGTCTTTGTCTGAGTTGGCGCTTGCTTTATGAGTACCAGATTGTACCTTTACCCAATTTTTTAACGAAACTGGGTCTTGTGCTCACACTGACCTATTTAGTCTTTCTTAATTATGGCCAAATTTTAGGTTTAGAGGCTGGATCGGCCCTTCTTATTTGTGCCGTCGCTTTAAAATTGATTGATCGTGTCGGTTACCGAGATGCCATGATCCTTCTATTTTTAAACTTTATGCTTCTTCTCGCACGATTTTTTGAATCGCAGACTTTAGGGATCACTATTTTTGCAGCTTTTGATTTGATCATCACCACCGCTCTTCTTGTTCAACTCCATAACGGTTCAAGGCTTAAATTTAATTTTATCACTTTGCTCAAAACCGGCTCAAAGCTGGTTCTTCAAATCGCTCCATTTATGATTCTGCTCTTTTTTATTTTTCCGCGATTTTCAACTCAATTTATTAACATTCAAAATGCCAAAAAACCCCTTTCAGGTTTTAGTGATAATCTCGAACCGGGTTCGATTGCTGGCATTGCTAACTCCGATCAAGTGGCTTTTCGAGTTCGGTTTCTCAGTTCTGTACCCAGTCCTACGGAGCGTTACTGGCGAGGATCAGTTCTCTCGATTCACGACGGACTTAAATGGTCTCGAAGTCCGATACTTAAAGATGAGTTTCAAACGTCAACAACAGCTCCCAGCGATGCCACCCGATACGAAGTGTTGATGGAACCTCTTTTTAATCAATGGTTGTTTGTTCTCGATTTTCCTTTGAGTGTTGAACACAAAAGATTAGAGTTACAAAAAATTACCACAAGGGTCGAAGGAAATATTTTTCATCTCAGTAAAATCTATGACAAAAAATTTATTTACGATGCAGTCTCTGTCCCCGAAATCCAATCTCGACTCCCAGAATCACTCAGAAAGCTTTATTTGCAGTCTTCAGAGGTGAGAGATCCAAGGGTTCTCGATCTGGTTAGAACCATAAGCGACGGCGCTGTGAACTCTGAACAAAAAGCATTGCGACTCATGAAATTCTATCAACGTCAGTTTCGCTACACGCTCACTCCAGGGCCTCTTAAAGAAAATTCTTTGGCTGAGTTTCTCTTTGAGAAAAAACAAGGTTTTTGTGAACACTTTGCCTCTAGCTTTGCCGCCCTGATGAGACTGGCAGAAGTTCCTTCTCGAGTGGTGGTCGGTTTTCAAGGGGGAATCAAAAATAATCTCAGTGATTATTATTTGGTAACCGGAAGAGATGCCCACGCTTGGACGGAGATTTGGTCCGATGAAAAAAATCAGTGGTTGCGTTTTGACCCAACGGTGATGGTTTCCCCCTTGCGTTTTGAAATCGGCGGCGAAGCTTATCATTCCTTATCAGAGGATGAGCTTCTTTCCTCTTTGAGTGGGGAGGATTATATCAGCCGTTATTCTTCGGGTTGGATTAAAGGCTCACTTCTCATGATTGATGCTATATCGACCAACTGGAATCTTTTTCTTCTCAGTTACGATCAAACCGGTCAAAAAAGTTTCTTTGCCCAGCTCGGTTTTGATGATCTCAGTCAGAGTCTGCTTTTGACCCTCTCACTTTTGGTGCTCCTATCGTTTTATT
>JBGSSY010000008.1:0-3304 GCA_041736775.1 Bdellovibrionales bacterium | reverse complement strand
GCTGTTAAAACTCGTATCGAGACTGCCACTGGATGTGAACTTCCAAACTGTCATATCAAAGGAGTTGGCAATGGATTCAGATTGTCCCGCCACATAAATATTATTCAAGGAGTCAATGACCAAAGAATTCGCCCATTCATTATCGCCTCCGGCGGCCCCATCGTCAGTAGCAAAACCGACGGTGTTAAAGCTCGTATCCAATGCGCCATTACTGGAGAGTTTCCAAAGGGCCAGATCACGATTGGTCAAGCTTTGATCTGAAAATCCAGCAATGACAATTCGACCATTACTCATGACTTTAATTTTTTGACCTTGATCTTGAAGATTGCCTCCGGCCGCACCATCGTGAACAAAATATCCCGTAGAGTTGAAACTTGTATCTAATGCCCCTGAACTGGTTAATTTCCAAACCGTCATATCACGATTGCCCGCGCCATTGATTGAGTACCCAGTCACAAAAATTTCGTTGGCCCCTGAGACAAACACATCATAGCCAACATCATCATCATTTCCACCAGCGGCATTGTTGTGTATGAATTTTCCATCGCCGCTGAAACTCGTATCAAGTACACCTTCGCTATTAAAGCGCCAGACCGTGAGATCACTGTTACCTGAGGCATTGATTGAACTGCCTACTGCGATAATTCTTTGGTTAAAATCTTTGGCCATTGCATAAATAAAGTCGTCGCCATCTCCTCCTGCAGCATCGCTGAGGACGAGATAACCCGTATTATAAAAAGTAAGATCGAGTTCACCACGAGAGAGAACAGAGGATTGCCCTGCAGAACCTTCTTTATCGATTCCGCAACCAGCAAGTAAGAATAAAATAATCAGGATAAGACTTTTTTTCATAACGTTATGTTTAGCAACCTATCGGATTCACACAGTTTTTAATCAAATAAATCCACTCGACCAAATACTGGAATTGTGAATTATTTTTATTTACTATTTTGATTGATTTTATTTTTGTTTGAGTTTGAGTTTGAGAAAGTGTTCACTTTCGTCAGTCTAAAAAGTCGAATAAATGGGTTTCAATTTTTAAAATCAAAGGGTTTTTTAGATTTTGGTCGAGGTCTGGCCCCAAAGTTTATTTTTTACAACGACTAATGGCTTGGGGAAAGATTGAGACTTTAGTGTGAGCTAAAATGTTCAAAAGTTAAAGGAGTACAACAAAGAGATAAAGTCAAAGTCAGTCAAAGCTGATAAAAATCTATTTTTTTTTGAGAGAAAGTTCTAATTCAAATTCAGCAACTTTTTCATCGAGGCAAAGGGCATAGCAAGAAATAACCTTATTTTGTCTTTCATGGCTCTCTAAGGTTCGAAAAAGCAACTCATCAATCTCTTTCCCTTGTTCACAAATAAAAGTGGTTGGGCCCATGGCGCGCTTTAAAAATTGAGCTTGAAAGGATTTGAAAATCAGACTCACTTTAACTCCCGATTGCTGAATTTTATCAGTGGCCAAAAGGCCGACACAAGCATCGGCACCAATAGCGAGAGCGCCAAAATAAACACTGCCTAAATGATTTTTATTGATCTTGTTAAAGGGCATTTGGATCAGACATTTTTTTGAATCAATCTGCACAACTTTTGCTCCGGTCAAAAAAAGCAAGGGAACTTTTGTCAAAGAAAACACTTTGAGTTTAAAATTAGCTTGTTGTTTCGCTGAGAGAAAAGATTCTAGTTGCTTGATCATTCTTACACAATTAACCTAGCGACAAATAATTGTAAATCTTTAAAGAGGACCTATGGAAAAACCAGCCCCCATCAAAACCGCAATAACCCAAATGTTTAATATGGATTATCCGATTATTGGTGCTCCGATGTTTTTGGTCAGTAACAAGTCGATGGTGATTGCAGCAAGCCAAGCCGGTGGATTGGGGACTTTTCCCGCTCTTAATTTTAGACCAATCGAAAATTACGTTAAGGTGATTGGCGAAATTAAAAGTGAACTTCAACAAAAACCATTTGGGATTAATATTATTGTGCAAAAATCCAATCGGGCTCAAGAAGAACATATTGAAAAAGCTCTTGAGTCTGAAGTTCCACTGATTATTACTTCTCTGGGTAGTCCCAAAGAAATTATTCGGCGAACTCGAGGAACAAAGACAAAAGTCTTTTGTGATGTGATTGGGCTAAAACATGCCCAGAAAGTTCAAGATTTAGGAGCTGACGGTCTTGTTGTGGTGGGAAGTGGAGCTGGTGGTCATGGCGGTGACGTCTCTCTTTTTGCACTTATTCCTTATCTTAAAAAACAGATTAAGCTCCCGATGGTGGCAGCGGGATGTATGAATGATGGGCGGAGCCTGCTCGCCGCATTGGCATTAGGAGCAGACGGTATCTACATGGGAACGCGAATTATTGCCTCTTATGAAGCGCAAGTGAGTGAAGATTATAAAAAAGCGATCATTGATGCTGGTTGCGATGACATCATAAATACCGATCGTGTGGACGGCTTCCCCGGAAATTTTATTCTTACCCCTCAACTCAAAGAGACTTTAAAACCCAATTTGATTGATAATTTTCTCAGCCAAAGTCAAAAAATTAAAAGAGCAGTTTCTCTCCTGCGAGCCGGAAGAGCGCTGTGGGGTTCAGAGAATCAAAAACTTTCTTACAAAAATACCTTCAGTGCGGGTCAAGGTGTGGGTAACATTCATGAAATAGATTCAATTTCTAATTTATTTTGGCGAACAGCCCAGCAATATCATCAATGTGTTGCTGATTTAAGACTAAATTCTTGATTTTTGCTGATTTTTAACTCAAGTTCCCAATCGATACCTTATTGAAGAGCTACAAGGATCTTAAGATGTCAAAAAAATTCCCTCTGCACGTACAAATTCTTATGGCCTTGGTGACCGGAACACTCTTCGGAATTTTAGCTGTTCAATTGGGATGGGTGGAGTTTACTCAAAATTGGATCAACCCTTGGGGTTCCATTTTTGTTCGTCTCTTAAAATTAATTGCAGTTCCACTGGTGCTCGCTTCACTGATCACAGGAGTCGCTTCACTTTCTGATCTTCGCAAACTCTCACGCATTGGCGGAAAAACAATTGCACTTTTTACCGGGACCACTGTTATTGCTCTAGTCACAGGTGTTGTTGTTGCCAATACTATTAAACCCGGCCTCAACGTTCCCGTTGAGATGCGTGAGCAACTTCAACGGGCTTATCAGGATGAACTTGAGCAGGAGACCAAGGGAAAACCCGTCTCCAAAGAGTCGTCCCCTTTACAACCTTTAGTTGAAATGGTGCCTGAGAATATTTTTGAAGCTTCAGCGGATAATAAAGCCATGCTTCAAATTGTCTTT
>JBGSSY010000059.1:0-13208 GCA_041736775.1 Bdellovibrionales bacterium | reverse complement strand
GTGCCGATGCAGAACGATTGAAGTCTTATCATCAGAATAGAATTATTTTGGCACGAAAACTTAAAAAGTTTGTTGAAATGGATCAGTCCCTTCGTTCTTACCTTAATCTTAAAAATTTAACTGACAAAGAACAGACTTTTGCCCTTGAAAACAAAGTGTGGCTGAGTGAATTGCAGTTGAATTTCGAAGAAGCTTACTTGAGTTATAAAAAACTTAACACTCAGAATTGGCTTGAAACCGCTCGGTTGGCTGATTTGGCAGAAAAAAATTCGAGAGTTTATTATATAAAAGCCTTAGCTGGTCTTCAGGATGAGAATCTTTCGCAGACCATTTGTGAAAAACTGGTGCGAGAACAAAAAGAAGTTAGTTCTGACCTTAAGATTTGTCTACCCCACCTGAGCAAAGATAAAAATCGTTTTGCAGCTTTAGTTATCGATTTAAATGGATCAAAAAAGAAGCCCCAAGAAATTCTTAAGCTCTTGAATCAGTATAAATTGGCGGATACACCATCAGCGGTCGTTATCCGACGTCTTCTGGTTTTTCAAGAGGGTGAGGCTAAAATGGCAATCCTCACTCAACATAAGCTTGATGGTCGCACTTCGCAAATTGCCTCTTCTCTCAAAAAACGTATCGCTTTGATCACAGATTTTGAGCGCACCATTGCAAAAGCCACAGAAATGCAAGACTGGCTGACTCAAACTTTATTTCTCTCACAACTCAAAACTCAGTACATGGGCTTTTTTAATGAACTTTTAGGTTTGCCAACTCCAAAAGAGTTGAGCGTTGAGGAACAGCAAGAGTATCTGACTTTATTGTCGCAACAAGCAGCTCCTTATAAAGAAAAAGCGGATCAGATTCAGTTTAAACTCGATGAGCTTTGGAAGAATCAAACGGCGATGGAGCAAGTTTATTCTGATTTTCATAAGTCCTCTCGCAACACCCAAGCATTGTTAGCTCCCCCTCTTGAAAAGCTCGCTCTTTTAGAGCGCCCCAAGGGAACCGATTTTGAATTGGTCTATCGAGGAGAAGAGACGCGTAAAGTGCCCTCTTTGAGTCTGCTTGAAAGAGCAAGACAAGAAGTAAAGTCCTCTCCTTTGAACCAAGAATCTCTTAAAAAACTCATTCAACTCGAAACAGAGCGCGGTTATGCACCCATGATTATTTATCTTAATAGTCGTCTCAAACTTCTTGAGCAAGGTTTTGATCAGCAGGAGAAATCATTATGAAATTGATACTTATGTTTATTATTGTAGGACTCGTTCCATCTCTGGTTTTTTCAGCTCCAGCCGTAAAAAATAAAAAAGCCAAAACAACAAAGGAACTCTCCTTTGATGAGATTTTGGTTCAAGGTAAACATCATTTTTCTGATGAAGCGATCATCACTGTTGAACAAGACAAGGTCCTGGATGGTCTTCTTGAAGTTCGAAAAGACTTTAAAGATCGTATTCAGCAGTCGGCGAAAAGAAATTGAGGTCTACTATGGAAAAAAGCTTAGTTCTTTATAACTTTTCGGGTGATGTGGTACGTGTCTTTCCGTGGACTCAACCAGAAAAAGTTTGGACTATTTATCGTAAAGACAATAAACGACTTGAGGTTCTCAGTTCACTTGAGCATTTGAAATCCCAAAAAATTCCTTTTGAAATCATCAATGAATCTCGGGGCCAAGCGATCGAAGCTGGACCCGTCAAGCTGAATCAATTGGGTTATCTTCAGTTGGCACAGCCACAAAGTATTGCGCCGACACTTTCAAAATCCAGTGAGACCGACCCCTCAAAAATAAAAAAAATAATTTTAGCTTCGGCTTTTATTTATCTCTCGGTCGGAATTTTGCTCAACACCGTTTTAGCACCATCCGAGATTGCGGAAGTTGAAGTCACGCCTGAGAAAAAAAGAGAAATTGTAAAAGTGGTGCAAAGAAAAATTGAACGGGCGACCACTCAGATTCGACAATCAATCAGTGTCGCTCAGACTCCCACCCAACCTGTGAAAACAGCACAACCTGCTGCTTGGAAAAGAAGTGGAGCACTAGCTGCTTTAGGACAACTCAATAAGGGAACTCAAAAGGGTGGACTTGATTTAGGTGCGGTTAAAGCCAGTGCAGGAATTGGTCTGGGTGGCAGTCAAGGAAGTGGTGGAGTACAAACCAGTCTCTATGGAAAAGGTATGGTTGCGGCCCCTTTAGGTGAAGGACAAAATATTAAAGGTGGTGGCGGTTACGGCACAGAAGGAAAAGGGGGAGGAAAAGCCGGTTACGGTACCCTGTCTCTCGTTGGAGCCACTGGTGCTTCATTGATTCCTGTACCTGAAGAAGCGACGGTCGACGGAGGCCTCGATAGTAGTTTAATCGCTGATGTTGTTCGTAGAAATTTAGGACAAATCACATTTTGTTACGAACAAGGTTTACAAATGAACAACTCTCTTGCCGGTCGTGTGGCTGTGCAATGGGTGATTGACGGCAGTGGGGGTGTGCAATCGGCTAAGGTCAAAAGCACTTCACTGAATGATCAAAATGTCGAAGATTGTATCTTAAGAAGATTGAGAACTTGGAAATTTCCTATTCCTGCCGGTAACCAAGCGGTTCCCGTTTCTTATCCCTTCTTGTTAAAACGGACGGGCCATGGTTGAAAAATATTCGAATCTTATTTTTGGAGGCATTATGCAAAAATTAATCATTCTACTATTTCTGGGATTCTCTGCGTGTCATAGTGGCTGGGATAAAGATCCCTTTGTTGGACAAAGTGCTAATGTTCAAAACGCCATTGCCAAAGGAGCCGAGAAAAAAGCAGTGCCTCCGCTTTTTGGAGTTCTTTTTGTCGATGCTGAGCCTTTTTACAATGTCAAACAAGGTCAAGTGCTTGAGACGAACATTGGTTACAGAATTACCCATCCCGAGTTTCAATTTCATTCTCTACTCATTAAAAATATCGACGAAACCCTTCCCGGCGCCAGTTTTGATGGCGAAACGGGTGAGTTGAAATTTGACGTCAGTCAAATTCGAATTCCAGTAGAGACAGCTGTATTTGTAATACCCTTTACTGTTTCTTTAGTGGCCGAGTACCAAGGAGTTCTTCATGAGATGCCAGTGAATTCTGCGATTCATATTATTCGCAGAAATTTTACTTCACCCACTGTTGAAAGAGTGGAGGGGCTCCCTAATTTCGTTAAAGAGTTCTCTGGTGATTACCCTTTTTCTATTATTGTAAGAGACGATGAGCCCTCTAGCGTTCCGACGCTCAATCTTTTACCAGACACACTAACGAGCACCAGTGGTGCACAATATATTGAATACGAACAAACTCCTGTGCCGGTAGAAAACGAACCCGGGCTTTGGAGATTTAAGGCGCGTGTGGTGATGGGGCTTAATAAAGAGATCACAAACTCCAACGGAACTTTTCGCTTTAAAGCGATAGCCACTTCAGTTTATGGGGTGAGCAGTATGGCTAAAACTTTTTTTTACGGCATATATACCAAAGCTTCTAATCCACTCTTCTTTGCAGATTCAAGAGTCATCTTTAAAAAAGGCGAAAAAAGCACCTACTCTTTTACCGTGGCAGACACTCGCAATGAAGGAAAGATTGAAGCGAGCTTCGTTAGCCCTTGTGGAAAAGAATTAGGGAAGGATTCTCGTTGTTATTGTCAAAATGTCTTGAATCTCAGCAATAGTGTTAACCGTTGTTTTATCGAATGGACTCCTGCTGATGTGGGTACAGTTAAATTAAATATAAAAGCAACAAACACCACCAACGAATTAAGTGTTTATTATAAAGATCAAGCGATCTCTGAATTTGAAATGACTTTGCAAGTTGCCCCCTAGAGAAAGGATTGCCATGAAAAAATTAGGAATCGTTTTTATTATACTTTTTCAAAGTTTAGTTGTTAAAGCTGATCTGCTTAAAGATTTTGACTCTTTAGGTGGAAACGACACTCTGATCAACAGAGCCAAGGCTCTACAGCCTGAAAAAGATGTGAGAGTCGTTCAAGAGCGCACGGTGGATCGTCGATTGAGAAGTGAGATTTCAGCCGGTTATAACAATGTGATTGGTGGTGATGCTTACTTGCAAACCCAGATGCTCACGGCTCAATATTTCTTTCATATCAATCCCTATTGGACAGTGGGTTTAGGTTATTTTTCAGCGTTTAACGAACTCTCTCGTGAGGGACAGTATTTGATCACAAACGATAATCTTGTTCCTGATGTCGATCAGCCTGAATCGGGATATGAGGTGATGGGTCACTTTGCTCCCATCTACGGAAAGATCAATCTTTTTAACCAAGCGGTTTTACAGTTTGATCTTTATGGAATCGGATCTTATGGAAACATCCAATTAAATTCAGGTGAAACCAATACCTTTTCTGTCGGAGCCGGTTTTGGTCTTTGGATCTCCCAACATCTCACCACTCGTTTAGAAATACGCCAAAGATTTTATGAAGCCCAAAGATTGGGTTCAGCCACTCAAATTGAAACCACTTCTGCCGGTTTTTCTTTGGGCTATATTTTATAGGAGTAATGACTGATGAAAACAATATTTAGCTTGATCCTGATTTTTACTTTTCAAGTCCATGCTGATGATCTTCTGGATGCTTTGGGTGGTGAAAATAAATCAGTCGAAATGAGTTTTGATAAGAAAAGTAATCTTTATAAATCATTTCTAACTCAACCCAATGCTGAACAAAACATCTTTTTTCAGTTTCTAGAAAGTGGAGACTTTAAGAAAGCCCTTTATCAATGGCCCTCAGCCTTTGAAAAGACCTCTTTTGCTCAAAGTGAAAACGGTCGCTCACTTTATGCCTATTTACTTTTTAAAAATGGTTTACCGGTTACAGCTGTTGAGAGTTTATTTTCGATCAACCCTCAAAAAATCAACCCACATATGGTTCAACTTTGGCAGGGGCTTTTGCAAACCGATGATCAAATTTGGAATCGAGTTGAACTCAACTGGAATGAGCAGTGGACTGCACTCTTTGGTGTTTCTGCTGAGGTCAGTGTTCGAGCTCGCCAGTTCTCTCAAGAAATCAGTCTCAAAGATTATGAAGCTCTTTTGCGTAAAACCGCAGCGAACACTTGGGAGAGAAGTTGGACAGAATGGCGTTATATCAATGAATTACTTTTAACAGGCGAGGATATAAAAGCCGCTCGTCTTCTTAAACATCTTGAGACAGTTAAAGAAAATAATCCGATTTCTAAAAATCTTATTAATCTCACCGCCGCTCGAATGCTTTATCAAAATGGTTATCTCACCCAAGCTATCGAATATTATTCCAAAGTAAAAAAGGCTTCTGACTATTGGTTTGAAGCCTTAGAAGAAATGGCATGGGCTGAGCTGAGAATGGGGCGACCCCAAAATGCTTTGGCTCATACCCAAACTCTTTTGGTGCCTACTCTTGCTGCCGATGTAGGGCCAGAGAGTTTCTATTTAGCTAGTCTTGCAAACCTTAAGGTTTGTGATTACACCGAAGTTTCTCAGATACTCAAAGAGTTCCGAACTCGTTTTCAAAAGAAAGCAGAAATCTTGCTTGCTCTCAAACAACAACCGCAAACTCCAGCAACGGACCATTTGTTTGAAAAACTTTTTATAAAAAAAGTAAGCACTTTAGCACTTGGGGCTGATGCTAATCAGCTCCCTCGCTTGTCCACTCGTGATGAAGAACTGTTTTTTAAAGCTCAGAGAGCAAATGCCCTTCGTTTAGAGTCACAAAAGGCGGATCAACTTTATGCGCAGTCTTTGAGTGAAGGTACTGCCCATGTTGGCTTTCAAGCCAATATGGAAAAATTTAAGAATCAAATTTCAAGCCGAGCCCAAGAGAGCTTTAATCAGGCACTGGATCGTATTAAAACTCTTGCTGATCAAGAACTGAATGAAATTTCAACCACCCTTAATAAAATGCAAATCGTTGAGGCGGAGTTGATTCAACAAATGACCCAAGTGGAACGAGTTATATCTTCAAAGGATCAAGGAAAGCCCAGTTTTAAAAAAGGGACTACCGGTTCAAAAGCAAAAGACACCTTGAGTTTTTCTTTTAAAGGTGAAGTTTGGTTTGATGAACTTTCAAACTATCAGATTGATATCGCAAAAGGTTGTCAATCGGGAGAGGATAAAGCGCTATGAAGTTTCTCACTGGTCTCGTAACACTTTCTTCTTTGCTGATTCTGAGTTGCCAAGCCGAGCCTGGGGATAAAAGAATTCCCATGGTCGATCGAAAAATAGTCGATAAAAAGCTTAATGACATTTCATTTAACCCAGCGGTTGATATTTTGTTTATTATTGATGATTCCGGAAGTATGAATGTTTTTCAGCAAAAGTTAGCAGAAAACGCTAAACTCTTTACTGAGATTTTTTTGAATACGAAGTTTATTGACTATCATATTGGGGTCACAACGTCCTCACTGTTTGATGGCGGGAGCGTTGCTCCCGGCGGTAGACTTCATAATGTTAATGGTTTCACATATGTGGATCGTTTGACACCCGATGGAGATCTGATTCTGTCTGAAATGCTGCGTGTGGGAACTAGTGGAAGTGCATCTGAAGAGTTTTTAAGTATTCATATGAAAGCTTTCACCGAACCTGTTCTCAGTGGCTCCAATCTTGGTTTTTATAGAAAAGAGGCTCAGCTCGCCATTTTTGTCATTACCGATACCGAAGACCAAAGTGCCTTTTCAGCCCAAGTGGCTTATGACTTTCTTCGAGATCTTAAAGATAAAGATGAGAGAAAAATTCACTATGCAGCGGCTTTAGTTCATGTTGAGAACAGTTGTAAAAGTTTCGAAAATATGGACCCCATTAAGTTGCGCACAATTATTGATCTCTTCCAGGAGCGAGGCTATCGATTTAGTCTTTGTCAGCCCAATTACGGAGAGGATTTAGCGAGAATTGCCACTCGGTTAATTCGATCAGCTTCAACCATCTATTTGGATCAGCTTCCTGATGTGACCACTTTAGAAGTCTATTATGGAGATCAGCGTCTTCTGAATGACCCCCTGAAGGGCTGGGTTTATGACCCCGATCGCAATGCCATTATTCTTGCTGCTGGAATTGAAATTGATGATACCGTTCCCAAGAGTCTAAACGTTAAATTTGAGGCGGTTTACAAGTAATCGCCTTTTTTGAGGTCACTTGATTTAAGACGCAACATATCGTGACCCACTCTCGACATTGAATCCCTAGGGCCTTTCTCTTAAAGTCTTTACCCTTAAGCAAAGAGGTTTTTTTGTCAGTGCGTGTGAACAACTTTTCAATGACTGTGGCAACGATTAACGGCAGCGGAAGTCAGTCGGCAAATAATATTCTCATGCGTTCAATTTTCAGAATGGGCATCCCTGTCAGCGGCAAAAACCTATTTCCTTCCAATATCGCTGGCCTTCCCACCTGGTTTTCTATTCGTGTGAGCGATCAGGGTTTTGTTGCTCGCGAGGCTCTCTCAGATATCGTTGTGGCCATGAATAAAGATACGGTACTCGATGATCGAGCCTTGGTTAAGCCAGACGGTTTATTTATTTATAATTCCAGTTTAAAGGTCGAGAGCGAATTGCTGTCAGGACTCAAAAATGTGATCGCAGTTGATTTTAATGAGCTTGCCAAAGACGTGAGCCCATCGATTCAGCTCAAAAAACTTTTGGTTAACATGGTCTATGTTGGTCTTCTTGCAGAGATTCTTCAAATTCCAGAATCAGCTCTGAGTGAAACCATTGAACACCAATTTAAAGGCAAAGAATCAGTTTATACGATCAATAAAAAAGCGGTTGAAGTGGGGCGAAATTATTTTAAAGAGCAACTTTCAAATCAATCTTTTCCTTACAAAGTCGAAAAACGTGATCTCAATAAAAATAAAATTCTGATTGATGGAAATACATCAGGTGCCCTTGGGTTTGTCTATGGAGGCTGCTCTTTTGCCTCTTGGTACCCGATCACCCCATCAAGTTCATTGGCCGAAAGTTTTGAGATGTATTGCAATGAACTCAGAACACAAAAAAATGGCGAGAAAAATTTTGCAATGGTGCAAGCCGAAGATGAGTTGGGCGCCATATCTATGGTGGCTGGAGCTGGTTGGGCTGGAGCACGAGCGATGACCACAACTTCAGGTCCTGGTATCAGTTTGATGTCTGAAGCGATTGGACTGATGTATTTTGCAGAAATTCCGGGAGTGGTTTGGGATGTGCAAAGAATGGGTCCTTCTACGGGATTACCCACAAGAACTTCACAAGGTGACCTGATTGCAGCCGCGCGAAGTTCTCATGGTGATACTCGTCACCCGTTGCTTTTACCAGCAACACCTAAAGAGTGTTTTGAGTTTGCAAGTCTTGCACTGGATCTGAGCGAAAGAGCTCAAACGCCAGTATTTGTGATGAGTGATCTTGATTTGGGAATGAACTTTTGGATGAGCGAGCCCTTTGAATACCCCACTGAAAAATTTGACCGAGGGAAAGTTCTTTACAAAGAAGATCTCGATAAAATTGGCAAGTTTGCTCGCTATGCCGATGTGGATGGCGACGGAATTCCTTATCGTACACTGCCTGGAACTCATCATGATTTGTCGGCCTATTTTACTCGGGGAACAGGACACACCCCTGAAGGAAAATACTCTGAAAAGTCTGACAACTATCAAGCTCTAATGAATCGTTTGGATCGCAAATGGGAAACTTTAAAAACGTTGGTTCCAGAACCAGAAATTAAACTCAACCCGCAAGCCAAAGTGGGTGTGATCTATTTTGGAAGTACGGATCTTGTTATTGAAGAACTTCAAGTTCTTCTTAAAAACTCAACAGCAAAATCAAAATTGGATTATTCAAAACTGAGTTTCATGAGGCTAAAAGCCTATCCATTCACAGCTTTGGTGAGAGAATTTATGGCTCAGCATGAAAAGCTTATTGTTATTGAGCAAAATCAACATGGACAAATGACTGAGCTTTTACGCTCAGAATTTCCGGATTTGGCACCCCGAATATTTGTTGAAACCAATTGCGATGGTTTGCCCCTTTGTCCGCAAATTTTATCCAATCGTTTATTGGAAAGGAATTTCCATGTCGGTTAATCAGCTTGGGTATGATCGTAAAAGCTATGTGGGCAGTAAATCTACTTTGTGCACAGGCTGTGGACACGACAGTATTACCAATCATATTGTCTCAGCCCTTTTTCAATCATCGATTAATCCCTATGAAGTGGCGAAAATTTCTGGAATCGGTTGTTCATCCAAAACGCCAGCCTATTTTTTAGATAAGTCCGCTGGCTTTAACTCTCTCCATGGTCGAATGGCACCGGTGGCTACGGGTGCAAAGCTGGCTAACAAAGATTTAAAAATTATCGGTGTTTCTGGAGACGGGGACTCGGCCAGCATTGGTTTGGGAGGATTTTGTCATCTTCTGCGTCGCAATCTGCCTATGGTTTATATTGTCGAAAACAACGGCGTTTATGGTCTGACTAAAGGTCAATTTTCTGCCACCGCTGATGAAGGTTCAAAACGCAAAACCGGTGAAATGAACACTTTTGGTTCGATCGATCTTTGTTCTTTAGCGATTGAGATGGGTTGTGGCTTTGTCGCTCGATCTTTCTCGGGTGATGCCAAACAATTAGTGCCTCTTCTTCGTGCGGCGTTTGAATTTGAAGGTACGGCTTTTATTGATGTGATTTCTCCTTGTGTGACTTTTGCAAATCACACCGGATCCACCAAAAGTTACGATCAGGTGAAAGAGCGAAAGTTCCAACTTCAGGATATGGGTTTTATCGAAGCCAAAGAGGAAATCTCGGTGGATTATAAAGATTCGACCTTGATTGAACTTCATGACGGCTCAAAACTTGTTCTCACTAAAATTGACGGAAACAGCCATGATGTCACAGATGAACTCTCTGCTATGAGAGTTCTTCATGAAGCCAGAAAGAAAGAACAATTTGTGACTGGTCTCTTCTATTTGGATCAGAAAAAAACCAATCTTGTCGAGCAACAAAATCTCAACCCCAAACCTCTTTGTTTGATGGATGAAAAAGACCTTAGACCCAGCCCTGAGAGCCTTAAAAACATCCTTGAGAGCTTTTCTTAAAAAAAATATTTAGGATCGGTGTTGGGTTATTTGTCTCCCTTCTTTTTTTATTTATCCAATGGATTCTTTTTCTTTAGAGTTCTTCATAAAGCTTTTTTCTGAAGATCATGGCGCTTTTATGAAAACTTCTTGGGCAATCCCAATTTGAAGATTTCTTTCATTCACTCAGCGACATATGAATGATCAGGCGCAGAAGGGGCTTTTCGCAAGCTTTTTAGGTCATTATCGGTATTAATTAGGGGTAATTTGCCGTTGAACTCATCTACCTTTTACTCTATATTGACTCCCTGTGACGGTGACGTAGCTCAGTTGGATAGAGCATCTGCCTTCTAAGCAGACGGTCGGAGGTTCGAATCCTCCCGTCATCGCCAGTTCTTTTCCCTTTAAGGTTAGGATTTTGAGTGATGCAAAAGTTCACCTTTCTTTGTTGTTTTTCACTTCTTCTTTCTTGTTCCAGTGTTCCGTTTGAGGTTGAAGAAAATCCAGCTTTTTATACTCAAATTGAAAATTTTTTGGCTGAGTTCTGGAAGGTCCATACGGCAATGGCTTCACAACTTGGACTTTCTGAATACGACTCCATCCTTGAAATTCCCAATCCTGAAAATTTTCAAGCGAAACAGGATTTTTACAAAAAAATTCTGAAAGAATTTGAAGCGGTTAACGAGGATGAAATATCCATTTCTCAACGCACGGACTTAAAGCTGATCACCAACGAACTGAAATCTTCTATTTGGAACTATGAAGTTCTAAAATCCCATGAGTGGAATCCGGCTCGTTATAATATGGGTTCTGATATCAGTGGAGTACTTGAGAAAGAAAAAAGAGCTCTTGAAGATCGATTAAAGGATATTTCAAAAAAACTTGCACTCTCTAAAGAGTATTATCAGGCGGCGCAAAATAATATTAAACAAGCCACACAAGAGCATCTTAACTTAGCCATTAAACAGATTGAAGGATTTCATAAATATCTCAATAGTCAGGTGAAAGCGGCTGTTAAAAAATCAAAATTAAAGACTCAAGAGAAAAAAGAATTTAATCGAAATCTGGATTCAACACTTCAGGCCTCTAAAAAATATGTGAGTTATTTGCGAGGTTTGCTATCGAACCCTCAGAAAATGGGTGGATTTAAAAGTTTTCGTTTAGGAGAAGATCTTTATAAACAAAAATTTGAATTTGATCTGCAAATAGAAAGCTCACCTGAAAAGCTTTATAAAGAAGCCCTGAGTGCCCAAGAGGATATCCGCTCTAAGATGTTTGAACTTTCTATTGAACTCTATCCGAAATTCTTTGGTGAAAAACTTCCTCCCAAAGATCGACAAACTGTGATGAACCAAGTGATTCAGAAAGTTTCGCAAAAACATACAAAACCTGAAAAATTTGTTGAGACTGTTCGGCAACAGATTCCTCAACTGACTGCATTTATCATAAAAAAAGATTTGCTCACTCTTGACCCTAATAAGCCGCTTAAAGTGCGTGAAACTCCAACCTACCAACGGGGTTTTGCCGGAGCATCGGTAGACTCTCCAGGACCATTTGATCGAGAACGAGAGACTTTTTATAATGTCACACCCCTTGATGGTATGAGCCGTAGCCAACAGAACAGTTATTTACGAGAGTACAACGATTACACCCTTCAGATCCTTAATATCCATGAGGCTGTTCCGGGTCATTACGTTCAACTTGTTTATAGCAATCAATCACCAAGCCTTATTAAATCCATTTTTGGAAATGGAACAATGGTTGAAGGTTGGGCGGTCTACACCGAGCGGATGATGCTTGAAGAAGGTTACGGGGATAACAGCCCTGAGCTTTGGTTGATGTATTACAAGTGGTTTTTGCGAGTGGTGACGAACACCATTCTTGATTATGAAGTTCACAACAAAAATCTTTCTAAAGCTGACGCAATGAAGCTCATGACAGAGATGGCCTTTCAAGAAAAAGCAGAGGCCGATGGTAAATGGAATCGTGCTACGGTTTCGCAAGTGCAGCTCCTCAGTTACTTTGCTGGCTTTAATGAGATTTATTCACTTCGAGAGGCCTTAAAAAAGAAAAAGGCTCAGGAAGAAAAGCCCTTTAACTTGAAAGAATTCCATGAAACTTTTTTAAGTTTTGGGAGCGCACCCGTGAAAGAAATCAAAAAATTAATGCTTCAGTAAAGGATTTTAATGCATTCATTGTTTCAGATTGTAGTGTCTTTATTTATCTTCTCCGCTCAAAACCCGCCACCCGATTGGGTCAAATGGAAAAAAGAATCACAAGAAAGTTTTGATAAAAAACTTTCTGCCCCTACGGCGACCCATCACATTTATATTTCTGACAAAGCAGGATCCACCTTTATTGATATGAGTGGAAAGTATCCTCGCTTCAGCAAAGATTGCAAGAATTGTGAGATCCAACTGACAACCGGCGCTGATCAAAAAATCACGCTTGTTGATAAAAAGTATAATACCAAAATTGAAATTTTGGTGGATCAAGAGGTCATGATTCCAAAAAGAGAAAATCTTTTTGTAACCTCCTTCCATGCCAAAGAAAAAAATGAATATCGTTTTTTTATTCATGATCTCTCTCAAAAAGATCTCTCCCAAAAACGAAAAAGAAATTTCTTTGCTTATGACCCTGACTGGAAAGTTAAGGGCCGTATGAAATGGCTTAAACCCTCAAAAAAAGTCACAATTCAAAGATCAGACGGAAGCACTAAAGAAGTGGATCATTTTGCTCAGCTCGAATTTGTTCTCGCCGGTCAAAAACAAACTTTAGCCATCTACAACTTTATGGAAAATGATTCTTATAAAGATATCCCCATGGCGCTTTTAATTTTCCGTGATCTCTCAAACGGTAAAAAAACCTATGGTGCCGGACGTTTTTTAAATCTCCAATTTGACCGAAAATTAGGAGAGGTTAAAGACGGTGAGGAGTTGAATGTGGATTTTAACTTTACCTACAATCCACCCTGTGCCGTCTCCACCGGCTATCACTGTCCACTGCCGAGAGATCTTTTAAACACTGAAGTTCTTGCTGGTGAGAGTTTTACCAAACTCTGTTATTACCAAGGGAACCTGACCGGTTTACTCTCAAGGGACTTTGACCACCTATCGGCGTCATCCGGCCAATCTGTAATCTTTCTTTACTTTCACTAATTTTATTGGCCTGCGTGCAAAATAAGCTGACCAGTCTCCCC
>JBGSSY010000369.1:0-6246 GCA_041736775.1 Bdellovibrionales bacterium | reverse complement strand
ACTTTTGATGTTTCCTCTCTTTTTGGCGGAAGCACAAATGATTTGGGTCAAAGCCTTTTGATCGATAATGATGGCAAAATTGTCGTCGTAGGCAGCGGTAATGACGATCTTGTGATTTGGCGCTACAGTCCCAATGGAACTCTCGATCCTGATTTTAATGTTGATGGATTTTTCTCACACGATTCCGCCGCCGGAGGCTTTGGTGCTGATGCCGGAATGGCGGTGTTTCAGGACAATCTCAATCGACTTTACATTGGTGGTCACTCGCGAAATAGTGGCGGAAATTTTGACGCCGTGATTTGGCGTCTTAAATAGTCTTTATCGTCTCAAAAGGGCCTCGACTCGTTTTCATTCCTTGATTTAACCTTGCCTCCCAGAAAGCTTAAGTGTATTTCTTTTTTACCTCAAAGGAGTCTATTTATGATCCGTCTTTTTTCTATGGGATTGCTGTTCACCTTGGTTGTTTCTTGTCAGCCATCCTCAAAAGTTCAGAGCCCCAAGGAATTTTTAGAAAAAGCCAACCGAGAACTTAAAGAAGAAAATCACTCTGCAAGCATTGCCAGTTGGGTTCACGCTAATTTTATTACTGATGACACCACCCGGATCTCTTCAGATTACAATGCTCGTTTCTCCTCTCTTGTCACTGAACTCGCGATTGATTCTAAAAATATCAAAGGCGGAAACGAAGATGAAAAAAGAGCCATCAGTCAATTGGCCAAAGTTCTCGTGATTCCAGCTCCCAAAGAGACTCAAAAAAATAAAACTCTCAATCAACTTAAATCAGAATTAGAGAGTCTTTATGGAAGTGGTCAATTTTGCACCTCTCCTGATGATTGCAAAACCCTCGGAGATCTTGAAAAAATTATGGCCAACTCCCGTGACCCTCAAGAGCTTCTTAAAGCTTGGGAAGGATGGAGAACCGTTTCTATTCCAATGAAAGAAAAGTACCGTACCACGGTTGAATTAGGCAACGAAGGTGCAAAAGAAATGGGTTACAAAGATATGGCTGATCTTTGGCGTTCAAATTACGATATGAAACCCGATCAGTTTGAAAAAGAATTGGATCGTCTTTGGACTGAAATCAAACCCTTTTACGAGCAACTTCATTGTTTTGTTCGTTCCCAACTTGAAAAAAAATACGGTTCCAAAATCGTTGATCCCCAAGGTCCTATACCCGCCCATCTACTCGGTAATATGTGGGCCCAATCGTGGGATAATATTTCAGACGTGGTTGGCCTTAATTCTAAACAGTCGATCGACATGACGGCCCTGCTTAAAAAAGCCAACTATGACCCTCCTAAAATGGTCAAAACGGCAGAAAACTTTTTTGTTTCTTTGGGTATGCCTCAATTGCCTGAGAGTTTTTATAACAAGTCATTGTTTGAAAAACCCAGGGATCGTGAAGTCGTCTGTCATGCCTCGGCTTGGCATATTGATATGGCGGATGATGTTCGTATCAAGATGTGTATTGAAATTGACGAAGACAATTTTCGCACCATTCACCACGAGCTGGGACATATTTACTATTATCTCGCATATAAAGATCGACCAGCACTTTATCAAGCCAGTGCCAATGATGGTTTTCACGAAGCTCTGGGTGACACCATTGAACTTTCCATAACGGCTGATTATCTCAAAAATATCAAACTCCTTTCAGAGAATGATAACAAACCCAGTGATCCCATCCCCAACTTGATGCGAATGGCTCTTGCTAAGGTGGCCTTTCTCCCCTTTGGACTCCTTATTGATAAATACCGCTGGCAAATTTTTGATGGACGTACAACCTATGAAAATTATAACAAAGATTGGTGGAAGTTGCGTGAACAGTATCAAGGGGTAAAAGCACCCAACGAAAGACCGATTGACGCCTTCGATGCTGGAGCGAAATACCATATACCCGGTTACACTCCCTACTCACGCTATTTCCTGGCCCATATTTTACAATTTCAACTTCATCGCGCTCTTTGTGAAACCGCTGGACACAAGGGACCTCTCCACGAATGCTCGATTTACAACAACAAAGAGGCTGGAGAAAAACTTTGGAACATGATGAAACTCGGCAGTAGCCAACCCTGGCCTAAAGCATTGGCCACTGTCACGGGGAGTGAGCAAATGGATGCCTCTGCACTCAGAGAGTATTTTAAGCCTTTAGAAACATGGCTCCAGGAGCAAAATAAAAACAAACAATGTGGCTGGACTCTCAACGAGTAAGTGCCCACTGGCATTGACCCAAAGAGTAAAAACCGATGCAATAGAATATCGTGGTTTTTGCTCTGATTCTCCCCATTTTAGGACTCTTTTTTTCTGGCTGTGTCACTGATCCAGTGATTGAAAAAGATGACTCTGAGTTGTTGCCTAAAAGTCAGTCTGTTTACACCAATCATGTTCCCCAAGAAAATCAATACAATGACATTGATATGTTTTCTTTGGCCAACGAACTCAACATGAGTGGAAACACTAAAAAATTAGGTTATGAAGAGAAAATATTTAACACCTGTCAAATTAAGTCGAATCGTTCACCTCGACCCTACTGCGAAAATCTCTACTTTTCACAACTTCATTTTCATCTGATGTGTCGGGACTCAACCGGAACTGTCGAGACTGTTCGACTCACTCCCCTTTCCAGTAATAAGTTACGATGGAAAAGCCATGGCCATAGAGGCTTAACTCAGACGAACTCCCAAGGATTTGGAAAATTGGATTTTGTTTCAAAGAACTCAGCCCTAAGAGACCATCTTTATTTCTATATCGGTAATAAAATTGCTCGAAAAAGCTTTAACGATTACTGGAAACTGATTCTCCCTCAAGCGTGGTGTGGTGAGCATTGATCAGACCGACAAATTTTCTTAAAGTCTCATAAAGGATTCTTTTCTCTATGAAGAATTATTTTCCACTTTTTTTTAACAATAAATCTCCGGCCCTCATCGTCTTCTGTTGTTCTTTTATTCTTTCTTTTCCAGTTTTTATCTACTTAAGCTTAAACTACTACATTTCCCACTCAGAACTTTGGGCCATTGCTTCGGCTCGCCTCCTTGGAGAAACCAGTGGCGAAGCCCTAGTGCTCTATTACAAATTAATTTTCTATTCCTTTTTAAAAATATTTTATGGATTTGAGCTTGGAAACATTCATCATATAAAATTCTCTCGACTTTTTTTTGGTTTTTTAGCCAGCCTCAATCTTTCTTTATTTATCACTAATATTTTTTGGCTGACAAAATCCTTTCGTTCTTCCTTTTTATATCTCTTTTTTTTGATGACGGCTCAGATTTACATTTGCCATGTTTTTCGGGTCAGAGCCGATGTCGTATCGACTTTTTTTATTTTACTTCTCTACACTCGAATCAATTATAACTATCTCCATAATTCGCAAGGGCGACTCTTTAAACCTCTCGATTTTTTTCTTTTTATATTTGCTTTTCTTTCCACCCCCAAATCCATCTTTCTTCTCACTGCGGTGATCGTCTACTCACTCTTTCTGAATATTAAAAATCAAAGCCGCACAGAGCTCCTCCTCTCTCTACTCATCCATCTGTTTTTTCCGGTGGGCATAATTTTAACAACTTTCTCTCTCCTCAATTCTGCCCAAATTTTGTTAGCCAACCCTTACAGCCTTGCCCTTCAATACCAAATCAATACTATGAGTGATTTTTTTTCATCAGGAAATTGGTCTCATATTTTACTCAGTCTTAAAATCAATTTTATGCATTATGTTTTTATCATATGGGGCTTGTTGATCTATCTATGGCGACCACAAAGTGAGAAAAATCACTTCAAGGATACACAAGTTATACTCACCCTGCTCGCTCTTTTGATGACTCTCATCCAAACCGAGAAATGGCCTTATTTTTTAGCCTCCATGCTACCCTTTATGGGCCTCCCTTTAATATTCTTTCTCGATCGTTATAAAAAGCCCTTTCAGAGCATCATTTTTAGTCTAGTCATCATAATAACTCCCCTTCTGATGACTATCCCTCAGACCCTTTTTCCCCATAATCGCGAGCAATTAAAAGCGATTTCGGAGCTTGAAAAGCTCTTTAAATTATTGCCTGAGGGGAACTACTTTGACAGTGTTGGGATTTTACCTCGCTACCCCTCTGGACTCTGGTTTTTAGGCCCCAGTGACCCCCAGAGCAGAGCCTACACTTTAGAGCATTTAAAAAACAACTCTCCCGATTTTATCTTTTACACCACAAAAGTGAATCTTGGAGCTCCTGAGATTATTTCGTTTCTCTACGAAAATTATTTCCAGAAACAAGGGGATATTTGGATTTTAAATAAGCATAAAGACTTATTTAAAGACGTCCCCAATATTGATTTGATCAATATTGAGCCATTATTTATCTATGATTTTTTACCAGCAACCCGATTTTAAAGTGACCGAACACAACTGACCCGAGTGAATGTATTACCGATCGCATAATCGGGTGCCGGAATACCCAGCTGGAAATTAGCAGCAGGAGCATCTGTCGGTGTTCCCGCAGGGCAATACTGCTCTACAGTAAAGGCGGTATCTGCATTGAGCTGAAGACCAATCGTGCCTGATACTGTTTGACTTGTATAAGGAGCCGTAAATCCATTGGCGATTTGATGAATGTTTCCACCACCACCATTCAGTTGAATTTTAAAACCTGTAGGTTGGTGATAGACTTGAGCGGTCACTGTACAAAAATAGGTTCCCGCTATTAATGTAAAGGTTGTGGCGGTTGTTCCAGAAATGTTTCCACCGACATCGTAATTCAAATTACCTAAAGCTCTGGTGGCCAAACCACCCACGTTACAGGCTCCTGGTGCCGAACCATCATATTGAATATGACGAACCTCAAGCGGTTCATACCTCATCAAATCCCCTCGATTAAAATCAAGCGTATAAGCCCCGACATCAATGTTATTAGAAGTATCACTTTTATTCTGGGGGTTGTTAACCAGTAAGCCCTGGACATGAACGATGGGCTTGTTACAAGGGTTAACGCCACCAGGACATCTTACTGTCCAGCTTAAATTATAACGGAGAGGACAAGCATCATTTCCGGCTGCTGCATCAAAGGTGTTACACGAAATACCAGCATATGTAAATCCACCCGTCGCGGAGGCGCCTTGGAATATAATAGCACCCGCTCGATTGAACACATTAAAATTATTAAAAGTTGTGAGATCAACGCAGCCTCCGACGTCATCTCTTAAACAGTTAAGAGTGGCAGCGTTTGTGGCGTGATAGACTGAAAAGGCCCAAGAAGTGTTGTCTTTTATATTGGCCTCAAGGGCATTTTTAAACTGAAGAATAGAGTCTTTTTTCTCAACCTTTTTTTGGATAGATATCATGTTGGTGAGAAGTGATGAGACTCCGACCCCCACTAAACTCATAATGGTTACCACAACCATCATCTCGACCAGAGAGAGGCCTTTTTGATTAATGCCTAAAGCACCGATTTTTTGAAAGAAACTTGATTTTTTTCTCATATAGGATACGCCCGCCATATCCTTTATTCTAACCCCAAACTAAAAATCAAAGTTACAAAAAAATGATTAAATATCCAACTTTTAGTCGCTTTAGCGTTTATTTTTAACTGCCAACAGATAATTCTTAATTTGAGTCGTTCATCTGTGACTTCATCAATTTAGAAAAAACCACTAAGACTTTAGTCTGTATCAGAATGAAATATGCAAAGGTAACATGATTCCACTCATGGCCCCCACCGCATTTGCCCCCATATCACCAACATCATATCGACGGTCTTGATTTTCCTTGGCATGTCCAACTGCCATTGTGACGGCAATCGCCATCACCGCAGATTGAAGTTTAGAATATTTTTGGGAACGCATGGTTAAGTAAGTTGGTCCAGCAATGGCATTTGAAACAGCAAAGTGTCTTTGTTTATCATCAGAACTCATGTCAAAAGCAAAGACAGTCCCACTGGAAAATAAACAAAAAATGAAAACACAAAGAATCTGACATCTTTTTAAGCCCATACTTTATGGAGTTTTCAATATTTGTACCAATCAAAACTGTCTTGATTATTTTAATCGACAATCAGACTCACGAGAAAGTGCCAGATAAATCTGGCTTAAAATTTCATACCTCATTCCGAAAACAAGCCATTCACTTTCGATCTGAAGCATTTCACTCACCAAGAAAGCCCGCCAAGCCTCATCGCTTGCGAGTTTATGCTCTTCAATTTTTTCAGAATATTTTTTTTCATATTTAGCAATTCTGTGGATCATTGAAATTTTGTGAAGCTCCAGCAAGCG
>JBGSSY010000367.1:0-2987 GCA_041736775.1 Bdellovibrionales bacterium | reverse complement strand
ACTTTTGCAAGGCCCCATCTCAATTAAAACAGGCATCAAAGACTGCCTTTTTTGATAGTATTTTTTCAAACTGACCCATTCTCCTTGTGTTTTCACGTTCTGAATATTATGAACACTCCAATAAAAAAACTTAAACAGGAGAATTTATGAAAGCATTTGTATTTATGATTTTAGGTTTAACTTTTTCTTCTTCGGCATTCGCTCTGAATTGCCATGGAACTGAACCATTTTGGGGAGCCACTGTATCAAGCACAGAAATTACTCTTGAAGATCCTGTTCTTGAAAATAAAAAAGTGTCTGTGGTTCAAAAAGTTGAGGCTGCTTCTGGTTTCACAGCGGAATACATGTCTATTTACTCTGATAACAGAGGCCCTTTAGCGATTGTTATGACTCGTGAATGTAACAATGGCATGAGTGATGATATTTTCCCCAAAGAAATTATACTTTTTACCGATTCAGGTGTCTTATCTGGCTGCTGCGAATAACTCTTTTTTCTTTAAAATCAGGCCATTCATTTCTGATGGCCTTTCTTATTTTTCCTGAGTTAATTTAAGTGGTCTACTTCTAGTTCTCAATTAATAAATGTAGTCTAAGGGTTCAATTCTATTACAGACTAAATGCTCATCATTTTCTGTCCAATATTCAAATTCGTACTCAAAGACTTGAGATTGACCAGGCTTGGTGAGCAATACTTTAAAGTATTTGTATCCCATTGTTTCTGGATAGGTAATGACAGTACTTGCAGGCCAATCAAGGCTTGCTATCGCTTCCTCCAGCTGATCGCTACAAGTTTCAGTGATTAAGTCAAAACTCCAACTCTCTTCACCGACTTCATAACTTGTGGCAAAGGCATTAAAACTCGTTACCAATAACAAGAACACAATTGCAGAGAAACTTTTCATTAAAACCCCCATTTTAGTTAATTTAAACACGACTCTTACCCCCTCACTCAAATGAGAGCAAATGTAAACAACTTAAGTTTTCAAAATAAAATATTTACAGACATAATCCTGACAAAAAGAGATTCCAATAGGGATTTAAATAAGGAGATCCTGAAGTCAGTAAAAATAGGAGATTCGATCTTACGAGAAAGTGGTGGTCGCTACAGGACTCGAACCTGTGACCTCTTCCATGTCAAGGAAACGCGCTACCAACTGCGCCAAGCGACCGTTGGGTCGTTATCGAAGCTAAGACAATCTTAGTCAAGGAAATTCAATGGCTTACTCTATGAGTCTGCAAGCGATTTGATCACTTTTTAATGTCTTATAGAGCTTTTAAAAGTCAATAAAATGCTTCGCTGAATACTTAGGACTTTCGGCGAGTTAAGGAGATTTCACTTCACCTCAGGCTCTATGGATAGAGATGATAATAGATCACCAAGGGAGTGACGTGTTAAACCTCATCCAACTTTGCTTTTCAATTCTCATATTTTCTCAATCCCTGTTCGCCTTTGTGGCTCCCCATTTTGAAGTGGTGGCAAAGGACCCCCTTCTCTTTAATAGCCTTCCGGCTGAGCGCATTGTTTACGAAACCCAAGAAAATTATATTTTAAAATCAAGCCTCACTAACTTTGTCAGTTACGATTACTATGTTATCCATTGGAATGAAAAATCACGGCATTTGATTTCATTTCTCAAAGATGAGAATTACCAAATCCTTCATCAGGATAAAGAAATCATTCTTCTGCAAACTCACAAAAACCAAGAGATTTTTGAAGTGGCCGAGAAAGCTCACTCTTTGGCTGGAGCCTGTGGAGTGATACAAAAGATATCAGAAGAGCCACTCTCTTTTGAAACCGCCTCTGTTAATCCCTGGCCCGGTGTGAATGGGACACAAGTTAAACAATATATCGACACGGTTGAGCTGAAACCCATCATGGAAACTATTGAGACCATGCAAAATTGGCAGACACGCTATCACTCTCACTCTTCGGGAGTTGATACCGGAGAAAAGCTATTAGAGCTCTATAAAAAACATTGGCCTACCGATCGAACGGATGTTGAGTTTGAATTGATCTCTCACTCAGGTTCCCAACAAAAATCACTTTTGGTGCGGGTTATTGGAAAAAGCCAACCCAACGAAATTTTAATTCTCGGGAGTCATTTGGATTCCATTAATTCAAAGAACAAAGGATTTGCCCCAGGCGCTGATGACAATGCCTCGGGCACTGCCACGAACCTAGAAGTTTTTAGGGCTCTTATGAGCAATCAAATTTATCCGGAGAGAACCGTTGAGATTCACGCCTATGCTGCCGAAGAAATTGGTCTTATCGGTTCCGGTGAGATGGCTGTCGATTACAAAAATAAAAATAAAAATGTAAAAGCCATGGTGCAATTTGATATGAATGGGTACACAAAAACTCAGCCTTCGATTTATTTTGTCTCTAACAGCACAAATTCTGAACTCACTCAAACTCTCATGGATTTGGCTCGTCAACATCTCAGCGTTCCAGTGCAGTCAGCCATTCTTTTTATGGGAAGCAGTGACCATGCTTCTTGGCATAAAAGAGGTTACCCGGTGGCTTTCCCCACTGAAAATCCCAGCGCATTTAATCGCAGCATCCATACTGACAAAGATACAATGGATGGCATCAATAGCCCTGAGCAAATTCTGGTTTTTGCAAAACTGGGGTTGATTTATGCCCTTTCTTTTGCTGGATTTTAAGTCGAATAAATTCAAAATCTTTGTTTCTTAAGCTTTTAAGCTTATGAATAATGCCAAAACTTAAGCTTTTTAGCCTTTCAGTGAGGCTAAAAGAAGGTGCTCTGGCTGCCCCTATTCAAGATTAAAAAGCCGGCTTTGGTTCAGAGGTTACGGGCTTTTTATTAAATACTTATCATTCTTTTTCTCAAAGGCTTATTATTACAGGGAAATAATCAAAAAAAGCTGATTTTTAGGTCACTTATTAACTGAGAAAGATTGACCTCACGGCAATTGTTCTTCAATATAGCAAAAAAAATTTAACAAGGATCTATCGATGAAAGCAG
>JBGSSY010000312.1:0-12779 GCA_041736775.1 Bdellovibrionales bacterium | reverse complement strand
CATAAAGACATTGCTCATTTGCAAGAAGGTTTTATCTTTTTGTTTCTGTTGTTTGCGGATTTCACCAATTGTGATTTCATAGGGCCCGTCTTTGCCTTCAGAACTTAAATTCTTTTGATTAACCGACATAAGATCCAAGTGCGAGGTCACTCCTGCAAAAAGCATTCTGTAATTCATGGCGATAACACCAGGATCGTCCCACTTGTTGGCAATATCATTATCAAAAGAGAGATTTCTACCAAAGTTGTGAACGTGCATATCATGGAGCCCTGGCATGATATAAAAACCTTTGAAATCTTTGTATTGGGGAAGTGTTTTGAGTTGTTTAGAAAGATCACAGTTTTCATAAACAGCAATAATCTCATCATCACGAACTTGAATATGGCCCCAATTGTTTGTTTCCCTTTCAGGTCGAATCAAGCTTGCATTGGCAAGGATAAGATCACCGGATTTAATAGTCTCTCCACAGGGTGGAGTGGCAAAGCTGGCCTGGTGAAAGATAATTGTGGAAAAGAAAAGACATGCTTTGAAATGAGGATAAAATCGATTAAACATTTTGCCACCCTTTGAATTTTTAAAAAATTAATTTGTCTATTTTGATCGGACTTTTCACGCTGTTAAAGGACTAATTCAAAACTAAAAAAAGGGCATTGGAAATGAGACTCAACCTGCCTTTTGAATGAAATTCTTTCTCTATTTTTGAATTATCTACCCACCTCTTCTCTTCCTGTTCTCTAGAAGATTTCAACCTCATTGATTCCCTAAGGTTGAATTTCTATGAAGATGGACCGGTCAAGGAAGTCTTTTTCAATAGACCTTCAATTTCAATAAATTGAGAAGAGTTTCTAAGGAGAAATTTGTGTAAAAAATAAAAAGAATTTAGGCCTGTATGAGACTAATATCCCCATACCTTTTTGCCTTAGAGTCTATCTGCCTAAAAAACTTGCAAAAGAATATAAACAGTGGTCTACCCTCTCCTATTCAAATGTGAAAATAAAAACCACACCCTCTCAATGAGTGCTAGAGATAGGAGAAAGTCGATGAGAATTCACAATAGTCTACCCAGTTATTATAACGGTCTCACTTATGAAACGGTTCGAAACGGACTACCGGCAGCTCAGTTTTCAAGCGCTCAACAAATCAAAAAAATCCCCACACTCATCGAACCCACTGAAACCCAAGATCGTTATACTTTATCTTTGGATGTATCAGGGGTGAACCCAAACGATATTGCTGTTGTGGTTGACGGAAATCAGCTCCTCATAGAAATTGAAAAAGAGTTTGATCCCTTTAAGTTGGCCCATACCAATTGGGATAAATGTTACGGTCTATTTAAAAGAACTTTTGAACTTCCTGAAAATTGCGATAAAAAACAAATAAACTTTCGCAGCGAAAATGGGGCCCTCTCCATAGAAATTTTCAAAACCGACCTCGCTCGCACAGCTCCAGCCCCCAAAGCAACCACCCAATCACCACCTGAACTCACTCTTTAGTCCAAAAAAAAAGGGCTTCTTAAAGAAGCCCTGATGAATAATACAAATTTAAGAATTGGAATTAGTCGGCTAGACCTGCCGTTAAAATATTCGCCAGAGTATTGAACTGAATGATGTGAGTCTCGTCACGTGCAAGGATATATACGCTTCCTGCATCAACTCCCGTTTCAAGATCAACAGTAAAAGCAGAAGCTAATACTCCAGAAATATCGCCGCAACTTTCGTCATTATCTGTCTCAACACTTAAATCAGTTGAATCAAGGCAAGCACTTCCATCTGTAAAATCGTCCATATTTGCATCATCATCAAAAGAGTATGAAGCGTGAAGTTGATCGCCCGCTCCTTCAAGAACAGATACAACGGCAATAGAAGAGTCAGTGTTGTTTGTTGACCAAGCGACAAAGCGACCTAAATTTGAAGTTTCATTGAGAATTCCTCGATAATGAACACGGAATGGTGCTGTGGCATTTTCACTAAACTCAAATTTGAAAAGTCCATCGGCCGGAATGTATTCAAAGAAAGCCACTGAATCATTTGTTGAGGCCTCAAGAAATGACATCCGAGTCATTGATGTTGTGAGGGTCATATAAAAAAAGTTATGGAATGAACTTCCACCGGCCATATCAAAAGAAATTTTTCGATCATATTGTGAACCTGAAACATCAGAAATATCCTCAACCAGATACCCCACCTCAGTTCCATCAGCAGGAAGTTCATTCACATCAACTCCACAAGCCGAGACAATGTTTGACTTGAGTGTGCTTGTTAGTGTGATTGTGGTTGCTGAGGTAGTCAGGTTAGGAACACCATTTGTACTTGGAAGGGCAGCGGCAAAAACACAAAGATTATCCATGACCTGATTTAATCGATACATCAAGCTTCCTTGAACATCTTCATCGCCTTGATTGCGGACATAATCTCGTGGGGAAGCACCAAAATCGCCTCCAAGACTGTGCTGACTGCCTGTTGTTGTCCACTCAGTCATTGCTGCTCTTGTGTTAAATGAGCTGGGAGCAATAGCACTGGTATCAGGGACAGTGGCCTCGATTTTTGATGCAATGTTTGTTAAAGCACCAGTGACTGTTGTTATGTTAGGAGATGTATCAGGATTACTGTTATCACTTGAACAGTGGGTGAGTAAAATTAATGATGCCCAAAATAGGACTAACTTCATTTTTTTCATAAGATGAGACCTCTTTATGTAAGATAGTTTATTTTTTGAGGCTTCATGTTATCATGACCCTAACAAAAAATGGGGTCTAGTTCCGTTGCGAAAAACCAAAGTCAAACTTAAGCATAGTCTTCACTGGAACAGTTGTTCTTTTTAAGTAAATATAAAAAGACAAAAGTTCTGAGCACAAAAGTTCTCTTCATTTGGCTTTGAAAAGAAGTTTAAGAGCGTATCCCATACGACAACAGGCTAGTTATAGAAGGTTAATTTTATGACCTCTTCTTATTCAAGGATCGGTCTTTTTAGCGAGGCTTTCAAGAACGGGCATGAGTAAGGTTTGAATTTCTACTTTGTCTAGGACCATGCTGGCGCCCAGTTCTTTGATTTCTTCAGCGGTGATAGGCGAACCCTCAAGACCGCTGAATAATGAAAATATCAAAATCTGTGGATAGTTTTTTTTCACCTCACGGATGAGGTCAACTCCATGAATGATGGGCATATTTGTATCTGTGATTAAAATGTCAGGAGTTTCGTTCTTGATCATCTCTAAGGCGTGTTGACCATCATTGGCTAATTGAGGTTCTATGCCTAGGCGCTGCACAATGATGGCTGAAAAAGCCTCACGCACAAGGATTTCATCGTCTACAAACAGAATTTTAAGTGAAGAATTTAATGACATGGATACCTCCGTTTTGAAGGTATCTTGGCTCTTTTAGGTCATTATCTCGTCTTGATCAGTGGGGTTAGACGTCTGGTTTCGTTAATTCAGACTCTTTGGAAATTTCTGCACGAAATAAAGAGGGTGTGGTTCCGGTTTTTTTTCTGAAATACTCATTAAAAACAGACTTTGAGTTAAAACCGCTGTCAAGAGAGAGTCCCAGAAGACTTATATGATTTTTTGTGGGATCGCGCATCAACTGAATAACATGTTCAACTCTTAAATCATTCATCAAATTATAAAAATTAGTCTGTAATCCTTGGGAGATCACTTCAGAGAGTTTATAGCTTTTTATCCCCATTTCTTCGGCGACTTCAGAGAGTCTAATTTGAGGTCGTAAATAAAGTTTTCTCTCTCTTAAAATTTTCTGTAATTTTTCACTCAACTTTTTTAATTCCTCAGGATTGGGTGGAACAACATCTTTTTCTGCTGGCAAGCTCAGTTTTCTGATCTTAAAAAGTTCTGAAGATTGAAGTCCAAAATAAATGAGTCCAATCAAACCCAAATTGGTAATTATCCCTCTAAAAATATAAAAATTAATTTGAGGGCCAGCGATGATATCTAAAAAAGTTAGCCCTAATGTTAAGTAACAAATAATGAGTAAAAATTTAAGCCATGGAAGATGTAATTCAACGAGACTGGAACGTTGATCTTCAGCAAGGGAAGTCACATTTTTCACAATTGTAAAGGAACCCCATAAATAGGGGATCATAACAAAAAAAGAAGTGAGAGTTCTAAAATAGAGATCAATTTCTATATTTTCAGGCGAGTAGGGGCGACCCCTCAAATACCAGACCACTCCTATTAAAAAAGGTATGGAATGATACCATCGAATATTTTTAAAGCGGAACTCGGGATCACAGAGTGAAACAATGTAAAAATAAACGAGTACAGGATTTAACAATTGAAGGGGAAATGAGGAACGATAGAACATGGACCAATGAATTAAAAAATCAGTAAAGGCTTTTAAATAAAGCAATAGTTGTAAGAGAACTCTGGAAAACATCAAAAGAATTAAAGATATTTTTGCAACTTCATTGTGCTGGGACTTTAACAATACGAAAGTGAGAAGAACCACTAAAACGAGGGTCAAAAATAAATTAAACAAAGTGAAAAAGGCTTCAAGAGACATAACAAGTTAAGAGTATCAAATTAAATCAAAAAAGCTGAGAGGATAATGGAGGGAAGACTTTAAATCTAAGGGTGTCGAAGATTAAGAATAGTTTAAAGTCCTTAGCTTTAAACCTTTTAGCTTTATTGAGGGACTCACCCTGGAGTCATAGCGTGTCAAAAAAGATTAATCTTGTGCGAAGAGTTTACGCAAGTCCCTTTGTGCTCCCATGATGATCAGGGTGGTGCCTTTTTTGACTTTAATCTGTGGTTCGGGAAAAATAATATCGGATGGTTTCAAAGCATCCCTGAGGGCAAGAAGTTGAATATTGTACTGCTCCTTAAGAGACAATTCACTCAATGTTTTATCAAGTGCCCATTTTGAGGGATTCCACTCAATGATTTTAAAGTTAGAGTCGAGATCCATTTCATGAAGAACTGTTGGGCGAATAATTTGAGAGGCTAGAGCACGACCCATTTCTTCTTCTACAAAAAAGACCTTGTGGGCCCCGACACTTTTGTAGACCTGGGCGTTTCTCTGGGTCGAAGCTCTGACCGTAATCAGCGGAACCTTAAGATCCAAAAGATTTGTTAAAGTCAAAATACTGGCTTCAAAGGATTCACCCATGCAGATAAAAGCTTGATCGACTTTGTCGGCACCGACTTCAACCAATGAGCTCATATCAGTGGAGTCACACTGAACTGCCAGTTGAGAATAATTTTTTGCTTTCTCAATATTTTCTTCATTAACGTCTAGGGCAATGATTTCACAACCCTCATCATAAAGATGGCGAACAAGAGAATCACCGAGTCGACCCAAACCAATAACAAGAATACGTTGTTGTCTTTCCATTTCTTAAATCCTTTCTACCCGACAAAAAAATCATCATAGGGATATTTAATTTTTTTGCGAGATTGATTACCTAAGCTGGCCAGTACGAATGAGAGAATCCCAATACGACCAAAAAGCATTAAAAACATGATCATCATTTTACCAAAGACAGTGAGACTTCCTGTAATTCCCAATGAGAGTCCAACGGTTGACAGGGCTGATATCACTTCAAAGGCTATGGCAAAGGGAGTTTGTCGTTCAGTGATAATCAATAAAACGACAGAGACTCCAGCAACCATCCCATAAAGCATTATAACCGTTAGGGCACGAATCACTGCAGAAGGGGGAATGGCTCGTTTCATAAAAACTGTCTGTTCTTGACCCTGTATGGATCTTAAAACGGCGATAAATAAAACACCTAGAGTGGTGGTTTTAATACCGCCTCCGGTTGAAGAAGGGTTGGCCCCAATAATCATTAACAGCATCAACCAGAATAATGCTGAAAATTGAAATTGATCCATCGGCAAAAGGTTAAAGCCTGCCGTTCGACTGGAGATTGAATAAAACAGGGATTGTCCCATCCGCTCACCCAATGAAAGTGAAGATTGGGGGTGTAAACTTTCTAGTAAAAAGAAAAGGACTGCTCCGATTACGAGGAGACCACCCATAATAAGGAGTGTGAGACGAGAGTGAGCATTGAGGCGGAACCAGAAATGACCTTTTCGATTCCAGCTTCCGATGAGGTCGAGCAGAATGGGGTAGCCGGTTCCCCCAATCAAAATTAAAAATGAAATTGTGGTAACACCTAAAAAATTAAATTGTCCCGCACTGGCAGAGTAGGGAGAAAACCCGGCATTACAGAAGGCCGAAACCGAATGAAAAACGGCCATAAAAAGTCGGTGGGGAGTTTCAGGTGGAAGTGAAAAATAAATAAAAAAAGCGCCCACAGTTTCAAAAAGGAGAGTGAGAGACACCACTTTGGTCAGAAAGCCAGGAACCTGACCAATATGACAAGAGCCGTACATTTCACGACTCATCAACATCGAGTTCATTGAAAGTCGACTAAAAGTCATGGCAGAAAACCCTGCCGTCAGTAAAACAATTCCAAGTCCTCCCAATTGAATCAGAAAAAGGAGAACTGAAAGACCTGGTAGCGAAAGAGCGGTGCCGACATCAACAGGGGAGAGTCCGGTCACTGACAAAGCGGATATAGTTATAAACAAAGCATCAATCAGTGAGATGGACTGACCATCATTGGTTGAAATTGGAAGTAGGAGAGCAAAAGTTCCAACCAGGATGGTCACGCTATATTGAATCAAAATTTGTCTACCCGAATTGAGCTGGGCTTTTAGAAATATTCTCTGAATTCGATGACTATCAAGAAGAGTGGAAAGAATTTGGCAAAGAATAAAAGCGTCTGCGTAGTGTATGAAGTATCTGACATTTTCCATCGAAGTCAGACTCGAAGAGGGGTCAGACCAACGAAGAAACCAAAAGATGGCAAAGGGGAATGAAACCAGACGTAAAAAATCAGAAGCAAGAGCTAAGTTAAGTTGTCGTCGTATTTTTTCATTTTTTCTCAAACGAAGAAAGTTCCAAGCCTGCAGAGCTTGGGAAATCTGATTGTTCTTTGTCATTAGAATCAGAGAGAAGAGAATAACTCCATCCAGCAGAAAACTTAAATGATTAAGAAATACCGGTGAGATAAAAAGAAGTCGGACAACAACAATAAGAACAAGACTGATAGTCACAGTCAAAAATTCTACTGAAAAATCAGAGGTCTGGCAATGAAAGGGGGCTTAGAAAAAAGCCCCAGATGCTTTTTCATTAAAACGAATTCAAAGTATTATTAACTTCTTGTATTTCCACTGAGTTCAAGGGGCGAGGATCGTCCCAAAGACGTTTTGTCCAATCGGGAGCAACGAGTTGGTAATAATGGCCGGTATAATCAAACTCCTTTTGATTCACTTCTCTTTCATAAAGACTTTGGCCATAAGCTCTTTCCCCTCGTTCTCCGGTTGTTCCCATCCACCAACGGGTGGAGTAAGGCAAATCTTTACGGGGAATAATGGGCATCGACTTTAAACTTTTTTCATTGAGTTTTCCAAGTCCTGCTTTTTCAGCAACCTCAAGCCATTGAGAAACATGATTATAGTTGTCATCAGGCTGAGCCATAGAAATGATTTTTGTAAGTCCCAATTCTTTATATTGCTCAGCTAGTTTTTTTGCGAGAGTTTGAGAAAGAGGCCCCATCGCCAGAAGAATTTTGTCGTTTTTAATCTCCTTGAGAATATTGGTCAAAGTCTTCTGGACACTTTGATCGGAGCGATCTTTGCCGACAACTAAAGCCAACTTCTCTTCAAGAGAAATTCCCAAAGTATCAACCGGAAGGGAGCGCAAAATAAGATAGGAAGAGGGGTCGTTGAGTCCAGACTCATTTAAAAAGGCTTGCAGGCGCTGTCCACCCACACCAGTCAATGCACGTGTCGAGAAGAAATCGGTGTGACCCATTTGATCAGCAAGTATCACAACTTTGGGATCCAAAGTATTTCCGCGATAGCTTGGACCAAACCCAAAAGAAGGATCGCTCCAAAAACCTTTGGGATTTAACTCTTTAAAATTGGGCCAATTCATGAGGGCTTGAGCCATTTCTTCAGTGGCAGGACCTGGATCAAATTGAGCGGCATGTTCTAAATCACCCTCTTTAGAAAAACCATATTCTGAATAACGGGGAGGTTCATAAGGGACTTCAGTTTCTTTCATTTCATAAAGAAGTCCACGTTTTTGATCACGAACTTGATCAGAGGTTTCTCGCGGCGGATAAAACTCTTCATAAATAGGTTCTTCATCATTAAAAACCGTGCGGCCATTGGTGGTTCGCCATTCTCCTAAGGGAACAGCCGGATTTCTGACGATAGCGTAACGTCCGTGTTCGCTAAAGACTTGAATTTTATCAGAGCCATTTCGATTAGAACTGGTCCCGGTATCACCCATGCGCCAATTGGTGGCAAAACTAAAATCTCGAAATGGAATGGGTGAGTGACCGTAGCGAAAGTTTTCATTAAGTCGTGAAAGTCTGGCACCACCCGCACACTGAGAAAAATTCTTTTCTTCTGAATCCTCGGGAAGCCATTGGTTGTTTTTTTCAATAAACTCACTCACTCTTTTTGCAGCCTTTGAGAAGGATTTTTCTAAACCCTGAGTTCCACTTCCAAAAGCAGCACCTCCGGGATGGGGAACTCCAATCGCTAAAATTTTCTCATTGCCGGTCAGCGTTCCTTGTTTTTTAAAATAATGAATAAAGTCAGAAAGATCACAGTCTTCTAAGTCATTGTGGGGATGACATTTTTTTGAACCTTGGCTTTTCGAATTAATCCAAGTGGCGAGGGATTCTTTTCCACCTCCACCGACTCCAATAAAAAGAGCGATGGCGTTGGGATTTTGCTCGATCACATTATCAAAAAGCTGATGGCGATATTTGACGATAGGACTCTCTACACTTTGTTCAAGGGCCATATACGCCTTACTGGCGGTGTCCCTTTGATCGCGAATGGTGTAGATAAAGGTGTTCATAAAGAGATAACTTTCATAAATCCCTAAATGATTTAAAAATTTCTGTACTCGTGTTCCGGTTGAACCCGTGAAAGCTCGGTTGGTGACATTTTCGTCTTGAGCCCCTTCTTGGCCAACCACAAAAACTTTCACCTGATTTTTGCCAAGACGACCTCGATACCACATTGGTCCCATGGTCCAACGAAATTTTTCTTCATCACTGCTGAGAATTTTACGTCCAACGGCACGATAATTGGGAACTTGTCCATAGAGTTTTAACCAGGATTCTGAATCTTTTGTGGAAGGGCCAGCATCAAACTCCCAAGGCTGACCTCGTCGCTCATCCCAAGTAAAACCATCTCTATTGAGTCGATGCTCTGAGCATTCACGGGCACCAAAGTTGGCGAAGGTCGTTTTAGTGAAGCTCAATAAAAAAAATAAAAATAAAGAGATTAAAGTTAATCGAATCATGAAAGCCCCTCCAATAATGCTGGGAGAGTAATAAAGGCCTAAGAACTAAACAACTTTAGTCCTATAGGTATGTAATAATTATAAATTCTTTGATGAGGGGAGAATCAATTCATGAAAAAAAAATCTTAAAAGTTAATATGAATTATTCATGTAACTACACAAGCTTTTGAGTCGTGATTTGGCTTCAAGGTTTAGAAAAAAAAGAGAACTCTCGTTCGTTGAATAAGGGGCCTATTGCCCCTTTACAAAATGGTGCATTAACGGATTTGATAAAGAGCATTTGAAAATCAAACGTTAAAACGAAAGAAAAGAACATCACCGTCTTGGACGACGTATTCTTTGCCTTCAAGGCGGTATTTTCCAGCTTCTTTGACGGCTTGTTCAGATTTGAGGTTGAACAAATCACTGCAATTGTAAGTTTCAGCTCGAATAAAGCCTTTTTCAAAATCAGTATGGATAACGGCAGCCGCTTGGGGGGCCTTGGTTCCTTTTTTAATGGTCCAAGCTCGAACCTCTTTTTCTCCGGCTGTGAAGTAAGTCTGAAGTTCTAAAAGACTATAGGCTTCGCGAATCAGTCGGTTAAGTCCTGGTTCTTTAACTCCTAAACTTTCTAAAAACTCCACCTGTTCTGCGGGTTCAAGTTGAGCGATCTCAGCTTCCATCGCAGAACACACGAGGATGGCGTTATTTCCTTCTTTTTGAGCATAGGCCATAACATCACGACTCCAGTCGTTGCCGCCATTGGTAAAATCCTCTTCATTCACGTTACAGACGTAAAGAACTGATTTTGCAGTGAGAAGATGAAGGCCTTTCACAAAAAGTCGATCGTCTTTTTCAAACTCCACAGTCCGAGCGGGCCGCCCTTCTTCGAGAGCCTTGTGAATTTTTGTAATCACTTCGGCTTCTTTGAGAACAAGAGCATCTTTAGAAGTTTTTGCTAATTTTTCAACACGCTGTTTGCGTTTTTCTAAGGATTCAAGATCAGCGAGCATAAGCTCGGTGTTGATCACCTCGATGTCTCGGATCGGATCGACTGAGCCTGAGACGTGGATAATGTCGGGATCATCAAAACAGCGGACCACTTGAATAATGGCATCGGTTTCTCGGATGTTAGCAAGAAATTGGTTACCAAGTCCTTCCCCTTTACTGGCGCCGGCCACAAGGCCGGCGATATCAACAAATTCCATAACAGTCGGAATTTCTTTTTGGGGTTTTATCAGAGCGGTAATTTTTTTAAGTCGCTCATCAGGAACGGTCACCACTCCCACGTTGGGATCAATGGTGCAGAACGGATAGTTGGCCGCTTCGGCTTTGGCTGAAGTCAGTGCGTTGAAGAGGGTGCTTTTTCCAACGTTTGGCAATCCAACAATTCCACACTGTAAGGCCATTGATCGGCTCCTTTAGTCTTCTAAAAGTTTAATTGAAAAAGTATTAACTGATATTGGTGAATTAAACAATAATCCCGTAAGTTCAATCACTATTCACTTTGCGGTTGAGCAGAGTAGCGGTTTTATCAAAGCCTTCAAAGATCAGACTTTCAAAGCCTTCACTCACTCGCTCAAGGACATCAGGAAGTTGCTCTTGTTCTTCTTTTGAAAAGGGTGAGAGAACGTAACTCGCCACATCCATAGCCCCATCAGGTCGACCAACACCAATGCGGATGCGAAAATATTCGGTAGAGTTCAATTTTTGGTGGATATCACGAATCCCGTTATGCCCACCATGTCCCCTTTGAGTCTGAACTTTTAATTGTTTAAAGGGCTGTTCGATTTCGTCATGAAGTATAATCACTTTTTGCGGCTCGATTTTATAAAAATGGCAAAGGGCTTGGATGGAATCCCCAGAAAGATTCATGAAAGTTTGAGGTTTAGCCAGAATCACTTTTTCATCTTCAATTGAGACCGTGTAAGTGAGCGCTTTATGTTCTGATTTTTCGGGAGGATTACCAATTTGGCGGAGATAATAATCAATCGCCATAAAACCAACGTTATGACGAGTGAGTAAATATTTTTTTCCAGGATTACCGAGACCGGCAATAAGCCACATGCAAAGAACCCCAAGCCTTTAAGCTAAAAACTTTACTTTTTAGCTGGAGCTGCAGCGGCGGCGGCAGGTGCAGCAGCGGTCGCAGTCGCAGCAGCGGCTTCAACAACAGGCTCAACTTTTTCTTCTTTAGGAAGATTGACCGTAATAACTGTTCTTTCAAGAGCCGTCATTGGTTTAACGCCAGCAGGGAAGACCATGTCAGAAACGTGAATGGAAGTACCCACTTCGAGGTGAGAAACATCCACTTCAATCATTTCAGGAATTTCACTCGGATTACATTCAACTTCGATCTCACGAAGGATGATCTGACGAACTCCGCCTTCTTTAATTCCAACAGGTTCACCGTTAAACTTAATAGTAACGTTCACTCGAATGGAATGCTTCATATCAAGGGCATAAAGATCAACGTGAATAGGGCGACCACTTTTAGGGTGATGCTGAATTTTTTTAAGCATTACTTTTAAGGAACCCATATCTTTATCAGGGCTTTGAGTGTCAAAAATTGTACTTTCAAAACGAGAGCTACTGTGGCGAACAACAAAAAGTTCATCAATATAAACGTTTTTATTTTCAATGTTTGGACCATAGATGACTGCAGGGATTTTCTTTTCAAGGCGAAGTGAGCGAGAAGAGCCCTTGCCAATTTTTCGAGTTTCTACATTTAATACTGTGGGAGTTGCCATCTTAATACCTCATTTAAAAGTTCAAAAATAATCAATCATCAAAAAGTGAAGACACAGAAGCATTGCCATAAATTCTCAGCAAAGCTTCGGCCACCACGGGGGCCATACTGACCACTTCCATTTTTCCACTGGCAACTGCCTCGGCACTTAAAGGAATAGTGTCGCTGACTAAGACCTTTTCAATCTTCGATTCTTTGAGGCGGCCAATAGCCGGACCAGAGAAAAGTGCATGGGTCGCAACAGCGAACACCCTTTTTGCCCCATTGGTGATAAGGCTGTCAACAGCTTGTGTTAAAGTGCCGGCTGTATCGATCATATCGTCAACGATAATGGCAGTTTTATCTCTGACATCTCCGATTAAATTAAGAGCTTTCGCTTCGTTAGGGCCAGAGCGTCTTTTATCGATAATAGCCATGGAGCAATCGATTTTTTTGGCAAAGGCACGGGCTCGTTCAACACCGCCCGCATCAGGGCTCACCACCACAAAATCCTTGCCAGTGCCATAGCGACGTTTCCATTCAAGAGCAAGGGTGGGAATTGCAAAAAGGTGATCCACAGGACAGTTGAAAAAACCCTGAATTTGGGCGGCGTGAAGGTCAACACAAACTACCCGAGTCGCACCCGCAGCCGTTAACAAATCGGCCATGCATTTAGCAGAAATTGGGGCGCGAGGAGCCACTTTACGATCCTGCCGGGCATAGCC
>JBGSSY010000309.1:0-3932 GCA_041736775.1 Bdellovibrionales bacterium | reverse complement strand
TGAATTTGGTAAGCCCACTCCACATTCCCCTTTCTGATAATATCAAGAAGGGGGAGTTCTGGATGATCACTCACGTATTCAAGAGCTTGAGTCATTTCACTTTTCTGATCTGGCCACCAGGAGAGAGCTAAGGATTTCACCCGTTCGAGGGGATGATCTTTGAGAGACTCAAAAAGCCGATGCAGAAGAACTCCTTGAGTTCTTCTGCTCTCACTTTCAGTCACCTGGGCCCAGTCTTTAAAAAACTCTTTTTTCACTTTAACGACAGGAGTGGGGCTGAGTGTAAATCGCTCTGATGGAGGGATGAACAGGGAGCGAACTTTTGATTTTTGGAAATCATCAACAAAAGCCACTTCGACACAGTCACTAATCCTTTGAAATCGAAAACTTTCTTGAGTCTTGATCTGATTTTTATACTGCTCAAGCCAAATAGCCCAAGATTTTTTTTCTGGTTCTCCACTCCAAGAGAGAAAAAGTTTTTCTTCAGCTCGAGTCATTGCCACATAAAGAATGCGTTCAGACTCTTCGGACTCTCTTTTTTGAATTTCACTTTTGTAAAAATCCTCAAAAACACCACCAAGATACTGTTTTTTTAACCCTAAAGGAAGTCGCAGAGACCAAAGTTGTTTTTTTTCGTGAGAACAAAAATCTTGGTAAGTCGTCTCTTGGGGTTTTTTGTGCAAAAAAGGAAGGAAGACGTATTTAAATTGTAAACCCTTGGCTCCATGGATGGTCATTAGGTTGATCTTGTTCGGTTCAATCGGAGAGCTGGCGTCACCTGAATCCCCGAGATCTTCAAGATCAAAGGATTGAGCACCGTTTCTTGCTAATTGCAAAAGACTTCCGCCGGGTTCGCGAGATGTTTTTTCAATGAGATTGATCAATTTCCAAAGATTTGCTTCTCGACGACCGGTGGGATCAATCCGGTGGGTGTAGTCAATCATACCCAATCTCATGACCAATTTACGAAAAACCCAACCCACTCCTAAATCTTCTTGGGAGTGGAAAGCTTGGGTAAGAAACAAGCCGCAATGGGGTTCACTTTGCTCTGAAAAAAACTTTTCAAAAAGTGGCCAGTAGCTTTTTTTATGCTCGCCAATAATATCAAGAATCATTTGATCATTCAGCGCTAACCATGGACTTCGCATCAAAGTCAGTAAATTTTGATCGTCCCAAGGGTTAATCAAAAAGGTTAAAAGTGAGAGGGCATCCAAAATTTCTCGACGTTGATAAAACTGTGAGGACGAGTGAGAGAGAACCGGAAAACCGAGGCGAATAAAGTTTTTTTCAAGAAACTCCAGATCATTATGGGTGCGAGTGAGAATACAAAAATCTTTAGGAGAAGCCCCTGCCTTCAACAAATCTGAAATTTGTTGAGTCAATAAAGCGGCCTCACCTTCTTTGCCCTGACTTTCTACTTGGGTCATGACGACAGATTCGTAGGGTGTCGAAGCGGATCGAGTGGCCTCCATAGACGAAAAATGATCACCGAGAAAGAGAAAAAAATCATTGATGAAATTAAGGAGTAAGTCTGTTGAACGATAGTTTTTTGAGAGAAGAACCATTTCAGCCCCTTGAGACTGGAGCTGTTTATTTTTTTCGAAAAAAACTTCGCTGCGTGAACCACGAAAAAGGTAAATCGATTGTTGAGGATCACCAACAATATAACAGGACTGTTCTTTGATAAAGGCATCAAGGAGCTTCATCTGTAAGGGGGATGTGTCCTGAAATTCATCAATAAACCAAGCATCAAAATCATTACCAAACTGGTCACTCAAAGCTGGTTTCTGTTGTTGAAGAAAGAGAGAGAAAAATTCAAGGTCATCAGGCTCGAGACTGGCTTCTTCAATTTTTTTTGCGGTAAACTCTTTAATAAACTTTTGCGCAAACCCGTCGAAGTCTTTAAGAATCTCACTGGTTTGAAACCAAAGCTCAGCATCATAGCATTCCTCATTAAGGTATTTTTTTATTTTTTCAAAAAATTTCTTGAGAGCTTCATTGGTCGTTTCGGACAAAGGTGGATTTCTTTTTGATTTTCTTGGTTTATCGACGATCTCGATGCTTCTTAAAAACTCTCTTTTAAGCTGCCAAGGGTGTTCTAATCTCAAAAGATCTTCAAGTTCTTTTAAGTAGGTAAAGTAGGTGGGCCAATCGCCACCGGAAACTTCACTCTCTCCCCTTTGCCTGAGGTCAGCCAGTTGATCGGCTAAATTGAGACAGGTTTCTAAGATCATAGATTCAAGATCAGAAGTTTGAGCCGGGCGGTAAGTTCCGGACCAATAAACTTTTTCAAAACTTTTAAGATGTTTGAGGAGTCTGTAAATTTCAAAACTTTTTAAAGTGTCAGGATAATCCCCACGAGAGAGAATATCTTTAAGAACTTGTTTTCTCCAAAAATCGGCTTGAGAGGACTCAATAATTTTAAAACTCGATGAAAGACCAACACCGTGTCCATATCTTTTCAAAAATAAACTTAAAAGACCATGCATGGTTGTGATGGTTAAAAAACTTGAAGATTGAACAAACTCTATCGCCTCGGGCTTTTCTTTCAAACAATAAATCAGCATTCTCTCTTTAAGCTCTTGGGTGGCTTTTCGAGTGAAAGTGGTTAAAACGACTCGTGGCCACTTTTGATAGTCTTTGTGAAAGCCTTCAGCAAAGTGAATGACCTCACGGGTGAGATTCCAAGTTTTTCCAGCCCCGGCACCGGCGCGAACAAATTTTCTTAGTGGTTGAGTTTGGAATATCGACATAGTTTGTTCCAGTTACAGGTATCGCAGAGAGAATCATCATTGGGCTTCGGTTCGACTTGCCCTTGAAGAATGGCTTGAATGATTTCAACGATGGTTGAATTAAATTTTTCAAAAAGTGAGTCTCGGTCTTGGCGGGTGGTTTTTTTACTATTCACAAAAAGAGGATCGGCATCATTGACAAAAAAACCTTTTGTTCTCTCAAAATCCTTGAGAACAAAATAAGAAGCTGAAGCCACTTCTTTTTTTTCTCCGTCGAGAGCCCCTTCCATCAAGGCTAAACTATAGAGAAGAAGTTGAAAATTTCCTTTTTCAATCCAAGAGCTAAATTGGGTGAGATTATTTCCACTGCTTTTATAATCGACAATGGAGTATAGGCCTTCACGATTGGTGTCGATTCGGTCAATATATCCTCGAAAAGGAATCCCTTCTTCTGAAGAGAAAACCAGTTTTCCTTCTTTAAGGAGTAATTTCGTTTTTAGCTCTGCCTCTTGTTGGTAAGAGAATGTATTGGGGTAATTCTTTCTCCACTCTCTTTCTTCGGTGAGAAAAAGTTTTGTCACTTGATGGTAAAGGGGTTTAACAAAATTCCAAATGGAATCGCTATAAACTTCCATTTCAATGTCTAATCGACTTCTCTCAAGGATTTCGTCAATTTCTTGATCGTTCAAAACAAATCGGTTCTCTTTGAGAATCAATTCGCAAACTTTATGCATAAGGCGGCCACGTGTCATAGGATCAATATCGAGATCGAGGGTGGCAAGGCTACCGAGGTGAAGACTTTTTTGCGCATAAAAACGGAAGGGACATTTAAAATACTCTTCCAGTGAAGAGGCCGAAAGAGAAAGATTTTTAAAGGGAAGTTTTTCAGCAGAAGTCTGACCCTTATCTCTTTCAATTAACCATTGACGGTGTTGGTTTTCACCCAGATCAGAAGGAATATCGAGAACGGGGTCATTTTTCATCAACTCATCCCAACGGCTGATTTGAGCCGAGGAGAGTTCTAAACTTTGTCCCTCTTGAATAGCTCCTTTAAGCCAATAATAAGAAGGGGCTTGAAAGCGACCTGAAAAATGGGCTTCAGAGTAGGAAAGAATCATTTCGTTCACTGATTTTTTTTCAAGCCAACTAATTCTATCCACCATCTTCATACGGTCGGCATGGGGAAGACTAAAACCAAAC
>JBGSSY010000307.1:0-6640 GCA_041736775.1 Bdellovibrionales bacterium | reverse complement strand
ATCGATGTCAGTGGCGATGTCAGTGTGGCTCGTCGAGGATCCATGATCAGTGATCCCGAGAAAGTCGAAGAGCTTATCCGCAAATCCAGTGATCAAATTGTGCAGGTATTCTCATTTGTGAATGCAGAGATTCTTGTGGCTCAAAATGGTGAACTTGCAGCGGTTCTTTTACAAGGGATTGACCTTAAGGGAGCAGAAAATCTTAAACAGTTAGAATCAAGAATCATTGAGCGTGTTGATACCCGGAATTCCTATAGAGGAGAACCCTCTTATCTTGGAAAAGTGATCGCACAAAAGTTGAAACTTAAAGTCGGGGATACCTATAAAGCGGTATTGCCGAAGGTCTCAAAAAGTTCTGCGACCCAAGTGACACCTTTGATTCAAGATTTCTATGTTCACGGTATTTTAGATCTCGGAAAATACGAATTTAACGACAAGATTGTTATTGCCAGTCAAAAAAGTGTGCAGAGCCTCTCTGAAGTGGGAGAGAAGATCAATGGTTTTCGCATTCGATTGAAGGATTCAGAACTCGCGCCAAAACAATCTGAAAAAATCCAAGAAGCTTTGGGTTGGGATTATTCGGTGAGAGATTGGACCATGACCAATCGCTCTCTTTTTAGAGCGATTCGCTATGAAAAACAGGTGCTGTTTTTTGTGATGCTCATCATGGTCATAGCGGCTTTTTTTAATGTTTCGACCACCCTTTTTCTGAGCGTGCTTAAACGTTACTCCCAAATCAGTGTGCTTCGGGCCCTTGGGCTTAAAAAAAGAGACATCATTATCTTATTTTGTATTCATGGTCTGACCTTAGGAACCATTGGACTGAGTATCGGAATTATTCTTGGCTTACTTCTCAGCCTTGGTTTTGAAAATATTCAAAAGATTTATCCGATAATGCCCGAAGAAGTTTATAAACTCTCCCATTTCTCAACCGAAGTGAATTTGATGGATATTTTTTGGGTTATCGTTTCGACTCTCGTCATTTGTTTTTTAAGCACGCTGGCTCCCGCCTTTAAAGGAGCTTCACTCTCGCCCGTTGAGGGACTGAAATATGAATAGTATTATTCTTTCTACAAAATGCATTACCAAATCCTATAAAATGGAAGGTTCTCGACTCGAAGTTCTTAAAGGTGTCGACATCAACATTCGCCAAGGTGAAGCTGTTTGCATTATGGGTCTATCAGGGGCGGGAAAGAGTACCCTTCTTCATATATTGGGAACCTTAGATCAGCCCACATTAGGAAAAGTTTATTATCGAGGTGAGGATCTCACAAAAAAAACCGACGAGCAGTTGGCACAGTTTCGCAATAAAAAAATTGGATTTGTGTTTCAGTTTCATCATCTCTTGCCCGAGCTCACGGCCGTTGAAAATGTCGCGCTCCCAGCACGAGTGGGCGGTTTTTCAAAGGCAATCGCTGAAGAGAAAGCAGAAAAGTTACTCAATGATTTGGGACTCAAAAAGCGGGGAAATCACTACCCCTCAGAGCTGAGTGGAGGTGAGCGTCAACGGGTGGCTATCGCTCGGGCCTTGGTACAAGATCCTGAAATTTTACTGGCTGACGAACCTTCAGGAAACCTGGACAGTGATAATGGATTGATTATTCAAGATCTCTTTTTTCAATTGCAAAAAGACCTTGGCCTGACCCTGGTTGTGGTGACTCATGATCAGGATTTTGCCAATCGCTTTCCCCATATTTACAAACTCAAAAATGGTGTGTTCATTTAAACCAGTTGCCCAGGAAACAGGCGATGGGGGCTAGGGGATGATGGACTGCGCAATTTGTCCCTAGGGGTTTCTGACTTTTTTAATCCATTCAGTGACTCATTTTGACAATATTGTCTTTTGTGAATAGCCTTCCCTTTCCCTTTGCTTATTGGTTTGAGAGTATTCCATAGGTGAGGCCAACCCCTGTAAAAAAGTCTTTTAATTGTGGCAAAATCACAATGAGCCTTTTTGATAAGAAATTCACCAACGATGTGAATTGAAAACTGTTTTGAGGATTCTGAACTTGAAGTTTACAAATCGGAGTTTAACCAAACTCTTTATTTTATTTTCTTTAAGCCTTCTGTTTTCTTCTATGTCATGGGCTCAGCAAATTGAAGCCATTAAAATTGTTGGCCAACAAAAAATTGAAAAAGACGCTATTCTTGAAAAGTTGATCAATAAGGTCGGAGCCAATCTCGATTTAAAAGCCGTGCGTGAAGAAGTTCAGGCTCTTTTTAAAACCGGCTATTTTCAAGATGTCGAAGTCAGTGAAAGCAAAGGCTCTGGTGGAAAGATCATTTTGACTTACAAAGTGATTGAAAAACCTTCCGTGGCTTCGGTAGATTACAAAGGCAATTCTGAGATCTCCGATGATGAACTGACTGAGCTGACAAAGCTCAAAATTTTTGAAATCATCGATTACCCAAAGATCACTCGGGGTGTTCTTGATATTCAAAAAGCCTACGAAGAAAAGGGTTACTACCTGGCCAAAATCAATTACACCATTGAGCCCGCCGAAAATGGCAATGTTCGTATTGTTTTTGATATACAAGAGAACGAACAGGTCGTGGTCAAAAGAGTCTCTTTTATTGGTAATAAACAAGTCACTGCGGCTGATCTTAAAGCTCGGATGCTCACCCAAGAGGGGGGCTTGTTCAGTTTAATCTCTGGTACCGGTACTTACAAACAAGATGCCTTTGAACAAGATGTTCAGCTTATTCAGTATCTTTATTTTAATAAAGGATTTGTTCAGGCAAAAGTTTCTCGCCCCGAAGTGACGGTGACTCCCGATCGCAAAGGAATCTACATCAGTATCTTGGTCGAAGAAGGTGAGCAGTTTAATACCGGTGAAGTGAGTTTTTCTGGCGATCTGCTTTTTTCAACCGAAGAGCTCAGTGAAACGGCACAGATCGATGAAACTGAGATATTTATTTATGAAACTGTTCAAGCCGATATCAGAGCATTCACTGCTAAATATGGTGATCTTGGGTACGCTTATACCAACGTCATTCCCCGTACCTTTATTCGTGAAGAAGAGAAAAAAGTGGATATCGTTTACGACTTTGATAAGGGTAAAAAAGTTTATTTTGGAACCATCAATGTGGTTGGAAATACTCGCACCCGAGATAAAGTCGTGCGCCGTGAATTAAGAATTGGCGAAGGCGAACTTTACAACGAAACTCGCAAACGAGAGTCCATGGATAATGTTCGTCGCTTAGGGTTCTTTGAATCGGTTGAGTTTAATACGAAGACTCCGCCAGGTCGTGATGATCTTATGGATATCGATATTGTGGTCAAAGAAAGAAACACCGGAAGTTTTCAATTGGGAGCCGGTTACAGCTCCTTCAGTGGTATGATCTTTAATGCCCAACTCAACCAAATGAACTTTTTGGGTCGAGGGCAAAATGTCGGTTTGCAAATCGACTATTCAGCGATCCAAAAGCGTTATCGCCTCAATTTCACTGAGCCTTATTTTTACGATACTCTTTGGACGGTTGGTTTTGATATTTTTCGAAACGAAAGCAATATTCCCCAACTTTTCCGTGAGAAAGTAGAGGGTGCTGCCGTGCGAGTGGGTCATCCTATCTGGGGCCGCTATTTTTACGGATTTCTTCGCTACAAGCTCGATAATACTGAGCTGGATATGATTCCCGGTCCTAACGCCACCGATGTTCTTGATCCAACCACTGCCGAAGGTGTTTCAAGTTCAATGACGGCATCCGTTGAATATGATCGGAGAAATGACCGCTTTGCTCCAACTTCTGGAGTTCACACCAGTGCTTCTTATGAGGTCGCTGGTCTTGGTGGAGATCTGAATTATACCAAGGGTGATGCTTTTTTCAGATGGTATCACACTCTCTTTTGGAACTTGGTCTTGAGAACAAATTTCACCTATGGCTTTGTCGAATCTGGTAAAGGAACTCCTGTTCCATTCACTAAAAAATACCGTCTTGGTGGGCCCTTTAATATGCGAGGTTTTGACTTTGCCAATATAGGACGTCGCCAATTTTCACCGATCCATGCCGATTGGCTCAGCTGTACCGGTTATCAGTCTGTTCAAGCCAATGGAAACTGTTTACCTCCTGAGGTGGCTCAACAAAGAGCTCGGGTCGTTGTCGGTGGTAATCAAGAGGCTTTGGCAATGATTGAACTAGAGTTTCCGTTAGTCAAAGAGGCTGGTATTCGCGGGGTGGCTTTTTACGATGTGGGTGCTGCAGAAGATGACCTGGTCGACACTTTCTTTAGAGAAGATGTGGGCTTTGGTGTGCGTTGGTTCTCGCCGATTGGTCCACTTCGTTTTGAGTGGGGCTTTCCTCTTCAGCGTTTTCCTGAATTTAACGAGGATGCTTCTGAATTTCACTTTGCAATTGGGGCTCCTTTTTAATACAAATGAGTTAAATTGACTCTCAGAGGGCTCGTTATTACTCAAGGGTCCTATTATGATAGTTTTGTGCTTCGACACTTTAAGGAGATCGAATATGAAATACCTTGTTACTTTGTTTTTTATTTTTGCCGTAGTTCCACTTCAAGCTAACTTTCAAGCTGCCTATATCGATATGCAGGCTGCGATACAAGCAACCACAGCTGGCAAAAATGCCAAGAAAAATCTTGAGGCCGAATTCAATCGCAAAAAAGATGAGCTCAAGAAAAAAGAAGAAAAATTGAAAGCGGAAGCTGAAGAATTTGAGAAAAAGAGAATGGTTCTTTCTGAAAAAGTCCTCGGTGAAAAGCAAGCCGAATTGCAAAAAAAGATGATGGCTTTTCAACAAGAGCTTCAACAAAGTCAAACCAGCATCCAACAAAAAGAGCGTGAGTTGACTGAACCGATCCTGGTCAAAATTCAAAAAGTCATTGCTTCGATTGCCGCCCAAAAAGGTTATTCAATGGTTTTTGAAAAAGCCAGTCAAAGTGTGATGTGGGCAAAAACAGAACTTGATATCACCAATGACGTTGTTAAAGAGTTTGAAAAAACAAAATAATGAGCTCCTCTGAAAATTCGCTCAACATTCTTGAGATTCAAAAAAAGATACCTCACCGGTTTCCTTTTCTCTTAATTGATCGGGTCCTTCATTTTCAACATGGACCCGATCCTAAAAAGTTTGTGGGCCGCAAAGTAATTGCTCGCAAAAACGTCACTATCAATGAGCCCTATTTCACCGGACATTTCCCCAATAACCCTGTCATGCCTGGTGTTCTTCAAGTTGAAGCCATGGCCCAAGCCGGGGCTATTGCCTGTGCTCCCGATGTCGATGATCAAATAGAAGTTTTAATTGCAAAAATCACCGAAGCAAAATTCAAAAGGCAGGTCACTCCAGGAGACGTGATTGAAATTCACGCCGAAATTATGGCCGAAAAAAGTTCTATCGTGACTGTTGCTTGCAAAATGTTTGTTGATGGAGTTTTGGTGTCTGAAGTTCAGGTCATGGCAAAGGTCTTTAAAAAGTAGGTTATTATGTCTATACATCCAACGGCCCTTATTTCTGAAAAAGCAAAAATTCATCCCTCCGCTCAAATTGGACCTTATGTGGTCATTCGTGGTGAAGTGGAAATTGAAGCCGAAGTTATTATCGATCAGTTTGTCTCTTTGGGTGCAGACTTTACAAAAGTAAAAATTGGACGTGGTTCAAGAATATATCCGGGAGCTGTGGTTGGTGAAGCCCCACAAGATTTAAAATATAGAGGTGAAGCCACTCAAGTCATCATTGGCGAAAATAACATGATTCGCGAATATGCGACTATTCACGCCGGAACACCTGATGGCGGTGGTTTGACTCAAATTGGAAATAACTGCCTTCTTATGGCCTATGTGCATATTGCCCATGATTGTCAGCTCGGAAATCACGTTGTGATTGCGAACTCAACACAGTTAGCTGGACATGTTCATATGGAAGACTTTGTTCGTGTTGGTGGAGTTTGTGCTTTTAATCAATTCGTTCGTCTTGGCAAATACAGTTATATTGCTGGCGACAGCGCCGTTAATAAAGATGTTCTTCCTTTTGCCATTGCTCAAGGCAAATATGCTGTGATGAGAGCCGCTAACCAAATTGGAATGGAACGAAGTGGTTTTTCAAAAAGTGATATTGAAAATGTTCGTCGCGCTTTGAGAATCATAACAAAAGGTGGCCATACGGTGGATGGGGCCATTGAACGAATTTCTAAAGAGTGTGAACCGAGTGAGGCTCTTAATCATTTGATTGATTTTGCGAAAACCTCGGAACGGGGTTTAGCTCTATGAACTCAGTGCGAGTGGGACTCGTTGGCGCTGGTCACTTAGGCACTTACCATGCCGATAAATTGGCTCAGATTCAGTCCTGTGAATTTGTTTTTGTACAGGATCCAATCCGAGAAAAAGCACAAAAAATTGCTGATAAACATTCGGTTAAGATCATTAAAACTTACCAAGAAGGTTTAGATCTTATCGATGCGGTTTTTATTGCCTCTCCCACTCCAACCCATTTTGAAGTGGCCGAGTTTTTTTTAAAAAATAACAAGCATGTCTTTATCGAAAAGCCCATGACTGAAACCGTTGAGCAGGCTCAAAGACTTTGTGATTTGGCTCGTGAAAATAAAAAAATCCTTCAGGTCGGACATGTAGAACGTTTTAATCCCGCATTGATCTCGGCAAAAAAACAACTCAAGGCTCCTCTCTTTATT
>JBGSSY010000288.1:0-4949 GCA_041736775.1 Bdellovibrionales bacterium | reverse complement strand
AACTGGAATACTTGGTTGAAAAGGGGAGTGAGCTCGGTGTTGAAGAGATTGTCATTGGTATGGCTCACCGAGGTCGATTGAACGTTCTTGTTAATTTCATGAACAAAGCCATCGAAGAAACTCTTTCAGCTTTTGATGGTCACGTTCATGCGGATGATAACTTTGATGGAGATGTAAAATATCATTTAGGGCACAGTGCGGATAAAAAAACCGCCAGCGGTCAATGTCACGTTTCTTTAGCTTTTAATCCGAGCCATCTTGAGGCCGTTAACCCCGTCGTGTGCGGAATGGTGCGCGCCAAACAACGTCGCCGTAAAGACACTGAAAAAAGAAAAAAAGTTGTCCCCGTGCAAATTCATGGCGACGCCGCTTTTGCCGGTCAGGGTGTTGTTTCTGAAACTCTTCAACTCGCTGGTCTTAAGGGTTACACCGTTGGTGGTAGCATTCATATCATCATCGATAACCAAGTTGGTTTTACCACTGACCCTGAAAACACACGCTCTTCACCTTATTCTTCCGACATTGCTAAATCTCAGCAAGTTCCAGTGATCCACGTCAATGGGGATGATCCAGAAGCTTGTGTGAAAGCGATGGATATGGCGATTCGTTTTCGTCAAGAATTTGGAAGTGACATCGTGATCAATCTCACTTGTTATCGTCGTTACGGTCATAACGAAGGGGATGAGCCGGCCTACACTCAGCCCGCGATGTATAAAACCATTAAAAATCATCCGACCACAAAAGACCTTTACGGCAAAAAAATGGTGCAAGAAAAGGTGATTGACGAAACTTTTAAAACTTCTTTTTACCAAGAAAAAATAGATAATCTGCAAGCGGTCCTCGATAAGGTCAGAAAAAAACCACCAGCTCCCCAAGTGCAAGCTTTTGGGGGTGCCTGGGAAGGCTTTCGACGAAGTGAAGCTGCAGATTTTGAAAAAGTTTATGAAACAAAATCGAGTAAAGACACTTTACAAAGAGTGGGTCAACAGCTCACCACAATTCCCGAAGGTTTTAATATTCACCCCAAACTGGCTAAACTCATCGAAAGCCGACAAAAAATGGCGACGGGTGAAATGCCTCTCGATTGGGGAATGGCTGAACTTCTTGCCTATGGAAGCTTGATTATGGAAGGGACTTCAGTGCGACTTTCTGGACAAGATTGTGTGCGCGGAACATTTTCCCATCGTCATTCTTGTTTCTTTGATGTCAATACGGCTGAAGTTTATAATCCTCTGGCTCAATTGCGAGACGATAAAGAGTTTTGTGTCTACAACAGTTCTCTCTCAGAAATGGCGGTTCTCGGTTTTGAATATGGAAACTCAAGTTCAGATCCAAGCTTCATGACCATCTGGGAAGCCCAATTTGGTGACTTTGCTAATGGAGCTCAAATTATTATTGATCAGTTTCTGGCGAGCGGTGAACAAAAGTGGATGCGCATGAGTGGACTGGTTCTTCTCCTTCCCCATGGATATGAGGGTCAAGGGCCAGAGCATTCCAGTGCAAGACTAGAGCGATTCTTACAACTTTGTGCCCAAAGAAATATGCAGGTTTGCAACTTTACCACTCCTGATCAACTCTTCCATGCTCTTCGTCGTCAGATGAAAAGGCCATTTCGAATACCCATGGTCGTGATGTCGCCAAAATCTTTACTCCGTCACCCCAAAGTGGTTTGTGATCTCTCAGATTTAGCCAACGGATCATTTCAAGAGATCATCAAGGATCCTTCGGTGAAGTTAGCCCAAGCAGAACGTTTGGTGTTTTTAAGTGGTAAACTTTATTATGACCTTGATGCTTACCGCGAGACTCTCAGCGAAAAAGAGAAAGCAAAAGTGGCATTGATTCGTATTGAGCAGCTTTACCCTTATCCCGCTCATCTGATTCAAGAAGTACTGAAACAAGCGACATCGGTTAAATCCGTTATTTGGGCCCAAGAAGAGCCGCAGAATATGGGTTCTTGGAATTACATCTATCACCCGCTCTCAGAAAGTTTGAATCAAGCGGGTCTTAAAAAAATAAATGTTGAGTATATCGGAAGAACTTTAAGAGCTTCACCGGCAACGGGTTCAATGAAGGTCCATACGAAAGAGCAAAACCAAATTATAGAGAGAGTTTTTTCGTTAAAATAATGTAAGATATGTTTTTTTGATTTTAAAAGTTTAAGGAGATAAAATGGATATCAAAGTACCTGCGGTTGGTGAGTCAATTACAGAAGCAACAATCGGTGAGTGGCTTAAAAAGTCTGGTGACTTCGTTCAGCGCGACGAAGTGATTTTAACCCTCGAAACAGACAAGGCCAGTGTAGAAGTGGTTGCTGAAGACTCTGGAGTTTTAAAAACCCAAGCCCAAGCCGGTGATGTAGTTGCTATCGGATCTGTCGTTGGAACTCTCGACACCAAAGCACAAGCTCCTGCCGCCACAAAAACAGACAATCCCAAAGCGGTGACACCTTCTCCTTCCAACGGAACATCAAATTCAAATGGATCATCAAAGTCGCAAACGGCACCAGCCCCCGAAAAACCAGCTCCCATGGCCATGGACCAAAACTTAAGTCCCGCCGTTCGCCGCGTGGTGAATGAAAAAGGGATCGATCCCTCACAGGTGACTGGTTCTGGAAAAGGCGGAAGACTGACTAAAGAAGATGTTGTGAATTTTACCCCTTCTCAAAATGCAAAAACACAAACGCCACAGATTCAGCCCACTGCCGTTCCCAAAACTTTGGGTTCGATTGATCGAGTGCCAATGACCACCATTCGCAAAAGAATTGCTGAGCGTTTGGTCAGTGCCCAACAAACGGCCGCTATTCTGACAACTTTTAATGAAGTGGACATGTCTGCTCTGATGAAAATCCGCGATCAGTACCGTGAGCCCTTTGAAAAAGCCCATGGAGTTCGCTTAGGCTTTATGGGATTTTTTGTGAAAGCGACGATTGAAGCTCTCAAAGCCTTTCCTGCGGTCAATGCCTCAATTGACGGAACCGATATTCTTTATAAAAACTTTATTAATATTGGTGTCGCAGTCAGTTCTCCAAAAGGACTCGTAGTTCCGGTCATCAAAAATGCGGATCAAATGTCGCTGGCTCAAATTGAAATAGCGATCAGAGACTATGCACTTAAAGCCAAAGACGGAAAAATCAGCATCGATGACATGAGTGATGGAACATTCACCATCAGTAACGGTGGGGTTTTTGGTTCTTTGATGTCAACCCCCATACTTAACCCTCCTCAATAGGGAATTTTAGGAATGCATAAAGTTGAAAAACGAGCGGTAGTGATTGATGATGAAATTAAAATTCGCCCGATGATGTATCTTGCTCTCTCTTATGATCATCGCATGATTGATGGAAAAGAGTCTGTGAGTTTCTTGGTGAAAATCAAAGAAAACATTGAAGATCCTTCAAGAATACTTTTACAAGTTTAATCGACAATAAAAAGGAATAAATAAAAATGACTGAAGTTTATGATGTGGTTGTGATTGGTGCGGGTCCTGGCGGTTATAACGGAGCCATTCGTGGAGCTCAGCTAGGTTTGAAAGTGGCCGTTGTTGAAAAAGACCCAACTCTTGGCGGCACCTGTCTGAATATCGGTTGTATTCCTTCAAAAGCACTCCTCGATTCCAGTGAACATTTTCATGCGGCTCAACATGAACTCGCTATCCATGGCGTTGATGTCAAAGACGTGCGTCTCAATCTCACCCAAATGCTGTCACGAAAAGACAAAGTGGTCAGTGGACTCACCGACGGTATCAAGTACCTTTTTGATAAAAATAAAATCACTACCTTTCGTGGCACCGGAAAAGTGATTGCTCCCGGAAAAGTGGAAGTCAGCGGTGAGAAAACTCAATTGCTGGATTGTAAAAATATAGTCTTAGCCACTGGCAGTGTGCCGGTTGAACTTCCGTTCCTCAAATTTGATGGGGAAAACATTATCTCTTCAACCGAAGCTCTCAATCTCAAAAAGGTTCCTGAACATTTGGTGGTTGTCGGTGGTGGAGCCATCGGTCTTGAAATGGGTTCAGTTTGGATGAGGCTCGGTGCAAAAGTCACCGTTGTGGAGTTTGCCGATAAAATTTGTGGACCCATGGATAATCAAATTTCTAATGACCTCCTTCGTATCCTTAAAAAACAAGGTATGGAGTTTATCCTTTCAACCAAGGTCACGGGCGGCACAGTTAAAAAAGATCAGGTCACTCTTGATTTTGAAAACAATAAAACCAAGGAAAAAGGTCAAATTTCGGGAGATAAAGTTTTAGTCGCCGTGGGAAGAAAAGCTTTTAATTCTGGCTTGGGTCTTAAAGAGGCCGGAGTTGAATTTAACGATCGCGATCAAATCATCACCAATGAACATTATCAAACTTCTGTGCCAGGGATTTATGCTGTTGGTGACGTAATCGGTGGCGCTATGTTGGCTCATAAAGCCGAAGAAGAAGGTGTTGCCGTTATGGAAATCATTGCGGGCAACTACGGACATGTCAATTACAGCACGGTTCCATGGGTGATTTATACTTGGCCCGAAGTGGCTGGGGTCGGCAAAACTGAGGAGGAGCTTAAAAAAGAGGGGATCGCTTACAATTCAGGGATCTTTCCTTTTTCACCCAACGGACGAGCTCGAGCTTTAAATTCGACTGATGGCCGGGTCAAAATCCTTGCCGATAAAACAACAGACAAGGTTTTAGGAGTTCATATCGTCGGTCCAAGAGCCTCTGACATGATCGCTGAAGCTGTGGTTGCCATGGAATTTTCTGCGAGCTCTGAAGATATTGCTCTGAGTTTTCATGCCCATCCCACCCTCTCAGAGGTTATGCGAGAAGCGGCCTTGAATGTCCACAAGCGCGCTCGCCAAATGTAATCCCCAATTAAGCCTATGACGCACTCTGAAGTTGTGGATTCTCACAACTGATCCCTGTACAAGATGGAGCTTAAGCCAAAGCTTAATCTTTTGGGGGTTCGGCTT
>JBGSSY010000272.1:0-11000 GCA_041736775.1 Bdellovibrionales bacterium | reverse complement strand
GGATTTGATGGGGTCGAAATTCATGGGGCCAATGGTTATCTGATTGAGCAATTTTTAAATCCCGCCTCGAATCATCGCACCGATGAATATGGTCAAACTCCCCAAGGCCGAATGGCTTTTCTCTTACAAATTGCTGAGGGTATCACAAAGAAAATCGGTTCTGAAAAAACCGGTGTTCGCCTTTCTCCTTATGGCGTTTTTAACGACATGGGTCCTTTTGAGGGCATCGATGAATTTTATAGTCAACTCTCTCAAAAACTTTCTGCACTTGGTTTAGCCTACATGCATTTGGTTGATCATAGCTCAATGGGAGCGCCAGTCGTTAGTTCTGAAATTAAAAAGAAAATTCGAGAAAATTTTAAAGGTCCTTTTATTCTTTCGGGCGGTTATGATGCTGAACGGGCTGAAGTCGATCTCCTTGAAAATAAAGGAGAGCTGGTGGCTTTCGGTCGCCCCTTTCTGGCCAACCCAGATTTGGTTGAAAAACTAAAAAATAAATCTCTGTTGAAAGAGGCGGATCATAATACCTTTTACACACCAGGCCCGGTTGGATACACCGACTATGTGTAAATTGTTTTTTTAAGGAGCTTATGACCTTCAACTGATAGTTAAGGTGAAGGTCATAAACTTAAATAACTCAAAAAGGATCGAAATGGATCAAGTAGAAAAAGTTGTGATCGGGGGCACCTATCAGCACTACAAAGGTAAAAACTACCGCGTTCTGAATGTTGTTCGCCACAGTGAAACGTTAGAAGAGTTGGTGTACTACGAAACCCTTTATGATAATGAACTGACCCGTTTTTGGGTTCGCCCCATTGAACTTTTTTTAGGTTTGCTCGATAACGGCCAACCCCGTTTTCGGTATATTCAAGACAAATAATTGAAACTTAATAATCTGTGTCTCGATTTTGTAGCCATTTCTTTCTTAATCACAAAAAAAACCGTGGCACTTTAGACACCACGGTTTTTAATTTTGATTAATGATTAATGATTAATGATTAATGATTAATGATTAATGATTTTATTTTTTTAACAATATTATATTTAAAGAACCAGCTCGATCTCTTTAAAGCCTTCAACTTTCAAAGTGATCACTCGGGCTTCTTCTGGCAAAAATGTGTTACCTAAATTCATTACAGAAGTTTTTAAGCCCGTTGCGTATGTTTCAAGTTCGTGACCTTGCTCGTCGTACATATGCATTTCAACTTTTAGAGTCACGACTCTGTATGTGCCAATGAAGATGTTTTTTTGCGAACTGTTTAAAGTATTGAAGGCAACGCCATTTTCATTGAAAACTTGAAAGCCAAAGTTAAACAAACGACAGTGGTTGATTTTGGGTGAAATCACTGCAAAAGCCTTATCGAGTACATAATTATTAGGATGAGGTTCAAGGGCTTCAGTCAATGCCATAAACTGGCCACCATTGATCGCTTGATAACCGCCATCGCAATCGGTGCTTTGATCAAAACTATTTCCTGCGGCCAAAAGATGAGAGCTGATTAAAATAGAAAGTGTGATTAAAATGGTTTGAATCTTCATTGTATTCCCCTTTGTGAGTTTGTCTTTGCGACAAAAAAGAAACTAACCGAGATCAGGAACAAAAAACACCAACACCACCTCTTAAAAAATGTTTCGTATTGTTTCGCATAGAACGGACTTAATCAAACCGATTCTAAATCCTCAATTTTACTCAACCATCACTCAAAACCTTCTGAAGTCATAGAAAAGTGCAGTAAAAAGAGCTACTTATTATTGGACAATAGAAAGATGAAGATTAAAGCGGAAGCCGGCAGGGACCTAAATAATCAGAAATGGATTTAGCACCATTGCCTAAATCATAGTCTCTCTTATGATTATAATGAGAGCGAGCGGCATTTCGACCAATGCACTTACTGCTTTGGGATTCGACATTTTCTGGAAAGTGGCAGATCAAAACAGAACGTCCATCATTACAACTATAAACCTCAAAAAGTTCGGGTTCGTGCTCTAGGTCACCCACAGATTTGGGGATCTCTAATTCGTCTTGAGGAATTTGATACATGACAAGATCGATATCCTCTTCCGTGGGATCATAAATCACTTCTTCATCAGTCAGGCTTGGATCGGTTGAGTCCTCAATAGAAATATCACTATTTGTTGGGAATGGCCTCTCGCCAAGAAGAAACATCTCAGATTTTTGATCGGGAGAGAATTGGGCATCACTGCAGTTGTTAAAGGCCAGAGTCGAAAACCCGGTAAAGAGGACAAAAAGAGCGAGGGAAATATTTTTTGACTGAAACACGAGTTGCTCCCCAATAAGATTTGTTTCTCTCTTATCGGAGGCAAAGGACTAAACTAAAGTCGAATCTCAATTTAAGACACTCTGGTTTTTAAAATATATTGTGTATGGTAAGACTAAATCCAGTGAGTCTTAAATTGAGTATTGAGTTGAGCGAGATTAAATAAAATATTTACCAATCAATCGGTCGGTAATCTTTAAGAAATTTTCCGCACCAGTGTTTGCCGGTTAAAATCCCATCAAAGAACGGATCGCAAACCCGGGCCGCGCCGTCTACGATATCCAGGGGGGGCTGAAAATCATGGATGTCTTGTTTTAATTCAGCAAGGTGTGCGGGGTCCTCATCAGTCACCCAGCCAGTATCAACGGCGTTCATATAAATTCCGTCGAGAGCAAGGTCACTGGCTGAAGTGTGAGTGAGCATATTTAAAGCCGCCTTGGCCATATTGGTATGGGGGTGGCGATCTTCTTTTTTAAATCGTTTGAATTTACCCTCCATGGCGGTGACGTTAACAATATGTTTTTTTCCGGTGTAATCCCGTCTCATCATGGGCGCTAAACGATTACAAAGGACAAAGGGTGCCACCGCGTTCACGAGCTGCACCTCAAGCATTTCGGGAGTTTCAATTTCACCAATTCTGAGCCGCCAACTATTAGTTCGTCTGAGGTCAACTTGTTGAAGATCAGCATCAAGCTTTCCTTCGGGGAAGACTTCAGAGGCAGTGATTGAATTATCAAACGAATAAGGAATCTGAGAAAGTTGCGCTGAAGCTCGAATCCCAATGCCGGCAGAAGGGCCATGCCAGGTGACAGGAAGGGCCTTCTCGTTTGCTAAATTATTTTCGAATAGACCATTGAGCTGACCAACAAATTGATTATGGTTTTTGAGCAAAAGCTGAACATCGGGCTCGAAGTCTGCAAAGCTTTTGCTTTCAACTTCCATCATATGAGCATAAAAACCCGGTGGCCGCCTGACAGTTTGAGCCGCATTGTTAATTAAAATGTCCAAACGATCGTATTTTTGCTCAATGTAGCGAGCGAATATTTCAACACTGGGTGTGTGTCTTAAATCTAGCCCATAAATATCAAGGTTGTGTTTCCAATTCTCAAAATCAGTTTCTTTGGCAAAACGAACCGCCGAATCATTAGGAAAGCGAGTGGTGGCTATGACTTTAGCACCTGCTCGCAACATCATCACGGTCGCTTGGTAACCAATTTTTAAACGAGAACCGGTGATTAAAGCAACTTGACCGGTTAAATCGGCCGTTTGAAATCGTTTTTGATAATTAAACTCGGCACACTCCATACACATGGCATCGTAAAAATGATGGAGTTGATCAAAACTGGCGCGACAAACATAACAACGTCGAGCTGACTGAAGTTTTAACGCCTCTTCATCAAGATCACAACGATTGGTCGGAAGTTGCAAAGGAGCGGTAAAGACCTCTAAGGTTCTTGCCGAACGAATACCTGTTGCTGCTCGTACTCGGCGATCATTCTGTGAAATCAAACGCTGTTTCTTTTTTTTGATCGCCTTAGAGCGCTTTTGAATTTCAAATTTATCAGGTCGAGACAATTGCCCCGCTGCAATCAACAAGGCTTTTCTCTGTTCTTGAGAGAGTTCACCCAGCAAAGTGGGGTCTGCCACCAATTGCTGAAGAAAAGAGATCTTTTCTTCGATTGTGACCGAATCAAGGGGTATAGGCTGATCTGAACTCATGCCAGTTTATTACTACGGAAATTAAAAAGAGCAATTCAATTTTTAAAAATGAGTCCAATGTTCGTCAATTAAGAGGCTGTATTGATTGTGAGATGAGATCTCATAGCCCCAAAAGGGGCTATGAGGCTTGGTTTTAAGGAAGCCAGACAGAAAATTCGAGGGACTCTACATCCTTAAGTAAATCGCGATTATTAAAAGAGACCGTCTGCTTAAAGACTTGGTACTGAGACTCTGGAATCACTTCTTTTGAGCCATCTTTAAAGACGGCCGTAATTTTAAAGACTTGCTCAGTCTCTTCGAGCTCAAGATTAAAGGTGGTCAGTACACTTTCAATCGCCACTTTAATCAGACTATCCAGTGCGGGAGAGTAATCACTCACACAAACGGGAAAGGTCCGTGAAAGATTGGCTCCAAGCTCACGAGAAAGTTCCTCATATTTTGTACCGGTTGAAAGATAGGAGGGTGGTGTACAAGTTAAATCATTGGAAGGATAAATAAAGGCATTGGCTGAAAATCCTTTAAGACCATGAACGGCTTTCAAACGGTCGGCAATCATCCCTGGAAGGGATTTATTTTTGTTAACACCCTTGAGGTCTGAGATCTTTTTCTCTACCACGGGTTGAACTTGTTTAGTGTAAGAACGAATGGTATTGGTTCCCCCACTTCTCGAACAGGTCGAAACATTAAGGTCTGAAGCCCCTGCTTGAGTACAAAGAGACGCCAATTGTGCAGTATCACTGCAAAGATTAGCATTAGTAATATTTGTTAATGAACAAGCCGGTTTTGGTGTTGAAGTGAACGAGCAATTTAATTGACAAGATTTCACATCGTTTATCGTACCACCAAAGTGATTGGCTGCTAACTGAAGATGGTTGTTGCTACAAGGTAGATTCGATGAGCATTGCGGAACACTTTCGTTGGTTAAAGTCAGCGTCTGATTAGAATTTGAAACAGAACAGCTGACAGAGCAAGAGTTGATGTTTGAATCAAGAACTCCGATTTTGACATTGTTAATCAACCAATTACGATCGGCCGAAGTACAACTGCGGGTATCCCCTGCTTCACAAGACATCTTATTGCTGGATAAAATCGGCGAACCGTTTTGATTAGTACTTGAGCAAGTGTAGTTGCAAGAAGTGACTAAATTTGAACTCACACCAAGGTGTGGTGCGGAAATTGTACTGATTTCTTGAGAGGTACAAGTTCTAGAAGCCTGCGAACAAGAGCTGGCTAGATTGGTATTTGTTTTTGTCAGTGTCTGACTACCAGTCACACATTTATGATCACAGGCTCTTATAGAAGAAAGCGAAGTCCCGGCAAAAGAACTCACGACCGAAAGTTCAGCGCCACTACAAGATTTGCTAGCAGCCGTACAAAGTGCGTTGCGATCGGCAATTTGATTATTAGGAAGACTTTGTGCGACCCAACTTTCGTTACAGCTTACACTGCATGAATGAACATCAGAAGCCAGAGTTCCACTAATCAAACCCATCGCTGTGGATAAGTCAGTGGAATTACAGGAACGGGTTCCAGAAAAGTTACAAGATCCATTTAAAACTTGGGTGCGCTCAATCGCCGTTGCACAAGGTACAGGGATATTATCTTTAGGGCAGAATTTCACCACAGAATATTTATAGGTGGATTGTTGTTTTTCAAAGCTGATCGAATGAGCTGCTGTTTCTTTGGTGTGCTGGTATTTTTCTATAATTCGTTGACCGGTGTAGTTGACCTTGACTGTGGCAACAGGTTTTGCGTATTGCAATCTGACCAATTGGTTTTGGGTTGCATTTTGTTGAACTTGAAAGTTGAAGCTGCAATTCGCATCACCCGGTGAACAATTTGAGGTTTGTGTGCTTTCAATATACTTTGTTTCTTGGCTTGACTCCAAAGGGCAGTTTTCTAGAGTGGTAAAATCATCTTCGTTCGAAGCCAAGACATAGATATGATAAGCTTTGTTTTGTGGGTCAGAGATTTTATTATTCTCTTCAACTTTTTTAATCAACGTGCAAAGACCTGTTTCTTGGTCAGCACCATCTACACCCAATTGGGCAACAGAATCTGAATAAATACTTTTAAAAAGTTCAAAATTATCCTTATTGAAAGAGTACTTCAAAGATTTTCGATCAGGAAAGTAAGAGTCCGCTAAGTCATAAGACTTTTTCTCGACATAATTGACATTGGGTGGAAGAAGTCCCTTTTCACTGGGGTCCAGGACAACTTCGTTACCGTTTTCATCGGTGTAAGTGATCACTTCTTTGATTTCGGTAGAAGACTTATCACTGCCCTCGCTATTTGAAGTGGTATAAAGACTTGAAACAACGTTAAAACCTTTTACTTGGTCTATCGCTTTTGAAAAGCCGTTGATGAGATCCTCATGAATTTCAGAAGTACTAAATGAATTATCAACGATGGTGGTCAGGTGGATCGGCGGGCGATTTTCAGGTTGATTCGGATCCACACTCACCACTCGGGTTATGCCGGAGCCAAAAGGATTCTCTGAAGTTTTCGATTGGGTAAAAGCCACTTCGGGACTGCCGCAGTTTTGAAATACAAGTGGGATGGTCAGTAATACCGATAATAAAGAAAATAACCAAATACGTTTCATAATTCCCCCAAAAAACGTTCAACTTCTATTATAAACGATTGTTTCAGAATGTAAATAATTCTAAATGCCCTTCCACGCTTGAGTTGAGCGCTTTATTGTCTCAATCTCAGACAATTGCCGGTTGAGTTGTGTCGTTTTGATAAGGGCTTGGTAAAATATTTTTTATTAATAAGGGAGCCTATGAGCCTCAGTTATGAAGAGTTGGATTTTCAAATCACTGACATCGGAGAGCTGATGCTTCGGCGAAGGCGTATACCCCAGTTTCCTGATCTTGATATTTACGAGATTAAACTGGCCGAGAGCTTTTTAATGTCCAGCCTTTTTCATCAGGCCGAACAGCAGTTGGCAAAAATCAGTTTGTCACAAATACAGAAAGAAAACTTGAATGTGGTCGTTGGTGGTTTGGGTTTGGGCTACACGGCCGTATCCGCTTTAGAAGATCCTCGGATCCAAAAACTAACTCTTATAGAGTATCTTCAGCCCGTGATCGATTGGCATCTCAACGAAATTCTTCCTCTGGGTAAAACTTTAAAACAAGATCCCCGTTGCTCTATTCTGCAAGCTGACTTTTTTAAACTGGCAAGAGCACAGGAAGGTTTTCAAACTGACGGGAACCCACAAAAACACGATGTGATTTTACTTGATATTGATCACAAGCCAAACCATTGGCTTCACTCGACCAACTCTCAGCTCTATACAGAAAGTGGTCTACAAGGCCTTTCTTCCCAGCTTCATGAAAATGGTGTTTTTGGTTTATGGGCCGATGGGCAGCCAGATCCTCTCTTTACTCAGAGATTGGCCCAAGTTTTTAGTCTACCTAAAGCTCATTGTATTGATTTTTTTAACCCCATCACCGGGGGCACATCTTACGGCACTGTCTATACAGCTATTAGAAAGAACTGAACTTACTCACTTTGGTATAAATAATTAAAAAACTCTCAAAAAAAACGACCATTTTATTTTAAAAAAAGGTCCCAGAAACTTTTCTCTATCTCTGGAACCTGGGGGGCTGTCTCGAAAAATTAAGATCAATTATTCCCTAAAACTCAAGGGGGAAAGAAACGCTAGCTATCCATGATCGGTTTTCGAGATCAACACTATCGAAATTTGTACCCGGAGTAAAAGGTCCGGCCTGCTCAAGAATGGCATCTCCGTAATCAAGTTGTTGATACTCAAGATTCAAACTAAAAGACATGACTCTAAAACCGACACCCAATCTAAAACCAGTTGCATCTGCAAAGCGAGCATCAAAACTACCACTGGCCTCTGGATCAATTTCTCCACCAACGACGGCCGTTCCCCAGCCTCTTAATCCCAAGTCGGGCATTTGGACTCCAATAACAGGTCCCCAATTCCAAGCGGTTGAAGACGACTCATAGTTGACCGATGAGTCTTTAAATCGCGGCATCGAGTAACGTCCATCTAGACCAAAAAAAAGTATATCGGCCAAATGAAGTCCTACACGGCCACCAACTCCAAAGCCTTGAATATCACCGGTCGAATTTGATAAAGGTGAAGGATAACTTATTTTGGAGTCTCCCAGTTCATAGGTGATTGCCGGCTCTAGAAAGAAACCACCAAAAATATCACGGGCAAAACTCTCATTAGGCCATAGGATCATTAAAAATAGGATGGGGATGAATTTAAAAAAGTTCACAAAATCTCCTTTGTGGGAAATTAATCAATTTTATTTTTTTCATCTTTAGCTTTTGTTATTACTTTTTCTGTAACAGTTTTCCCTTTGTTCTCTGCAGTCTGAGGAAGACATTCCACTTTACCATTGACCATTTCGCAGATCCTATCCTCTGCATCTCGATATGTCTCCTTGACTTTATCAACGGCTTTATTTTTCATTGTCTCAGCTTTTTCTGCCGTCGTTTCGTTAGCACAGGTGATCATTGGAAGAGATAGAACCAACAGGGCGGAAACAAAATTTTGCGTAATATTTATAATTCTCACGTCATTCTCCTTTAAAGTTGTTTAGTGACTATCTATGCAAAAGAGTAACCAACGATAAATGAGATGAAATGCAATGGATTGACTTAGAGATTAAATTTCAGAGCACAAATGACCCATTCATCCATTTATGACCTCTCCTCAAAGGAATTAAAATTTAAGGTTATATTTTTTAGAGGATTTGTACGATTGTAGAATTCAAAATACTTTTTTTATCAAAGATTTAAGTTCAAAATGACCCATTTCTATGTCCCACAAAAGGACTTCGTAGAAAAAAATGTCATTTAAGTGTCTTAATTGGCTTCTTATTTTGGTCCTTATATTGCAAAAAACTAATTATTAAGGATTTCAATTAACCTTATCGAGGAGATAAAAAATGGTTCGAGCATCAATTGCATTTTTCATACTTGCTTTAGTGGCCTATGTCTTAGGAGCCAATGGCGTTGCTGGCCTCTCAATGGAGATAGGACAACTTTTACTGATTATTTTTCTAATCATTGCTGCTCTTTCATTTGTTGCAAGCTTAATGACCGGAAGAAAACCACCAAATACGCTTTAGTAATTTGTACAATAATATAAGAAGAACTTTGTTATTTATTATAAGGAGAACTTTCGTTTCGTAAGGTTCTCTTGAGAACTGTTTAAATAATATTAATGAATAAAGGAATTATTTGTCTAATTTGAATAAACGAATGAATGACCATCACCACCAACCAAAGGAAAAACTATGGCAAATCTAACGACTGATAGTACAAAAAAAGGGGCCAACGGCGCCGTCAGTGAATTTGAAAAAAAATCTTATCAAAGTGCCGACCAATTGAGTAAAATGGCAAAAGATGCAGGAGAAAAAATTGGCTCTGCAGCTTCAGACTTTGCCTCAACGGCTTCTGAAAAACTGAAAGAAGGGCGTGATTATGTTGAGCACAACCCGGCTAAAGGGATTGCGATGGCTATGGGCGCAGGAGTTGTGCTCGGGAGTCTTTTAACAATGGCCTTACGATCTAAAAGATAATTTTTTTCACATGTGAGCCTTAATTGAAAGGCTCACTTTTTTTATTGGATGTTTCAATGAGTCTTAAAAACCTAACCCAACCTATTACCCGCAAAATTATCAGTGGCACAATTTCTCTTGGCCTTGTTCTTCTTTCTACGGCCTATTTCCTCAGACAACTTCACTTCTATCTACAAACAATAATCTATGGTCCTCAGATTGAATTTGCTTTTTATACAGCTCTTCTTTTTGTTGGCGTCTATAGCTTGTATTCGACTTTTGGTGCTGATGAAGTTGAAAGTGAAACTGTGGAGATCGAATCTGTACTCAGCACCACACTCCAAAATTTAGCTCTTAATGTCACCCAAGGGATCATTGTTGGTTTTTTTAAACAGAACAACATGAGCAATCCCCAAAAACCAAGCCCCCTGAGCCACTTAGATCATTAATCAATGGACTATAAAGCACCAATTATGTCATGAGGCTTAAGTTAAAATAAATAATAATAAATTATAATTTATATCTTAACGAATCTTTAAATAATATTAAATCATCATTCAAAGATTCGTTAAGATTTAAAAAACCACCAACAGTTGCTGTTGGTGGTTTGCAGATTTGAAAATTTATTTTGCAAGTCTTACTTAGTTCTGGTTAGTTCACTGCAGTCGTATTATTAGGTTTAATGGCAATGTCGACCCGTCGATTTTCGGCTCGTCCTTCTTTGGTTTTATTGCTTGAAAGAGGTTTCTTAAAGCTATAGCCCACTGATTCAACCGATGCCGATAGATCTTTATCTGTTTTAAAGTATTCAGCCACTGATTCGGCTCGCTTTTCAGACAACTCTTGGTTGAGAGACATTGAACCCACAGCATCCGTATGACCTTCTACAACCACTTCGGCAGCGTTTAAATCTTTAATCACCAACTTTACCTTAGCCAAAAGCTTGAGAGAGTCTGTGGGTAAAGAAGCGTCCCCTGATGGAAACTTCATGTCTTTGAGTCTAATAACCAGCTTGTCGCCTTGCTGATAAACTTCAGCTTCTTCTTCTGAAAATTGCGAAGCCGCATCACGAACGACTTGCTCACTGATTAAGAGACTTTTCATACCTTGGTTCTCACGCTGCGTGTTCGAGAGGGCTCGTCTTTGGTTTTCAATCATTCTTTGTTGTTCTGCTTTTTCAAATTGACTTAAATTGGCTTCTTGGTTTGCTTTTTTTAATTCAAGGTCTCTTTGTTCCATAAGAAGAGCAATTTGTTCGGGTGACTGATTTTTTGAACTTCGAGCAGTATCCAGCAAAACAAGAACGCGACGTGCACCCCTGGTCGCTTCTTGAGAAGCATTTTGAATGGCTTCTTCATTATGACGTTCAGTCTCTATTAACTTTTCAGCAATATTATACTGTCTCAGCGCCTCGTCATAAGCATTCGGAGTTACATCTTTAGCCCCTTGT
>JBGSSY010000266.1:0-5489 GCA_041736775.1 Bdellovibrionales bacterium | reverse complement strand
GAATTCAGCATCACAGATAATTGCACCGGGCGGTAAATCAAGATTCTTCTTTTTTTCTATGCGAGCCTGGAAGTATTCATTACGACGCTCGAGATTTCCACCTTGCTCCCAATCACAAGTTGTTTGTGGTTTTTGAAAGTCGACTTCAATGACTTTTGTGTCCATAGAACTTGAGTTACAAAGTTTTTCTACCAAACCAAAATCAATCTCTTCACCCATATCATCATCAGAACCAAAACCGACCGAGGAAACAGAACCCTTCTCATTGGTTGAGAAATTTTTGTCTCCACCACAGTTTTGAAAAACAAAGGCTAACGAGATTGTAATCAAAGAAAGCAACGCAATTTTCATATGTCCCCCGACTTCCCTAGTCTAACATTGAGATGACAAGGAATGTGAGAATAAAAGACTTTTTATCTCAAAATGAGACAAAAGATGGAAAAAAGGATCTCTAGAAGAAATCGCTGGTACAAGAGATTTTAATTGAGCTATTCAAATTGTAAATCACTGACTATTCAGGTCTCCAGTCGTAGAGAAATTCGGCGGTGTAACCTGAACCCTCTTTATGAACGCACACCAGGGCTTCAACCACAGGTGCATCATTTGAAGAGTCTGAACAAGAACTTAACCGAACTTGAGCTACGATCTCCATAAAACACTCTTCGGTCTCAGTTTTTAAAATATGGAAGTCAAAATAATCCAAGTTAAAATCAGGACAAGTTTCTCCATCAAGATATTCTTTGTCCAAGGCTTCACGAACAACTAAGTCAATTTCAGAGAACCCACCTAAAGCCGCACTCGAAAAGCTCAGTAAAAAGATAAGTATAAAATTTTTCATTTTATAATCCCCCATAGTTAAAGTGTTTATAATTTGAAATGCCGTCGACATCATTAAAACTACGACCTCTTTTTTCTTTGGGTGCCGTCCGCCCCTTATAGGTCAGAAGATTTTTTGTCGTAGGATCAAAGTTGAAATAGATTGGGCTCACCGCTGCTCGAATAATAAAGCTGGTCGGGTTCATTTTTATGACCAAGTTGGGACCAGGCCCTTCTTCTTTTTTTAGTGAAAAACGAATCAACTCTTGGCGATCCCAAACTCCAAGGTTAACCAGTATTTCTTTGTTGGCTGCAAGATCAGCCCAATTCTTTTTAATAAAGGGAACGATAAGGGGACCAACAACAAAGTTTTCAGGCTTATCATAAGTCTGTGGGTAGTTATTTTTTCTGGGTTTTTTAAGGTTGAAGGTGACTTTGTTATCTTTAGCTTCAATCCATGCTGTGTACTTCAGTTGTTTTTGGTTAAGGTCGTAACGAACAAAATCATCCTTTAACAATTCTAACTTCTCTTCAACAAGCACCTCACCCGAGAGATCCTTATAGACGGTGCGGTCAATAATTTTATCACCTTGAATTTCGTTGAATTTTTCGGAAGTGAATTTTTTTTCTTTACCTGAGAGATCAAAAATTTCTCCAGTGGCCACAAGCTTTTCTTGGGCAAAACTTGAACTGAATAATAAGAGAGTTGTTGTAAAAATAAAAAGCGTCTTCATAATCTACTCCTTGATGTTAAAGCCAGAGGCTTTTTACGTTTCTTTCTTTGGCTGTTTCTTTTGCATCACTATAACCCGCATCGACATGACGAAAAACACCCATTGCAGGATCTGCGGTCAAAACTCTTTCTAATCTTCTCTCCGCTTCGGGGGTTCCGTCAGCAACAATCACTTGACCGGCATGGATTGAATAGCCCATTCCCACTCCACCACCATGGTGAAGGCTGACCCAAGTCGCACCACAGGCGGTATTGGTCAGGGCATTCAGGAGTGGCCAATCGGCAACCGCATCGGATCCATCGAGCATGCTTTCAGTTTCTCGATTCGGAGAGGCAACAGAACCACAGTCTAAGTGATCTCGACCAATGACAATCGGTGCTTTAACTATTCCATCGCGCACCATTTGATTAAATTTTATTCCAGCGCGAACCCTTTCTCCGTACTCAAGCCAACAGATTCGGGCGGGCAGACCTTGAAATGCAATTCTTTCTCGAGCCATTTCAAGCCATCGCAGCAAGTGAGTTTTGTGGGGAAAAAGTTCTTTCAACGCTTCATCCAAATGATAAATATCACTGGGGTCTCCACTGAGGGCCACAAAACGGAAAGGACCTGAACCCTTACAAAAAAGTGGACGAATGTAAGCGGGAACAAAACCAACAAAATCAAAGGCATGTTCAATGCCCACATCTTGTGCCATGGCTCGAATATTATTTCCGTAATCAAAAGTGATTGCTCCCTTTTTTTGCAGATCGAGCATCCCCTGCACATGGACTCCCATGGATTTTTTTGAAAGTGTCACATATTTTTTGGGATCTTCTTTGCGCAAGACTTCGGCTTTATCAAGGCTATAACCTTGAGGAATATACCCAACAAGAGGATCATGTGCTGAAGTTTGGTCGGTTAAAATATCGGGGACATAGTTTTTCTTCACCATCTCTTGAATGACTTCAGCCATATTGCCTAAAAGACCAATAGACTTAGCTTCACCGCGAGAGGCGTAGTCTTTAATTTTCTTCCATGCTTCATCGAGGTTGTATGAAATCTCGTCGACGTATCCTGTTTCAATTCTTTTTTGAATACGAGTTTCATCCACTTCAATTGCTAATACGCAGGCTCCTGCAAAAACACCAGCGAGAGGTTGGGCTCCACCCATTCCGCCAAGGCCGGCAGTGACGATCAATCGCCCTTTGAGGGTTCCGTTAAAATGTTGCCGACCGGCTTCAACAAAGGTTTCGTAGGTTCCTTGTACAATACCCTGACTGCCAATATAAATCCAAGAACCGGCAGTCATTTGCCCGTACATCATTAAACCTTTTTTATCCAACTCATGAAAGTGATCCCATGTGGCCCACTTGGGTACCAAATTGGAATTTGCAATCAATACTCTTGGTGCATCAGCATGGGTTTTTAAAATCCCAATAGGCTTTCCTGATTGAACCAAAAGGGTTTCGTCATTTTCTAAATTTTTGAGGGCCAAAAGAATTTTATCAAAACACTCCCAGTTTCTAGCGGCTTTACCAATCCCCCCATAAACAATGAGATCTTCAGGATGCTCGGCCACATCAGGATCGAGGTTATTTTGGATCATTCGATAGGCGGCCTCTTGCAACCAACCTTTACAATTGAGTTTATTCCCTGTGGGTGACTTGACTGTTCTTACCATTCCAACTCCCCGACCGTTTTAACTACCACTTGATAAATGGAATCATCGTTTATCATTTTTTGGATTTGAATAACATCATCCGAAAATACTCGGTCTTTTTCAGCAAAGGGAACAAACTCCCTAATTTTTTTATAAACCGCCATCACGGCCGCTGCAGGCTCGAGTGGCTTAACCATGTCAAGAGCTTGAGTTGAAGAGAGCATTTCCATGGCGACAATATTTTCAACGTTATTGACAATCATTCCAAATTTACGGGCTGCGATTGTGCCCATACTGACATGATCTTCTTTATCCGCAGAAGTGGGGATGCTATCGACACTGGCCGGATGAGAAAGAATTTTATTTTCGCTCACAAGAGAGGCCGCAGAAACCTGTACAATCATATGACCCGAATTGAGTCCACCATCAGGGGCTAGAAAAGCAGGGAGCCCACTCATCGCTGGATTAATCATTTTTTCAATTCTGCATTCAGAAATACTTCCGATTCCACTCATGGCAATAGCTGCAAAATCAAGAACGTAAGCGACCGGTTCACCGTGAAAATTTCCGCAACTGAGAATTTTTTCGTCGTCGGCAAAAACCAGGGGATTATCTGTACTTGAGTTGGCTTCAGTTTCAAGAACTTGAAGAACATGGCGAAATGAATCTTTAGCCGCACCGTGAACCGCTGGCATGCAACGTAAGCTGTATGCGTCTTGAACCCGACCGCAGTGCAAATGACTTTCGGCGATGGTTGATGTTTTACCCATGAGCTTTAAAATATTTCTAGCGGTTTTTGCCTCGCCGGGATGGGGGCGAGTGGCAGAGATCAAGGGATCAAAAGCGGAACGACTTCCTTTAAGCGCCTCTAAGGTCATTGCCCCTGATAAATCGGCCAGCCACATCAAGCGACGGGCTTTGTACAAATTGAGGAGTCCAATGGCCGTCATCACCTGACAACCATTGATCATTGAAAGTCCTTCTTTGGCTTGAAGTTCTAAAGGCTGAACTGATTTTTCTTTCAGTTTTAGAGAGACGGGAACGGGTTTGTTATCATCTCCCCATACAGTTCCTTCACCGATGATAGCCAATGCGAGGTGAGAGAGAGGAGCTAAATCGCCACTGGCCCCCACACTCCCCTTTTGTGGAATGACGGGTATAACATCGTTGTTCAGATAATTGAGTAGAGTTTCTACCACGAGAGGACGGATACCGCTATGTCCACGGGCTAGGGCATTGGCTCGTAAGAAGAGAATAGCTCGACTCTCTTCTTTTGTGAACGGATCCCCAACTCCCATACAATGAGAGCGAATTAAATTTTTTTGCAGCTCAATGATTTGGGGCTGTGAGATTTTAACATCGCTGAAGTGTCCAAAACCGGTATTTACGCCATAGATAGCCTCATTGGATTCCAGACGTTTTTCGATGTAATTTCGAGAATGAATCATTTTTTCTCGAGCTTGAGGAGAAAGAGAAACTTTTTGATTTTTATAGGCCACTGCAAAGACTTGATCGATTGTGACGTTTTCGCCCGTGAGAGTAATCATGATTTTTCCTTTAAAATTTCAATGGCTTTTTTTGCTCCTTGAGGATGATTAAAAATAAAATTTCCAGCCACAAGGACATCGGCTTTTTTAACAAAAGTTTTGGTCTTCTCATTAACACCACCATCCACTTGGATCAGGTAGTTGTAGTTGTTTTTATCTCGCAATCGAGCCAGTTCATCCACTTTGGTTACTTGATCGGTCATAAAAGATTGTCCACCAAAACCAGGATTGACAGTCATCACTAGGACAAGATCCAAATCGGGTAAAAATGTTTCGATGGCTGAAAGGGGTGTCGCAGGTCTGAGTGTTAACCCCACTTTGACCTTGGCTCTTTTAATTCTTTGAATCAGAGCCTGAATATCACCCTTTGATTCTATGTGGAGAGTAATGTTGTCCGCACCGGCTTTAATAAAATCATCGACATAACGTTCAGGCTCTTCGATCATCAAATGACAATCGAGATAGGCTCCCTTAATTTTTCGCAATGATTTAACGACCGGAGCACCAATAGTCAGATTGGGCACAAAATGTCCATCCATTACATCAACATGAATCCACGGTGCACCTAGGGCGATCATATTTTCAATCTCTTTTTCGAGATTCGCAAAATCAGCTGATAAAAGGCTCGGTGCTGGAATAAAACTGTTACTCAAAAAAATCTCCTTTTTGTAAGCGATAACCGCGGACAAAATCAGCTGCTGACATTTTTGCTTTATTCTCGGGTTGAACCAATAAGACCTCAAGAGCATC
>JBGSSY010000236.1:0-16003 GCA_041736775.1 Bdellovibrionales bacterium | reverse complement strand
AGTGACTTTGATTATTACGGCAGTACTGGCATCCATTGGGACCGCTTCTGTTCCCGGTGCTGGAATCATTATGTTGGTGGTCATTCTTGAGTCGGTTAATGTGCCCAGTTCGGGAATTGCCCTTATATTGGGTGTGGATCGAATTCTTGACATGATTCGAACGGCGGCCAATGTCACAGGCGATGCTGTTGTTGCTGTTATAGTTGCCTCTTCTGAGGGGCAACTGAAGCCGGTCAAAAACTAAAATTCTTTGGACCTGTAGTTAAAGTTTTTAAAAAAAAGACAAGTGTAGCCACCAATCATTAATACCTTTTAAAATGACAGGTGTAACCACCAGGATTTTTTTGCAAATAATCTTGGTGTTCTTTTTCGGCCGAGTAAAAATTTTTGTAAGGAACAACTTCTGTGACAATAGGCTTTTTCCAATAATTTTTTGCAGCCACGTCTTCAATCACTTTAAGTGCAGCCCTTTTTTCTTCCTCGGTTTGAAAGAAAATCGCCGAACGGTATTGTGAACCTTTGTCATTGCCCTGTTGATTGAGGGTGGTGGGATCATGAATACTAAAGAAAAAATTAAAAAGCTTTTCATAATCAGTGAGAGTGGGATCAAATTCTATTTTTAAAGCTTCGGCATGTCCCGTTTTTCCAGTTTTTACCGTTTGATACACAGGATTTTCAGTGTTCCCACCGGAGTAGCCAACCTCTGTGCTGAGAACACCCTTTTCAGCGCGAAAAAGTTCTTCAACGCCCCAAAAGCAGCCACCAGCGATAATAAGAGAGGAAGAGTTTTGTCTCATATGTGATGTTTTATGTCTCGATTCGGATTGAGTCAAAGAGAAGAGTGAGTGTCTCAAAATAGTGTCTCATTTTGAGAAGATCGGCAAAAACTGCCAAACCTTAAGTCCATAAGAAAATTAAATACTTCGGGATTGATAAGTGATATCAATGAGTTACAAAACAAGCCTTTCGAATAGGAAAAAAAGTCCTCATCTTCTCAAGATGGTGCGCCGATAGGTTCATTGTAAGTCAATTGTTGTGGCTTATTAAGTCATAAAGAAACAATTTTTGGGAGGAATAAAGATCATGACACAGTCAAAATTTATAATTATCAGCGAAGATCCTGTACTGGTTCAAAAAGCAAAAGAATTTGCGAGCCACTGCGGAATGGAGTGCGAGGTTAAAAACCCGAACTCAAACCAAGGATTCTACCCCAGTCTTGTTTCTGGAATGAACTCTTTAAGTCCAAATGGAAGTGCACAAGGAAGTAACGTTGTTCCTTTCCCTTCTCAAAATAGTAAAGTTTCAAAAATGAATGATCTTGAAGCCCAAGCCATTGAACAAGCCATTCACGCCTACCGTGGTAATCTGACTGAGGCTGCAAAAGCTCTTGGTATCGGTCGTGCGACTCTTTACCGTAAAGTGAAACTTTACAATATTGATCCATCACCGGCTCGTCGTAAAAGAGCGGCTTAATTTTTATTTTTGAAAACGGATAATTAAAAGGGATTCTTAATGAATCCCTTTTTTTTTTAGAGCGTTCGTATTATTTTTTTACGAGAGGTCTTTTATTGATAAAGGGTTTCTTATCGAGTTTATTTTTTTAAAGGTCTCGGGTGAGAAGTTTCGGTCGGAGCAACCACTTCAAATAGGTTCGCCCATCTTTATACAAGTCAATTTTTGCAATCCCTGATTTTTTCATTGGAAAATGATCACTGGCCTGACGAAAGAGCAGCCAACTAATAAACTGACCTAAATTGGGTTCGTGTCCAATAAGTGCTAAAGAATCAAGATCGTAACTTTGAATTTCTTCATAAAGTTTTTGTGCAGAGTGATCAGGTTTAAGATTATCGGATTCAAGAACAGTCGCTTTGGGGTAAAACTCCTTAAATAGATCAGCGGTCTGTTTGCAACGGGTCAATGGACTGGTGAGAATAAGATTAATTTCAGGCTCATTTTTCTTAAAAACGGAAACCACCTCACGCATGCGATCGGCACCCTTCGGGGTCAGAGGTCTGAGCTCATCGGAGAGTCCCTTTTGAGAAAAGATAAGTCTGTCTTCAGCAAGGGCATGGCGAACAATATAGAGTTTCATAGGTTCCCATCACTTTTATCATTTAAAAAAGTCATATTGTCAGGGCCGGTTAAACTATTTAAAACCATTAATTTGTCTCAATTAAGAACGTCTCAAAATCAAACGTCAAGCCATAATTGTGACTTGTCCATGATTCAGACAATTTGCCCCTCACAGTTTACTGCTGAACTGGCCGTACATTTGCACCTATCAGAGTTACGGGGGAATCCATGACAAAACTCAATTTGCTTTTTGCACGCAAAATAAGTAATGATAAAACCAGTATGATGTCGCTTTCTTTAAAGCTCAAACTTACGATTGCTCTCTTAACCGCACTTCTTTGCGTTCTGAGCCTCAATAGCCTTATTTTGAAGCCTCAGGGAACTATGCTTGGACAAAATAACGACGACCAGGCTTCACGTTTCATCGCGAGTGCTATCCCCAAAGGCCCAGTGTCATGGGAGAAAAAAGCTTTTGAAGTTTTAAAACAATCTAACGAGAGAGATTTAGCTTCTGTGGGACAGGCTCCCAGCGCCCTTGATCATCTTGTCTTTGGTGAGCTCGAAGGAAAATATCTGGTTCGTAAAGTTGAGGGTGAGATTTTTGAAATTCGCTATTTTGAAGATGGTGGTGAATCTCCTCAAACAATTGAATCCCGCGAGAAATTTTTGTCTCATAATCTGAAACTCATTTCACCGTCGGCTCATAAGGTTCGTCAAATTCACCACGAAGATAATGCCGAAGTGATTGTGGAACGATATGAACTCACTGATGCAAATGGTAAAGGTTTAGGGATCATTCAATTTCTTTTGGATCAAGATCAAAATCTTTTAGCGATGACTCGTCTTTAATCAATCCCTTCTAGCCTATCCAAGAGTCCAGTTTCTTGATCCTGTTCAGTGATTAAAAGCGGGCAAGGAAGGGCTCAATTTTTTTAGGGTTTTAATCTTCTTTTTCAATCTCACTTTGTTCAAATTTTAAGAGGTCATGCCGATAAGCTAACATGTATGCTTATCGAAAAATAGCTAACGATGAATCACAGGGAAATCAGTTTGGACTTGCCTCTCCGGCGGATCGAATTGCAGCTGGGATTTTGGATTGTTCGGTTCTGATCCCTTTGGTTCAATTGGTTCAATCTCCGATCCGAAGATGGATTTTTGAATCAGTCCTCTTTGATAATGGCGCCCAAATTTCAACCTACCGTGTGATCAATTTGATTCTGTTTGTAGCGATATTTGTGATCTATTACAGCTTGATGATTTATTGGCGCGGACAGACCCTGGGTAAATATTTTTTAAAGATTCAGGTCATTTCTTACCATGGAAAAATTAGTCTTGCGGCTTCCTTCTTAAGAAGTTTTAGTTTATTCACACAATTTATTTTTTTGGCCTATCCCTTTCTAGCACTCTGGACCCATCCGCTACGAAGACCAATTCATGACCGCCTAGCTGATACTTTGGTGGTGAGTTCAAACAGCCAAGAAGGATTATCAAAAGTCACTCACTCTTTTAAATTGAGATTGGCCTTTGCCTTTGTTTTCTTACTTTTTATATCTGTTGGTTTTTTCTCTAAACCCAAGTCTGATTTAAGAGAAGAGTTGGATTTTTTAATTGCAGAAGAATGTGCTTCTTTTAAAGAAAAAACTCTCAACGAAATGGTCGAACTCTTTTTAGTGAAAAAAATTGATTCTAATTGTCTTGAAGCAAAAGGCAAAGAGTCTATTTGGCTCAATGAAGATTCTGTTTTAGCTCATTTTGCCGTGGCATTAGCAGCAGGAAACAACTCCCAAAAATCAGATCAGTATCTGACTGAAAGTTGTCCGAAAGAGGAAGAGTATCCTGATGAAATGTGTCTATTTATTGATTGGCTCTTTCAGCCGTCTCTCGGAACTGTTGATGATCCCGGTTCTGTCCTTTCTCTCGCTCATCGGGAAGGGACTTTTGATTTTATTAAAATCCTTGTGAGTGCCCATTTACGGATGGATCGACGTTATCTTGAGATGGAACCCCTTCTCAAACAAATTTCTAAAAAAAGTGCACTCAAAACCCTCCACTTAAAGCTCAGTTTTCACAGTCTCCTTGGGCAAAACAAAATTTCTGAAGCCTATTGGCTGATGAAATCCTCCCGATTGGTGAATGAAGATGATCTTTTGCTTTTTTTAAATTTTGAGCTTGAAAAAGAGGGAAGTCATCGCAGAGATTTATTATCTCTTGTTGAGACATTTTTTCCACAACTCAATGAATCCATCTATGGACGAGGATTAGCTTCAGAAGATGCTGACTCAGAAATCATTCAAGAAGTTTATTATAAAATCAAAGAGGGTCTATGATCGTTCCGATACTCGATGGCCTCCTCACTTTTACGAAAGCTCCGATCACATGGATTTTACTTTTGCTCAATGTTTTCTTGTTTTCGCAAAACTATCATCTTGCCCAAGACTGCCATTCCCAGTTTCAAGTTTGGTATGAAGATACAGATTTTCTCTATACCCAAGGACAGGTCTATTCTCAATTTAAAAGTCAACGGGACTTAGCAAACTTTAAAGATATGAAAACCCTCGGCCGAATAGCTTTTCGAGACGAGCTTTTTTTACAACAGGCACTGAAGACTCCCTGGTCGGGTGATCAAATTGCCTTGAAGGAATGGAAGCAAAATTTATCAGAGTATTTGGTTCTCAGAGACTATTATCCTCCTGTTACATTGGGAATCAGTGAAAAGTATAAAGACTTTTTTGCTCATATCAGTTATCAGTTTTATCACGAAAGTTTTTATCATTTGATAGGGAATCTTTTACTCATTCTGATTATAGGCGCTTACCTTGAGCAGCGTACATCGGGACTCACAGTTTTTACTGTTTATCTTTTAGGCGGGGGGCTAGCCGCTTTGATTCATTCCTCTTTGGGCGGGCTGAGTGCAGCTCCTTTGATTGGCGCCAGTGGCTCTCTTTGTGCCTTACTTGGCTTTTTGCTCATCACCGAGTTTAAAACGAAAACAAGACTGTTTTATATTCTTCTTCCGATGAAGGGCTATATGGGATTTATTCTGATACCCACTGTTTATTGGGTCGTTTGGCTTTTTGTCATTGAAGATATTGCTGGTTGGTTGGCCCAGTCCCCATTGATTTCAACAGGAGTGGCTCATTCGATTCATCTTTTGGGATTTGGTTTTGGAGCTTTACTGGGTTGGATCTATCTCAGACTCATTGAAAACAAATTTGTATTGCCGCGAAAAATGACTTTTGCTTATAAAACTTCTAAACTCCAAAAAATTTGATCTTCCATTTTGGCTTCGATTTTATCTTTTGATTTTAATGGTCCCACTCCAGCCGGAGTGCCGGTTAAAATAATATCTCCCGATTTCACAGGAAAATGTGTTTTTAAATGCTCAATCAGCGCAGGTAGTTTAAATATCATATTTTGAGCTTGTCCTTTTTGTCTGAGTTGTTGATTGATTTTCAGTTCAAAACTGAGTTGATTAAACCAAGAGAAACCTTTGAATTCAATCCAGGGACTGATCGGACAGGCCCCAATAAATGATTTTGCTAAACTCCAAGGTTCTCCTTTTTGTTTTGCAATTTGTTGGTGATCACGAGCGGTCAAATCCAATGCGAGCGCCACTCGATGAGGTTGAAAGTTTTCTCCCAGTTCCACCGCTAACTCTATTTCGTGATGAATCTCTTTGCTAAATGGGGGAAGTCTCAGGGGAGAAGTTGTGGTCAGGCAGGCATAGGACTTTAAAAAAACCATCGGTTGAGACGGCGTTTCTGCCTTCATTTCCGCTGCGTGATCTAAATAGTTGCGGCCAATTCCCCAAAGTACATTTGACATACAAATCCTTTTAAATGGTCTTCACTCGGGTCCATAAACCCTCTTCAAAGTCATAGGCAATATACTCTGCACATTGAAAGAGATGGCCATAAAAATCTTCATTTTTATTTTCTAAAATTTCAGTCGCTACAGAAAGCCAATCACTATGGGAGCAAATGAGGACATGGTTGTCTTGATTATGCTCTTCCAAATGATGGATCAACTTTTGAACTCGCTTTTTAAATTCCCCGTTATTTTCAATGCTCAATTGTTGGTCAAGTTGCATCATAACTTGAACAGGACAACTGAGCTGTGCCGAAAGAGGAGCTATGGTCATTTGAGCTCTTTTTTTGGGAGAGGTCAGGATAAGGCTTATGCCCTGAAGTTTACTGCTCAGAGCCAATTGATGAGCTTGCTCAAGACCTTCCTCATTTAAGGGCGCGTCGCCAATTCCATAGCTTCTAGTGGCATGTCGAAGAAGAAAGAGTCGCATGACTTTATAATAAACAAACTTTTAAAAAGTGCAATTGAACCGGCAAATAAGGAGCTGGTTGTATGGTTTTTTAATTCACTTGATGTTACATTTTCAATTATGGCATCTCATCCCGTTTCTCAAACCGGTACTCTCCGTGGCTTTATGAGCAAGGACAACACTGTTCGAGCCTCAGTGGTCGTGATGACAGATTTAGTCCAGCAGCTTTGTGAAATTCAAGAAATGTCGCCTTCATCAAGCGTTGCCTTAGGACGTCTTCTTGTGGCCTCTGTTCTTGTTTCGAGCCAACTTAAAGAAGACCAGGCTATTTCTTTTCAAATATCGGGCAGTGAAGAGATTAAAAAGATTTATGCCCATGCTCAATATGATGGTTTGTGTCGAGGTTTTATCAGCGAAAGACAAGCCGCTCTTGCCGTTGAGAATAATAAAATCTCTTTAAAACCACTGATTGGAGAGGGCTATTTTGTTGCTATGACATATATCCCCAAACAAAAGCAGCCCCAGGTTTCTCAGATTGAGCTTCAATCAGGGGAAATTGGTGAGGACGTGGCCTATTATCTTAATCAATCTTGTCAGATCCCTTGCCTCCTCTCTTTGGCCTTAAAAATTGGGAAAGGGGGTCAGGTGACAGCGGCCGGTGGTGTGTTGATTGAGCTTATGCCAGGACACACAGAGGCCACACTCAGCGCGATTGAAGAGCACCATAAAAATTCAGCATCTCTTTCAAACTTGATCGAGGAAAATAAAGACTTTAAAGCCCTCCTTGATAATCATGCGGGTTGTATTGAGTTCAGAGAGGTCCGCAGTCACTCAGTAAATTACGGCTGCACATGCTCGCGAGAAAAAGCAGAACAATCACTGTTTTTACTCTCGGTAAACGATTTTGTCGAAATCCTAGCGAGCCAAGAAAGTCTTAATGTGGATTGTGAGATGTGTGGACTCAATTATAGTTTTGAGTTTGACGAGATTAATCTGATCTATAAAAAATCAGGAAAAGCCCAGATCCATTAATCTTAATTTTATAAAAAGCAGGATTGTCCCTTATCTCGGCAATCCTCAAGAGTCTTTCTGAGTTGAATCGCTTTTTCAATAAGATCTTTGGATTGAATGGTCGTCACATATTCAATCGGTCGATTCCACTCTCCCGCTTGAACTAAAGAGTAGGCGAGAGCATAGCGGATTTCATCCTGTTCAATCAGTTCAGAGCGTTGAATTTGGGGCTCCAAAGAGGCAATTTGACCGAAGCGATTTTGATCAACCAGCGTAGCAATCTTTTGTTTAAGTCTTTTGGTTTTATCTTGAATACTTAAATTAAAAAACTGGGATCTCTCAAAGCGACCTAATTGTCGATTGAGTTCCGCGAGATGGTAATTGTATTCAGGTTTAACTAGTGAAGCTCTAAGAAAGGCTTCATCCACACTGAGAAGCCAATTTTTTTGAAAGTAAAGCGAAACCAGAGAGAGTTCAATTTCATGGGATTGAATATATTTTGTTCGACCGAGTTCGAGAATTTTGAGAGCGTCTTCGGTCTGCTGAGCTTTTAAAAAGATTTCTGAAATTGTCACAAAGTCACTGGCTTGCTGAGAGTCTTTAGCCAATTGCTCAAGCGCCCATTCAGCAGCCCAGTGCCCAAGTCCCATATTGAGAAAGGTTTGAGTGGAATGGTTTAAAAGTTTCAAAGAACGAAAACGATTTTGACCCTTGAGCAAGATTGAGAATAACTGACTCAACTCTCTTTTTTTTATTAAGCACTCTGAAAAAGAAATAAAATCGGACTCACTCGATTGGGGAGTCTCAATCACTAACGTGTATGTGTTTAAACAATCTTCAATTTTATTTATTGCATGAAAAGAGCGGGCGCGAAAAAGTTGACGTTTTTGATCCATCACTGGATTTTTTGTGAACGGATAAGCTTTGAGATGGCGAAGAGCTAAAGGAAAGTTTTTCTGGTAAAAAAAGATAACTCCTTGCCAGAAATTCAAAGAGGATTTGTTTTCCTTTTCTTGGGAGCTCAATTGATTCAGAAAAGTTTGGGCCAGTTCATAACGACCTTCATTGATCAGAACTTCAACCAAAGCGTAAGAGTCATACTCGTCATAACGAGGATCAAGCCATTCAGAAGAGGCATAACCCATAGGGGAAAGATTGAGAATAAAAATGATAATAAGTAAGAGTTTTATTTTTTTCATATCAGTTCAGCTCAAATTTAATTTTTTGCAAAGTCCATGATGCGACGATTTGTCCCTTAATAACACCAGGTTCAAAACGCCATTTTTGAATCGCCATTTTGGCCGCATGGTCAAAAACACCTTGGGGCTCACTCTCTTCCACTTTAATCTGTTCAACACTTCCTGATGAGCCGATCAAAATCTTTAATAGCACGTGGCCTGAAATATTTTTTTGTCGGGCCTCAGAGGGGTACTCCATCGATGATTGACTTAAGACTCTTGGGGGGCGATTCATATTATCCTTTTCGCGAGCCAGACTCTGACCATCACTGGCAAAACCTCCTCCACCGGCAAGGGCAGGACCTCCACCCCCAGAGCCAAAGCCAACACCCGCAGAGAGCTCCTGGGGAGCCGAAAAAGAATCAGGAGCTAATGTGTTCATCAATTGAGCCGGTTCATTCACCACCTCTTTCACCTCGGGTGGAGGGGGAGGTTCATTGGGAGCTGAAGGAACTTTTATTTTTATTTTCTCTGGACTCGATTTTTGAATCAGAGTCAGATCAGAGGGCTCATAGGCCATCACCGACGCTAAAAAAAGAATCCCCAGAAAACCTACTGTCAGAAAGAGAAATATTTTTTTCATTTTTTTAAACCTTAATGAGTGCCGCAAAAAGTCCTGCCACCAGTAAGAGAATCAGAGCGAGAAAAACAATGGGACTTAAATCAGCCATTTTCTCGGTGAGACCTGCACGTCGTTTGAGTTGGGCTTCTTTTAAAAGATTATCAAAAACAAACAGAGCAAGGCTTGAACCAATGGGTTGTGAGGTTTGTTCTAATGTCTTCAGTAACCCTTCTCCATTGGGTGCAAGAATATAATACTGATCTTGAGTTTGACCAATGGCTGCGGATCTTCCAAATCGAGTCACTGTTCCTTCAACCAGTTGATTCTTTTCGTTGAGAAAAGCAGAAGGATAAGTGACGGTTTCAGCGGAAGACCGGATCAACTCACGCGCTTGCTCGACGAGAGGAGAAAAGGTTGAAATAGCCAAACTTGAAGGTTCGAGGGGGTAGAATTCCTTTTCATTAAAAATTTCAAATTGGAGTTGAGCCTTCATAGAAGCCACCCAAGTTTGGGCTTTAGCATAAGTTTGCTGTAAAGAAGTGCCTCGTTTTTCTAACTCTTTTTTTCTTTGGTCAAGAGTCATCAATATTTCGTGTTGTTCATCGTTTTGAGCGGTTAATTGAACCAATTGATTTTCGAGTTGGTTAATTTCTTGGGACAGCTCTTTCTTTTTCTTTTCCATGGTTTTTTCATTGGACAGTTTGAGACGAAGAAGAGCTTGTTTTTGGGAATTCAAATAAACGTACTCTTTTTGCAAAGCTTGATGAAGGCTGATGTTCTCCGTCGAACTCTCCATGCTCCAAAGTGGACTTGTCATAAAAGGGGTAAGAAAAATAAGAAGGAATTTCATAAACTGGCTCCGAGAGGTTGTTGATTGATGGGGAGAACATAGAGAATTGAAGTGTTTCGATTTTTGAGATGATCAACCAGGCTCAAAATCGATTTTTTTTGCTCCTGGGTTTTAATATCTTTCCATTTCCAACCCTCGCTCGTGAGCTCAGCCTGGAGCATTTTCTGAGAGGGGGTAATAGCAAAGAGAGACTTAAGACCCAGTCTGGCCACTTCACATTTTTGCAATTGTCCTTCTACTTCAATATCCAAAATTTGATAGCTATTGGTTTCAGAGAGTTTTTTTTCATTTTCAAGAAAGGTCCAAAAATCAACCATGAGACTTTCATGACTTTCTAATCCACTCTCTAAACGTTGGGCAATTTTTTGAAGTTGAGCTTTTCGAGCTTCTTGCTTAAAGGGGATAAGTTCGGTGAGTGAATCCTGGTAACTCTTGATCCAGCTTAACATGAGTTGTGAACTTTTAGGATCCGCCGAAGGCTGGGTTTTTGTTTTCATTTGTAAACGTTGGACTTTTGCTTGTAACTGTTTTCCTCTGAATTTTTCTCGCATCAGTTGCGAGGAGAGTTCATTTTTCTTTTGCGCCAGAGAATCGATTTCACTTTGTAAATTCTTGTTTTGGCTTTCGGTGTCTTTGGACAAAAGTTCAATTTCACCCCGAAGTTGAGTCACTTGGTCGATGAAACGGCTCCAGTCTTGGCTCGCAAAGCTTAAGTTTGTGATGACGAGTAGTTGAATGATCCACATATTTATCTCCCAGAATCTTGAACCGGTCGGTCCGTTGTTACAGCAAAGTCTTTAACCCCTGAGGATTTAACCCAGTCTAAAACTCGAATCACATCCCCATAAGGAATCCCCTGATCAGCGACCAGCAGCGCTTGAACTTCGGGATTTCGTTCCACTTCTTCAAGGGCCATCTCTCGGGCCTCTCGCTCGTCCACCTCTTGATTATTTATGAGAACTGTTCCATCGGCCGTGATTGAGACGTTGAGTAGGCTTGGTGTTGTTTCCTCAGAGGAAGAGGCCTCTGGTAAATTGATGGGAACGCTGGGTTTAATCATAGCCGGAGCCGTCACCATAAAAATAATCAAAACCACTAAAATTATATCGATCAGTGGGACCATATTGATCTCTGCAATCGTATCCGAACTTCCATTTGATTTTGCACCCATAGGGCGAAACTCCTTGTAATGACTTTAAAAAAAGTCGACTTGATTAAAGACCCTTCATTTTTCCGTAAGCGATCACAATATCTTTAAGGTTGGTGATCCCAGCAATAATTCCCTTCACTTGTTTTTGAAAATAATTAAAAGCCACAATATTGGGAATAGCGACAAGAAGTCCTGCGGCCGTTGCAATCAACGCCGCAGAGATCCCAGCCATAACAGTTTGTTGACCCGCATCAGTCGCGTTGGAGAGATCATAAAAGGATTTCATAATCCCAAGAACCGTACCAAAGAGACCAATATAAGGAGCATTGGATCCGACAGTCGCTAAAAATGTGAGAGACTTTTCAAGACGAGGTTGTTGAAACTGAATAAAAGAATCAAAAGTCTCGGAGAGTCCTTTCAGTCCATTGGTTTTAATGTGTTCAAGAGAGTAGTTGAGAATTTTGCCGTGGAGAGAATCATGTTCGAGTTCTATGTCCTCAAGGTGATCGATTTTCACATGGCTCAGGGCCTCTTCAATTTTTTTCATTTCTCTCTGACTTTGTTTGACCACCTGATTGAGTCGAATAAAACGCTCAATGATAATTCCTAAACTGATCAAACTCAGAACAATCAGGAGATACAGCACTCCGGCATCGGCATAATGGGCTATTGCAAATATTCTATCTTTCATAATGTCTCCTCGGCATTCAGTGACTTCAATAAATCGATGGCTTCTTGATTGTTATTTTCTCGGGCGACGGTGAGGGGAGTTTTTCCCTCTCGGTTCGGAAGATTGATATCCGTTCCTGAAATTCCCAAAGTCTCATCTTTCCAGGTAGCCAAAAAACGGGTGATATGGTTTCCTTTGACCAGTGAAATCGATCGTGTCAGCGGTGTTTCTCCACTGTCTTCATCTATAAAATTGGGATCGACCCCATCGTTGAGTAACTTTTCAATAGTTGGAACTCGTTTGCGTGAAACGGCGGTAAAAAAATCAATTCGACCTTGTTCTTGAAGTTGAGGGTCGAGTAACATAATTATTCTTCCCTCACCCCAAATCTCCCGAGCCTTTTCAGCGGCCGTTTGTCCTTCATTGTCTTTTATGTCGACATTCGCGCCCTGGTTGAGAAGAAAAAAAGCAAAGGGGGCCAAATTTTTTAAAGAGGCATAAATCAAAGGAGTGGCCCCGTTCGTTTCGGGTAAGGGCTCATCAATATTTTTGCTCGTGATGAGTTTTTTAAAAGCAAGCAGATCATTTTTGTCCATTAAAGTTTTAATTTTTCCGCCATCACTTTTGTCTTGAACCACTTCATTCACATCACTGTTAGAAATAAAGCCGTAGTTTTCGCTTTTGTGAGAACCACAATGGACAATGAGAAGGGTGAGTAGAAAATAAAACAGTAGCTTGCCCATTAAAATACCGCTCCTAAATTCAGACTGAAAATGCGCCCTCGTTGAAAACTTCTGACCACCTGATCTTGTTGGGTGGCTTCAATTTTGGGATCTAATAGATTTCGAGCTCTAAAACCCGCAAACCAGTTTTGATTAATCATTTTATTAGCCACAAGATCCAGTTGTCCGAAGGCCTGCTCATAGGTATCAGGAATTCCATTGGTGCCCACTTCTGTAATACGAGGTCCGACAATATTATAAAGAACCGTGGTCGAAAAACCCCAACCGGGAAGATCATACTGGAGTTGAGCATTAAAAACGTATGGGGACTGACCTTGTAGAGGTCTTTCTGATGAGGTTTGAATTCCGCTGTTTTTTTCATCCAGTTTAATTTGGGATTCAATCAGAGTCAGATTCGAGAGAAAACTAAAACGTCTTAAGCTGCGATTTAAACGACGAAGGGAAAAACGGGATTCAAGTTCAACGCCGTAGTTATCAGCGGATTGAGCGTTATCAAAACTTTGGATTCGATTCACGCCCGGTAAAAAAACCACTTCAATAGGATTGGTAAAGTTTTTATAGAAAAAACCAAGGGAAGTGTATTCATCGTTAGTGACATAATACTCCCAGCGGTGATCAATATTTTTAATAACGGTTCCTTTGAGATTGGCATTTCCTTGAATAAATAAACCCGTTTCATCATCAATAAAACCCACAGTAGAAAGTTCGCGAAAGTCAGGACGAGCGAGAGTTTCACTGTAAGCGAGGCGTCCGCGGATTTTTTCACTGGGTTTCCAGACCACGCTATAGGCCGGAAGGGCGTCGGTCATTTTGAGGCGTGAAGTGGCGAATGGATTTTCGGGTTCAAAATATTTAAAGGTATTGACCTCTTGAGTGGAAGTTTCACGTCTAAGGCCAGTTTGAAAACTCCATTGTTTAAAGGGTGAAAAATCCATCATCACAAATTGAGCAGAAAGATTTTGTTCGCCTGAGTAGGAATCCGCCGAATTCGTCAGATTTTTAAGAAGGTAAACTCCCGGTCTGCGATTTTCCGGATCATATAAGCTTTCAGGGTCAGCGCTGAGATCAAGTGGGGCTGTGCCACTGTAATCATTCGCAAAGTAAAGTCGGGTGATGTCTGAGCGTCTTTGTTTATCAAGAAAGAGTGCACCCATTCGCAACTTGAGCCATTCTGGATCAGCTTTCATGAGTGAGAAGGTGGTGTTAACCGCAAACTCAGTGGATTGATCATCGAGTTCACTCCAAGTTCTTCGATTACCAGCACTATCTGAAGCGATAGTCCTTTCTTCGCCAATAATGTCATAGAGATACTCTCTACGATCGGGACTATCCCTTCTCGCTTGCGAAGAACCAAGGCGCCAGTCCACACTCCAAGGCCGAGTTGAAAGTGATGAGAGATCGTGATTGGCAGAGAAGTGCTGAGTCCAAAGCTGACGCTGGGTAAAATCAAGGACTGTGCTGTCGGTAAAATTTCCACCGCTTCCAAAGTTTTGTGAAAGATCTTTTTGAGCAAGGTTTGTGGTGTTTCTTAACAGAAAAGTAGAGAGTCTGATTTGTGTATGCTCATAAAAGTCGAGACCTAAATCAAAATTTCCAGCGAGACGAGTTTCAAGTTCAGTCACATCACTTTGTCTTTCAAAATCAGTTTCAAGGCGACCGCCATTTCCCACATTAAAAGCTCGAATTTCTCTTTGTATTTGGTCAATACTTTGACCATAAAGACCTCCTGCGGCCACTCCGAGTTTGAGTCCTTTAAAATTTCGTCCTGTTCCGATGGAAAGAGCCATGCCAGGAAGTGAAGGTGAGTCAGTTCTTTCGGTGTTATAGGTGTTGGTGAGAGTCCGACCCAATTGCACCACTTCTTCTTCACTGAGCCCTTTATCAAAGCCGGGAATATTTTTTGAAATTTGTTTTCCCTGTTTGAGTACATTTTTAATTGCGCTGGGAAGGCTTCTGGAACCGTCATCAATTCCTAAATAATCCGTTGAGCCCCCTTGATAATTCAACCGATTGTTTGAGTTCTCAAAGTTATTGCTGAAGTTAGCTTTTAAATAAAACTCTTCAGGGATGGATTTTGTTTTGAGTTGGATCAGTCCACCACCAAACTCTCCTGGTAAATCGGGCGAATAGCTTTTTTGCACCACAATACTTTCCATCACCGAGGTCGGAAAAAGATCCAAAGGAACAACCCTTCTCGCAGGCTCTGGACTGGGAAGACTGAAACGATTCATAAGAACACCGGAGTAGCGTTCGCCTAATCCTCTGACGTAGACATATTTGCCGCCGACAAGAGTGAGCCCGGTGACCCGTCGCAAAGAGGCCGCCGCGTCACTATCACCAGCTCTCGACATCTGTTCTGATCCCAGTCCATCCGTGACGGCACTGGTTTGTTTTCTCACTTCAACAAGAGAAGAAAGACTTCCACGGGACTGGGGAGCAAGAACGACCACTTCTTCAAGTTCATTCATTGCGGCTCTGAGTTTGATGAACCCCAGGTCAACGGCTTTGTCTTTAATATCAAAAGGTTCAAGGCTATGACTTTGGAACTGAGGGTGAAAGAGAGATAAAGTATAAGTCCCTTGAGGAAGAGTGGCTTTTACAAACCCTTGAGCATCACTTTTATAAATTTCCTTTTGACCTGAAATGATCACCTGCACATCAGGTAAGGCTTTATTGTTTTCATCTCTCACAGAGAAAGAGAGTGGATTGGTTTTTTGATTTTTCACTTCTGCGGCTTTCTCTCTCTCAGGTGGAGGTGAAGCAATTTCGCTCTCGTTCAGCTGATTTTGAGCCATATGAATTGTGATTTGGGTTTCTTTTTCGGCTTGAACGGAAAAATTGAGAAGCTGTTCAGTTTGTTTGATTTTTATTTGATGTTGTCTCTCCGGTTTAAGATTGAGAGATAAAATTCCATCGCTATTTGTGAACTGAATTCCAAGAGGGGTTTGAAGTTCAACTCCAGGGGCCGGAAGACCGTTTTTAAACACAACAATAAGAACTTGTCCTAACTTCTGTTTTTCATTAAGCCAAGTTTCATCTCGAATAATTTGCGCCAAACAAAGTGGGGAGTTGGTTAAACCAACTCCCAAAAGAAAAGCTAAAAAAATAATTTGGCTCAGTGATTTCATTAGAGACTAGCGAGCAACCCAGCCCAACATCCAATCTTCATCATCGTACTGACTAAAAGCACCGACATAATCAACCGGAGTAAACTGCCAATTTCCATCCAGATCGGGAGGAACAAGCCCAGTATCCACAGCCGGACCCACTTCATCAGGAAGGTGGCCAATCATTGCGGGGTCAGTCACAAAATTATTCAAGGCTGTTTGATTAAACCAAGACTCAATAGACCAAAGATTTTTTGGATTATTACCAAAGTGACTTCCGTTATCACAGAAGACAATGGAGTTTTCCATCACAAGGCCTTTTT
>JBGSSY010000204.1:0-15149 GCA_041736775.1 Bdellovibrionales bacterium | reverse complement strand
GAGAGTTCTGCATGGGCGCGAGCGGAACTTTGACCTAAAGACGTGAGGGAAAGTTCGGGCTGTGAAGTTTTACTTTGAAAGTTGATGTGTTCAGAAATCTTTTCCAAAACCGGCGAGAGATTGGGTAGGTTATAGTTGGTGTCGAAGGTATTCCGTCTGACATGAGCGTTGGTAAGCCTTTGAATGCGATATTTTTCAATTCGATTAAGGACAGGTGCACCAATCGCTCGAGCATTCACTAAACTCGCGGACGTAACCAGGATGACAGCTCCAATCATATCACTCCCCAGTGCTAAAGCCGCGACGGAGAAGAGACCAAGATTAACGGCCCCATAATAACGCATAAAATGAGGGGAATCCTGTAAATCCCGATAATTTATGAGTTTGAACCGAAGAAGGGGGTTATTACTATTCTTTGCAATGCTTTTGATTGTTTGTTTGAGTGCCACCACTATGGAGCTTTGATCATATTTATCAAAAAGTGAACGGGTGAAATCTCGATCGCGGTAGGTATTGGGGGAGTGCGTTTGAATATTGGCTTTAGATAATAAGTCACTGTAAATCACTTCAGCCAAAAAATGAAATTCCTCCGGCTTCAAAGCCAGAAGATCTTTCGATTGTGATACAAAATCGACGAGATCACTTTTCCAATAGATGTCTTTGAGGGATTGGTAAAAGGCTTGAGAGTATAAAATCTCTCCTCGAATCAGCTCCGAAATAAAAAGAGGATCTGAATTTTTAACGATAAATCGATAAGGATTTTTAACAGTCTCAGGATTTTTTAGAGAGAGTGAACTCTCGGACTCTTTAGAAAAATGGGGAGGGGCAAAAATGTTTTTGCAGAGGTTTTTCCCCTTGGCCAGGCTAAAGGGACTATAAAATATCAAAGCAATTAAGAGTAACTTCAAAACAATGACCCAAGTTCCGATAAGTATGATTGTTAAAAAAAGATCTTATAATGAATAGGATAAGCAATCATGATCTTTTATTGTTGTTATATTTTCTTCAAGGTCAGCCGGTAAAATCCTCAATTTAAAGGGCTAAAGATTTGCTCCTTTAGCCTCAAAGGACCCTTTAAGCACCCGGCCTGGGTGGGGAAGCAAGACTCAAAGTGGCTCATTCAAGGGACTTTAGTTTTTTGATCAGCAACTCTTGATTGGGACGAAGTTGAAGCGAGGTTTTAAAAGCGTCAATCGCCTTTTCTTTTTGATTGGATTTGAGCAGGGAGAGGCCATAAAACCGATAAACATCATAAGCTTTAACTCCTTGACTGAGAGCTCGTTCAAAATTCTCAATGGCGAATTTATGGTAGCCTAGATGAGATTGAGCCATGGCGAGATTGGCTAGGGCGGTATAATCTCTAGGGTCAAGCCTCACAATTTTAGCAAAGACCTCATGACTACAGTGGGTGTTGCCATAGGTGTTGCACTCTCGGCCTAATTCTCTCAGTTGTTTTTGAGAAAGTTGTGGGGGCACATTATAAAGAGTTTTTTCGACCCGAGCGATCCTGTACTTGGGCATTTTGTACTCATAAAAGCCAAGCAGAATAAATCATAGGAGGTAACAAAGAGTCATGGCTAAAATGGCCATTTTCTTCTCTTGGATCTGAGCTTTTCTCTTTTCAAATTTGAGAACTTTTAAGTTTGCTATGAGCCAAGTGATAAAAAGAAGGGTGACGCCTGAAGCGAAATAAAAATTTTGATAAGGGGTATATTGGTAAAAGGGAAGAACTAATAAAAGTAAGGAAATAAGCACTATGGCATTGGGTAAATAAGGGAGCAAAGTGCCCACGAAAGACTGTCTTTTTTCGTGAGCACTCTGTCCAAAGATCTGAGATGTAAAACGACCCATCATTCCCATTTCGACCTCTGAAGTACTGATTAAGCTGATTTACGTCACTGTATTACAAGCTTTATGCCGGGCCATTGTCTTCTCATTTTGATCTGAGCCCAAATTCTTGAAATCTCTTCAAACTCGTTGAAAAGTTTGTCGGACTTTTTGCTTCTTGGTTTGGCTCTCGGTTGGCCCATCTTTTGATGGATCCTCTTTTATGAGAGCGGGCTCCTGCCCTCGCTGGAGTCGCCTGCGGCGAGCGCTTCACGCTCTCCAGAGTCTCATAAAAGAGGATTCATCAAAAGATGGGCCACGCACTTTTAGTAAAACATTTCAGCGATCAATTAACGAACAAGATCAATAAATTTTCATCTCGTTTGTCGCCCCAAAATACACAATCTTAACTCACTCAATCAAATTCTAGTTTCTGAATTTGTGGGGCAGTGAGATTTTGTGAGGCTCCACCGAAAGAGTTATTCAAAAACAAGGGAGGAGAACTCGAGGCGTTCGTAGAAGCCTTTATAGTTGAGTTTTAGGGAGTTTTCGAGGAGGAGGGTTTCTTGGTGGGTGAATAAGGGAATAGCAATGGTGTCTCGGTCAAGGATTTGATTTTCTAGAGACGCGTAGAGTTGTTCACGTTTGCGATCATTCACTTCTCGGAAGGCTTTGTCGAGTTTAGAATCAAAATCAGAGTCATTGTAGCCAAAAAAATTGAAGCCTGAATGGCTTGTAAAAAGACTTAAATAACCGTAGGGATCGAGGAGGGCGGGGGACCAGGTGGGTCGAAAAAGGCTATGATTTTTGTCAGTCATTAATTGATTAAAATAAGAGCCGGGATCGAGAAGTTCAATGTCGACGGTAAACTTTTGGCTTTTTCTCAATTGATCGGCGAGTTTTTCAAGTAAAGATTTATTATGGGGACTTGAATTTGAGGTGATCGAGATTCTTTTTATTTGTTTTGCTACAGGAGTTTCAGCCTCTATTGTTGAGGGGGTGATTTTTTGACTCAATTCCCATTGAGGTGGTGAGATTTTGGTAGGAAGAGATATGTGGGGATAAAGGGAATTTGTCATTTGAATTTGGTCTTTGAAAAGAGACTGAATTTCATCTTTTTGGATCAGCTGCTTTATAGACTCTCGATTCTGTCGATCGAAAACTTCACTGTTTTTTAAATTAAAACCAAGCAAAGTCAGTCCCATTGAGGGCAGTTTTTGAATGCGACTTGTAGGAGCGTCGATGCTCGAAAAGTAATTTGATTTGAGACGAACAAGATCGAGTTTTTTTTGTTTAAAGAGATTATAAGCGGTGTTCTCGCTATCGAGCCAAAAAAGCTCAATAGTGTGTTGAGCTGGATTCTTTAAATAAAAAGAATTGGGTTTCAAACAAAGTTTCTGGCTCGAGCAATCTAAATTGACTTTATAGGCCCCTAAACTGACAAAGCTTTTAAGATTGAGATCGATGTTCTGTTGCGGATTCAAATTTTCTTCGCGAAGAGGAAAAGTATAGGGAGATGCTAAGATTTTATTGAAGAGTGGTGTGGCAAAATTCATTTTTACTTCAAGGCAATTTTTCTCATTTACTTTTATACCGACATCCGTCCAAGGTTTTTCACCTTTATAAAAGGCCTCCGCATTTTCGATAGAAAAAAAGTGGTGAGCATGGGGTGAAGCGGTTAAAGGATTGAGTAATCGTCTCCAGCTCGTTATAAAGTGTTGGGGTGAAAGAGGGACTCCGTCTGACCAGCGAACTTCCTTCTTCAGGCAAAAAGTCCAATGTTTAAAATTGGGAGAAACTTTAACCTGATCCACCAATTGTGGAGACACTTGTGAAACTTCTGAAGCATTTGGATAGGTAAAGAGACCTTGCATAAGATTCAGTGACAACGTCCCGGTCATAACTTCTTTGGATTTTTGCCAATCATAAGTGAGTGGTTGGTCACTTAAAAAAAGACGTATGGTTTTTAAATCGGATTTAGTATTGTCTCGTTTTTTGTTAAAATCACAGCCGGAAACCCAAAGTGCAATTATCAAACAGAGTCGACTTCCAGTGGATAATATTTTGAGTTGGCTTTGATCCATTTTTCCTTCTAGAAGTCAGGTTTGCAGAAGTGTACTGCTTTTTGGTCACACCTGAGACTGTAAAATATGCCAGGTTTTCATTATATTAAAGAAAATAAGATGTACAATCATTGAATACTACACATTGACCTCACAAAGTTCTATTATAATGAGGTTAGAATTATAAGGAGCTTTTGGAGTGATGACATCTGATCCGCAAAATGGATCTTTGCTGAATAGTAAAAAATCTAAGGGTGAACTCACCCGGCTCAGGATTCTTGAGTCTGCGTTGTATCTTTTTAACAAAGAAGGTTTTTCTGATGTGACTTTGCAAGATATTGCCAAAAAGTCAAAAACCTCTCACCCTCTCATTCTCAAGCATTTTGGAAGCAAACAAGAACTTTTAAGAGCTGTTAGAAAGTACGTCAGTCTGAGTAACCATTCATGGGTAGACAGCAAAATTCAACCCCAGATGAATGGCTATGAAGCTCTTATTACTCATTGTTTTGAAAATATTAATTGGGCCTTTCATAATCCAGCCGAGGCAAAAATCATTCTTCTCTCTTACTATTACAACACTGTTGATCAAGATAATAAAAAAACCGGCACTTCCGCCATACGTTTAGGAACAGAAAGAATTCATAAATATGTTCTCCAGGCAGAAAGAGAAGGGGTTTTGAAACCTGATTTTTCATCCACTTTTGTTTCTGAAATGTGTAGCGAGGTCACCATCGGACTGTTCACCAAAATGCTGACCAATCGAGAGGATCAACAAAAGAAGTTACCTGGATCCTATAAAAAGAAACTGACCCTGGTCTTCAAAATCTTTTTTAAAAGTTAATCTTATGACCTATTAACTTAATTTTTCATATTTTCTTTCCTTCTTTCTTTTGTTTTCCTTTATTTTCCTTTTCTTTTCTTTTCTTTTCTTTTTCCTTCTTTTCCTCTTCTTTTTCCTTCTTTTTCCTTCTTTTCTTAACTTACGTGATCTTAAAATTTCGCGCTCCTCGTCAAGGGTTTGAAGATCTCCGGTTAAGGAAGAATTGTTTTTAAAAGACTCTCGTCATTTTAGAGAGTTAAGTCCCTTTATGGCTGAAGTGAATTTTTGCAAAAGTGGGCCGCAAGGTCTCAACAGGAGTCTTTAATAAGTTACAAAATGTAAATAATAGTTGAAATAATGTCATTTCAGTGGGATCCGTCTTGCTTCCAAATCAACAAAGGAGAGACCATGTTGTCACAAAAGGTTAAATATTTTATTTTAGTATTAATGATAGGAGCTTGTTCGGCCTCGCAAGAGGGAGCTCAACAGATTTTGGATCAATTCCCAACTCCCGAAATTAAAGAGGGGGCCAATACTTTGATCTTGCAAGAGGTGTCAGAAGAAGTTCCTTCGCTTAAAAAAAATCAGAAGTATTACGGAGTCTACCCTTTTGAAATCGAAAAAGAGTATGAGCTTGTGATCAATGAATCGGGGAAGAGCCAAGTGATCGATCTTGAAATCAAAAGCTCTGCTGAGAGAGTTTTTTATTTCAACTCCCTTGCGGTGGTCGCTTTTGGTGAATGTCCAAAACTTAAAACAACCTACACTTGGTACAAAATGGATTCTGGCAACGAGGTACTCTCTGAAGAGTCGGTGGATTTTATGAGCTACTTTTCAATTCTTGCTAATGAGAGAGCCATTTTGAGAATTACCCACAATGATTCCACAGGTTGTAGTTTCACTTCAACCCAAATCAGCTTTTCTGAGTACAAATAAGGGAGCAGGCAATGATTAAGAAATTTCTTTTAGCTGTTGTCAGTTTATCAGCCATCGGTTGTGCCAGTGTTTCGACATTGCAAACCGCCCGAGTTCTTGATGAGGGTGATTCATTTCACTCTCTGGGCTTAGCCTTTTATTCGAGCGATGATTTTTTAGGGGGAGATGAGATTAGCATTCCTCTTCTTGAATACACTTACAGACGGGGCGTTTGGGATAAAATAGATCTTGGATTAAAATTAGCACTGCTCGGAAGTGCAGTGGTTGATGCCAAATACAATTTAATCAATGGTGAAAACTGGGCCTTGGCGACGGGCCTTGGATTAGGTTATTTGTCTTTTGAATCAACGGTCTCTGGTACCAACCAAAAGTCGACCATCCTTGATGTTTTTGTTCCGGTTTATTTAAGCTATGATTTTTCAAAAACCACTTCGGTTTATAGTGCCGCTAAATATATGCTGCGCACAGTTTCAGGCAGCGGAGTCGCAGGAGATGGATCAATGCTCTCTTCAACTCTGGGTGTGAAACTCGGTGATCAATCGGGAGTCTTTTTAGAGGGAAGTCTGATCACAGGCCTTGATAATGATTTTACCGGGAATCAGCTTTCAGGTTCTTACTTTTTTAGATTTTAAAAATGCGTGGGAGTCTTCTTTAAGGCTCCCTCTTTATTGAATCGCTTCTTCGAGCTCTTCAGCAAAATCAGGCTTCATTTTGATGGGATCAATTTTATAGCCTTGATAAGCTTCAAGGGGATAATCAGTCAGTAAACTGATTGAATAGTCTTCCAGTAATTTCCATTGATCAGTTCTTAATTCTTTAGCCGTTCCAGAAACCGTTATATAAAACTCTTCGACAAAGCGACGATGAACGGCGATCAGTCTTTGATAATCGATATTGTCTTTAAAAAATTCACCTTCTTTTTGGTCCATCCTATGAACTTCAGGATATTTTTGTACAAAATATTGAACGGCCGCGGTATAATTCATAAAGAGATCACCGAGTTGATTTATTTTTAAACTTAATACAGTTTTATCACTGATGACTTTGACCTGCTTTCGAACCGCTTGATTCTTTTCAAGCCAAAACAGATCTTCCTTTTTATCTTGGGAATTATCTTTTGCACCAAGAGTAAATTTTTGGGTTTCGTTTTCATATTGAATATGGGGAACATCTTCATAATGATAATAACGCTTAACGAGCTCACTGGCTCTTATGCCGATCAGTGCTAATCCATCAGGTAAAAGGGAACGCTCTCCTTTGACGATGACAGCCTCGCCCAAAGAGTTAACTTGGATGATGTCATCGGTGTTTTGGGTGCGATAACCGTCGCCCAAATCTTCAAAACCAAATTTTTTATAATAATCAACCAAGTCAGTTTTGCAGAAGAAACAACCCACATATCGAGGGCTTCAAGAGGTTCTACGGAACCAAATGTTTTCATATGAGCATAGTTGTAATGCATCTCGAGCAGTTTGGCCACATGGGAGAACATGACAGTGAGTCCCCCTTCAAAGTTTTTAACATTAGTTGCAATTCCCACATGCCAAATATAACTAGGCTTTCCAGACTGACGAAAAGGCAGTCGGTAACCAGCGGCTTCGTTTTTTGGAGAAAGCTCTAAAGGAGTGAGGGCTGCTTTGCCTGTGGGATCAGCAAAGATCCGATCTTCACCAAGAATTTTAATCTGAGGCTCTGACCCATCAAAAATTCGAATCGCAGAATTACCTTCAAACTCCTTAGGAAGTGGGAGATCCACAAGTGTTTTATCAAAGCGAAAATTCACCCAATGAACCCGCTGGGGAGGAAGTTGATTATTGATCGTTTGAAGCAGGTTCACTTGTCTATCATTGTAACCATGGTCTCGCCACTGTTCCATGGCGCGATTAAAAAATCGCTGGTGAATACGCATTGGTTGATCAATCGGAGTGTTCGCCATTTTAGCATCGACCGCCAGATTGACATTCAGGTTCATTTCACCGGGATTACTTTTGTCAGGATTAACAGGAGGTCCTCCCATACGAAAACTGAGAACGTGGGCGCGAGTTTGACTACTAAATATCGTTCGACAGAGTGGAGGGCCAAATTTCACATCAACAAAATCTTTTCCCAAAGACTGGGTCAAAATATGAAGTTCCCCAAATGACATATCCATCGCCAAACTTGTAGGACTCATCACTAAAAATAATAAAAATACCAAATACTGCAACAGGTGGCCCTTTATGGATAATATTGAATTAAAGTGCTTTTAACATTTTCACCCGACAAAGTGATTCATCATTGTAAAAATGACCCACCTGTATATTGTTCTTACAACAATTCAGTCGTTTTGTTTGTCACAGTTAAAAGGGCCTCGTTTGCCCATGAAGGGTTGGATAAAGAGAAGAAAATAGCCCCCGGCTCCTGCCTAACCTTAATTTCGCCCTACGGGCGAAACCGCATCCGCTTTAAGGAGGGCTATTTTCTTCTCTTTATCCAACCCTTCATAGGCACAAAGATTTTTTTTGATTGAACCACCTTGTGCTCTCCTGCTTTCTACTGATATTTATAAAATTGTTGTCAACTTTGGATGGCCTATCATTTGTGCGAACAAGTCCGCTTATAAAACACTTCTCTTAAATTGAGTTCATTCGAACATATAAAGTTTTGTTCGAAGAACTCAAGAGAGTTTGGGATTAAGCTATAGTTGATGAATACAAATTCCCAGAATTACTTTTTGTCTTCAAATACCAATCTTAAATTTGTCTAAAAAATCTATGAGTGCAGAAACAACCTTTCAAGCCAACTCAAAAGCCCATCAGCTCATTCAAGCAGATAAAGTTTTATGCAATGCTAAATAAAGTAGAAGAACCCTTAACTGATTCAAACCAATTCCCAAAAATATTTTTATCCCCAAACACCATTTACAAATTGGACTAAAAAAACAATGAATGCAGTAGGATCTGACTTAAACCTTTTCAAAAACCCCCCATAAATTGATCTCCTTAAAGCGGATGCGTTTTTTGCCCGAAGGGCAAAAATTAAGGTTAGGCAGGAGCCGGGGTCAATTTATGGGGGGTTTTTGAAAAGGTTTAAGTCACGGGCCGACAAATGATCCGATGTGGTTTTGCCCGAAGGGCAAAAATTAAGGTTAGGCAGGAGCCGGGGTCAATTTATGGGGGGTTCTGAAAAGGTTTAAGTCACGGGCCCACAAATGAAATAGGATTTTTTAGAAATTAAAAAGGGCCGACTAATGTTTTAAGGCTTGATTTTTTATGGGCGTGGGAGATTTCGAATGTGACTTGTTTTTCTTTGGCCATGACGGCGCCTTTGTAATGGAGAAAGGGCGAGCCACCACGAGTGAGTTCAATGACTTTATCCCAACTGAGTTTTGGAAAATGTTCAGCGTCAGGATGTTTGTGGGGGTCAGCACTGTAGATGCCTTCGGTGTCTTTTTTGAATTCGCAAGTTCGAGATTTTAAATGGGCCGCCATCGCAATTGCGGTGGTGTCAGAGCCGCCGCGGCCAAGAGTGGTGACTTCTTTGGTGATGGGATCAACGCCTTGAAACCCCGCAAGGATGACCACTTTATTTTTTTTGAGTTCTTCTTCAACTCGGAAAGGTTTGACTTCTTTGATGCTGGCATCGCCGTGAGGACCCATGGTGAGAATTCCGGCTTGGCTACCGGTGAAACTAATAGCTGGAATCTGAAGATCATTGAGGGCAAGACTCATCAGCGCCATACTGATTCGTTCACCGGCGGTGAGAAGCATATCGAGTTCGCGCTGATGGGGATTTGAGGAAATTTCGTAAGCCATTTTAATCAGATCATCCGTGGCTCGTCCCATGGCGCTGACAACAATTAGAAACCGATCTCCTTGTTGATAATCTTGAGAGATCGATCGTGAAATGGATTTTATTTTTTCGATACTATCGAGACTTGATCCGCCGTATTTCTGAACACGAAGACTTTGCAAAGAAAAAAACCTCTCGTTTAAATCGTTGTTTGAGCAATGAGTTGTGAGTATTGCTTGACCAGAGATTTTGAACCCACCGGCACTTTTATTCTATGGCTTTTTACTTCTCGCGGAATATAACCTTTGAGTAAATCGGGATTCAATTCTCTGAGGTATTGTTCTTTCACTCCGATATACTGAGCCAAATTATTAAGATCGGTCCCTCCGGGGACAAGCATTTCTTCGTATTTGAACGGAGACTTGTATTCCAGGTCCTTAAATCCATAGAGAGCTGGAGATTTGGCAATCAAGGTGGCCGCAATGATCTTAGGAACATAATTGATCGTTTCATCGGGCAGAGTTTTCATCTCTGCCAATTCCCAAAAATCATTGGTTTGATGTTTTCGAATCAGTCTTTGGATTCGGTTTTCTCCGGTGTTGTAAGAGGCTGAAACCAAATGCCAAGACTGGAACATTTTGTAAAGAGCTTTTTTGTAGCGAATGGCCGCCTGAGTGGATTTTGTAAAGTTTCGTCTCTCGTCAATCCACCAATTGATATTCAGACCGTAACGTCTTCCGGTGGGAGCAATGAATTGCCATATGCCAACGGCACCCGCTGAACTGACAGCAACCGAAGAAAAACCACTTTCGATCATCGCAACGTAAAGAAGGTCAGTCGGAAGATTATGGGCTTCTAATTCTCGTTGAATGTAAGGTGCGTATCGAGCCGAGCGTTCAAGCCAGGTTTTAAAGCTTTCTCGGCCGCGGGTCTGAAAGTAGTTGATCCACATTTTAACCTGGTGATTGTAAGTCACCGGAAAATCAAAAACCGGTGGTGAGAAAGTTTGACGAAGTGGAGTCTTTAAGTCTTTTTTAAATTGTTGAGTGTTCTGCACATTGGGGTAGGGTTTTTCTTGCTGCACTTGGGAGCTCTGTTCAGAGACAGCAGCGAATGAAAAAGACGAAAAACAAATAAAAAGAACACCAACAAGAATGAGAGAGAAAAAATTTGTTTTTGTCATAGATAAATTATCCTCGATGAGACAAGCTTAGTCGACCATAAAGACTCTGTTGGTCTGTTGACAACGGTGTCAGATTAATGACGATGCAATCCGTCTTTTGTCTAGTTGAGCTCACTGAATGGTGCATGAATAAAGCTGAGCGCCATGTTAAACACTTCGTCTTTGATCGAGTTGAGTCTGTAACCTCAAGGATATGCACAGCATTGAGGCGTATTTTATTTCACTTTAATGAGCTGAAGTTCCATTCTGCAAATCTTTCTTTGATCAGAATAAAAATTCTGACAAGGACTGAGGTCCAGTCTAGTAAAGCATGGCACATTCATTGCTCTGTTTTTTAAGTTATGAGTACTAAAGGCATATACACAGCCGTAAGTGGAGCCGTTGCACACAGTGCAAAGTTGGATACCATTGCCAACAACATTGCTAATGCAAACACTCCTGGATTTAAAAAAGATCAACAGGTATTCAAAGAGTATCTCACGAGTTATGAAAAACAACCGACGGCTTTAGAAACACCAAAAATTCCAGCTTCTATCGAAAGTTTTTATCCGCTCAATGGGGGCGATAAAGCTTACGTTGATATCAGTGGAACTTCGACCAGTTTCTCACAAGGTTCATTAAAACTGACAGGCAATGCTTTTGATCTTGGAATTGAAGGGGATGCGTTTTTTGAAGTTTCAACTCCCGGTGGTATTCGCTTTTCACGGAATGGACACTTCACTGTTAATGGTGAGGGAACGGTTGTTGATAAGCAAGGTCATCCTCTTCTCCTTGAAGGAGAAGAAGGACAGCTCGAAGAAGAAAGAATCATCAAGGTGAACGATCAGGCTGATTTTAATGTGACTCCTAAAGGGGATGTTTTTGTTGGTGGTGAAAATTTAGGAAAGTTATCCATGAAAACAGTCACAGAAAAAGATGCTCTTCATAAACAAGGAAATTCTCTTTATACCCTTCGCGAAAATTTTGATAACCAAGTTGTTGATGCAACTAACTTTAAAGTTCATCAAGGCTCTTACGAGCAAAGCAATGTCAATATTGTGCAAGAGATGACTGAAATGATCAACGCCACTCGTGTTTTTGAAAGCACACAAAAAGCGATTCAAGCCTACGATCAAATGAATCAGAAATTAACCAATGATGTACCAAGGCTCAGGTAATAGGGAGAGAGTATGTTAAAAGCACTTAATACCGCCGCCACCGGAATGCAGGCGCAACAGACTAATATGGAGGTGATCTCCAACAATATGGCCAATGCGTCCACCACCGGTTTTAAAAAAGCACGAGCTGAATTTGAAGATCTTCTCTATCACAATATGAAAGAACCAGGTGCTGCCACCGGGCTTAACGCCGTTTCTCCGACCGGAGTACAAACGGGCCTTGGTGTAAAAACAGCCGCCATACAACGAGATCATGCTATAGGCAGTGCTCGTCTAACAGATAATCCCTTTGATATTTCGATTGAAGGAAAAGGTTTTTTTCAACTCGAAAACGAAGAGGGTGATATTCTTTACACTCGCAATGGCGAATTTAAAAGAGATTCAGAGGGAATTCTGGTTGATAAAAATGGCAATAAACTGATTCCACAAATAAAACTTCCCACCGATGCTACGGATGTCCGTATTACCTCGCGCGGAGAAGTTGAACTTCTTCGCGATAAATTAGCGGCCCCTGAACTTTTAGGTCAAATTGAACTGGCTTCTTTTATTAATCCGGCTGGTCTTAAAGCCCTTGGTAAAAATACCTTTATTCCAACACCCGCCAGTGGAGAGCCACAAACCGGAACACCTGGAAAGGGGCACTTCGGAATGGTGGCACAAGGTCAATTGGAAGGCAGTAACGTGAATATCGTTGAAGAGATGGTGAATATGATCACCTCCCAAAGAACTTACGAGACCAATTCAAAAGTGATGCAAGCTACAGATCAAATGTTACAAACCATTAATAATCTAAGGTAGGTTATGATTAAAAAAATGATTCTTCTTTTTGCAGTTTTGACTCTGAACCTTAACACAGTTTTGGCCAGTGTAGCCGAGATTGAAAAACATCTGGCTGCGGTCGTTTCAAAACAGGTCGCTCTTGAATGCCCCTCTTGTACGGTTTCCATGAGTCTATTTAACAAAAGAAGTCTTGCCGATATTCACCAGCCCGACGAAGTGCATGCTGATCATTGGAAAGGTCAAACCAATCTTGTGATGAAACTGGGTGAAAAAAATCAAATCATCACCGCAGACATTCGTTGGATGGACCAAGTGGTCGTGGCCGAAGAGAATATTAAACAAGGTGAGATCATAAAAGAATCAGATTTAAGAGTGGTCGAAAAAGATGTGACCTATCTGAATACGCCTTACCTTAATGATAAATCAAAGGCTGTTGGACTCACTGTTAAGAGAATGTTTCAGCGCGGACAAGTGATCGATGAATCTGTGCTCAAAAAACCAATCGTTGTTCGTTATGGTCAACCGATTCAACTTTTGATGGAGAATGGTCCACTCAAGTTAACGATCGAAGCTCAAGCCAAGGGAGCTGGAGCGGTTGGAGATAGTATTCCGGTTTACATTATTCAATCAAAAACAAAACTTCAGGCCACAATTGTTGATCATGGCTTAGCGAGGCTCCAATGAAATCGTCCCTCACATTGATTATGAATATTGCCATAGTGTTTTCAATTGCGGGGTGCGCCAGCTTTGGACAATCCTTAAAAGCTTTTCTCGGTGGTGATTCTGTAAAAACACAAACGGTAAAAACCAATTCAAAAACTGTGGGTAAGATTGATAAGAATAAAAACTACAAAAGAACAGATCATAAAACTCTTCAAGAAAAATCAAGTTTAGGTGCTGAGTCCGGTTCACTTTGGATTGAGAGGGGACAAGGCTCTTATCTCTTTACCCAAAATACCAATCGTTTGATTGGTGATTTAGTGAATGTTGAAATCGACGGTCAGGCCAAAAAACAAATCGAAACCAAAGTGGCTGTGATTCAAAATCTTCTGGACCGAATTAAAGCGCAGAATGAACAAAGAGCCCTCGCCTCACAGGCCAATTCAAATACCCAAACAGGAACGGCTGCTCCGGCACCCGCTCCCGCTCCTGCGCCTGCGCAAGAACCGGCCCAAAAATTTGAAGTCAAAATAGTCCCTTCACGAATCACTGAAATATTAAAAGATGGTTCGTACTTTGTTCAGGGGGATCAGGTGTTTATGATCGGCAAACGCGAATATAAGTTAGTGGTCAAAGGTATTGTTCGCCAAGAGGATTTTGATGACCAAGGCATAAGTGCAGAAACACTTCTTGATCCTAATTTTGATATCGTGACCAATAAAAGGAAAAAATCACTATGAAGACTCTGTTCTCTCTCTTTTTCGCACTTCTCTCAGTGAGTGAAATGGGTCACGCCGTCCGCCTTAAAGATGTGGCTAACCTTCGTGGAGTACGCGATAACCAGTTGATTGGTTATGGGCTTGTCGTTGGCCTTAATGGCACTGGAGACTCCAATTTAGAATTTACCTCAAAAAGTATGAAACGCATGCTCGACAAAATGGGGATGAAACTCACCGGTGATGATATTGCCAGTCAGAATGTGGCCTCTGTTATTGTAACGGCAAGTCTTCCTCCATTCGCACGGGCTGGAAATAAACTCGATGTTACGGTGAATTCTTTAGGAGATGCTTCAAGTCTAAAAGGGGGAACACTTTTACAAACTCCCTTACGAGCCTCCGATAAAAATGTTTATGCTGTAGCACAAGGAACAATGCTCACATCCGATGAACATCGCACAGTGGCTAAGGTGCCGAACGGAGCGATGGTTGAACGTGATATGGAAGCTGATTTTTCCCATCGAAAAATGTATCGCTTCACACTGAATAATCCCGATCTAACAACAGCAGCAAGAGTGGCTAAAACGATCAATATGGATTTAGGTGGAAAGTACGCCACGGCAATTGATCCAGGCACGATCGATTTTATTGTTCCTTTTGCATGGGAAGGCAAAGGGGTAGAACTTTTATCAATCATCGAATCACTGCAAGTTTTTCCAGATCAAAAAGCCCGGGTGATCGTGAATGAAAAATCGGGAACTGTGGTGATTGGTGAAAATGTCAGAATAGATAAAGTCGCCATCTCTCACGGAGATATTACAGTATCAGTGGGTGATCCAGCACCGACTCGAGGTCGTGGCTTAGCTTCTAAAGTTCCACCAAAGACAGATCGGGTTCACCTCATTGAAGGAGAGCAAGGTTCAGTGAGTGTGGGAGAGCTGGTCCAGAGTCTGAATCGTATGGGCATTAAACCCAAAGACCTGATTTCAATTTTGCAAAACATCAAGGCTTCCGGAGCCTTACAGGGTGAGCTCGAAATATTATGAAAGCTTTTACAAACATCAATAAAATTCGTTTAAACTTAGATTGGGATAATAGGATGTTATCCCTCGGGGGGTTGAAGGTTAGAGGCCGTAACCAGGACGGTTCAAGAGAGAGCAGGATATGAGGTCATTAAGCGGCTTTTGTTGCAGGACCGAATACTCTTTACGATACAGAATGTATCAAGGTCTCACT
>JBGSSY010000171.1:0-17463 GCA_041736775.1 Bdellovibrionales bacterium | reverse complement strand
TCGCACCGTCATGTCAGCTCAGGGTATGGCTATTATGGGTACAGCCACTGCAGAGGGTGAGAACCGTGCTATTGAAGCCGCTACTTCTTCTATTTCTTCTCCACTTCTTGAGAATATTTCAATCGAAGGGGCTACTGGAATTATCATCAACGTCACCGGTGGTCCTGGCCTTAGTCTTTACGAAGTCAATGAAGCTTCAACTCTTATTACTGAAGCCGCTCATGAAGATGCTGAAATTATCTTTGGTGCTGTGATCGATGAAAGTATGGGTGATGCTGTGCGAGTGACTGTGATTGCGACGGGTTTTAACGAAAGCATTATGTCGAATCCAAGCTTGCGACCACAAACTCATGAGCAAATGCAAATTATGCAACAACAGATGCAGGCCGCTCGCCAAGCAATGAGTCGTGATAATTCTCAATACTATTATCAACAAGCAATGCCACCGGCCAATCCCTACGCACAACAACAATGGCCGCAGCAGCAGAATCGAATGCAACAACCTTACCCGGAGCAAAATCGTTATCCTGATTTGCCACCACTTCCACAAGCTCCGCCGATTCAAGCCGCTCCCCATTTTGAACGTCCACTCGAAGTTCCGCAACAGCCTCATTATGTTCCACCTATTCCTCCACAGGTTCAGCCACCTCAGCAGTTTCAAGCTCCCGTTCAGCAACCTGACTATTCGGCCCCGATGGGTTTTGAAACTGAAGTGCAAACAGCTCCGGTTGCTTCACAGCCCACTCAACCGGTTGCGCAATTTACTCCTCCACCGGTTCCACCTGAGCTTCCTTCTTTTTCTGTTGAAGAAACTCGTCCAGTTTCACAAGCTCCGGCCGAAGAAAAAAAAGCTTTGCCAAGAGACATCTTGCTCGCTAAAGCCAGAGCTTATAAAGAGCAAACGGCTCAGCAGGCTCGACAATCAACTCCTCTTCAGCTTTCCATGGAAGTTGAAGATTCTGGTGACGATCGTGCGGTGGATTCTCCTTTGGATCAAAACGATCTTGAGGTGCCAACCTACCTCAGGCGTCAACAGAATAAACATGATCAGCTGGATGGATGATAAAGGCTTATTTTTTATCGGATCTACATCTTAAAAGTCACGACGAAAGCAATAGCGAGAAGCTATTGCTTTTTTTGCATTCCATCGAGACGGGTCAGATTCAAGCAACCCATCTTTTTTTAGTCGGTGATATCTTTGACCTTTGGATTCACCGTCATCGCTATTTTGTTGATAAATTTCAAAGAATTGTGAATGCTATTAGTACAGTGGTTCTAAAAGGAGTTGAGGTTCACTACTTCGAGGGGAATCACGATTTATATTTGAGTTCTTTTTGGCAACAGGACGTTGGGGTTAAGGTCCATGATGGACCTGAGTTTTTTCATCTCGGTCCTTATCGCATTCGAGTCGAACACGGCGATTTTATGAATCCCAATGACAAAGGTTATCTTTTTCTTCGAAAATTATTAAGAACTGTCCCCGTTGGATTCTTGGCAAAAAGTCTTCCAGGTCGAGCCGTTCAAAAAATTGGGGACTGGGGCAGTCAGACCAGTGGTCACTACACACGTCTGCTCACTCAATCTCAACAGCAAGATGTTAAAGACTTTATGCACAGTTATGCCCACAAAGTGGTGCAGGATCGTTTTTTTGATTATTTGATCACCGGCCACACCCATGTTCAGGATGAATATCACTTTTCACACAACGGTGAAGAGGTCATTTCCATCAATCTCGGCAGCTGGCTTGGGCCTACCCCACAAGTTCTTATGATTGACGATCATGGTCATCATTTTATTTCAGTCTAATGTCAGACTCTGACAATCCTTTAAATTAATTGAGTGGCAAAATAACACTCATTTTGCTCTAGAAATATGCATTTAGCTTAAATAACTCATGGTTTTTGGATTCAACCCAGCTGCTATAAGCTTCCTCTATCTAAGACATCATTATTTTTGATTGTCTTGTCTGATTACTTTTTTATATAAGTCTCGCAGGTCATTACGACCCATACTCAATAAAACTCCCGGGGGGGATCATGAGTGCTAGCCGTTTCTTATTATTCGTTGTTTCTTTATTTGTAATCTCTTGTTCTTCCCAAAAAACTGACCCAGGTCCGCTCAATAAAAAAGGTCAGCCGATTATCAGCGCAGCTCTGCGTGATGGTTCGGTTGAGTTTCCGGGTGGTACTCCACTTTTTATGGCCATGATCAATCTCAATAAGCCAGCCCTTCTGAGTTCAGCTCAAAAAAATGAAGACGGTGAGTATGTCCTTGATCAAAAATTAAAAGCTGAAATTCTGGCAGAACAAGAAGCCATGATTCAAAAACTGCAAAGTTTATCTCCCGAGATTAAAGTGGTTTACCGTTTTCGCTTAGCTCTTAATGCGATTGCAATTGAAGCACCACAAAGTATTGCCCCAGAAATTAATGAACTGGATGTGGATTTAATTGAAGCCGATGAAATGTTTGCGCTTCCGCAAACTCTAAAATTTTCCCAAGATCTTTCAGCGGTCAAAGGCAAGTTTTCTAATAACTCTATGACTTTTATTGGAGCTGAAGAGATTCAAAACAAACTTAAAACTGTCGATAAAAATGGCCTTGAAGTTTCTGTTCGTGGACAAGGCATTCGAGTGGGAGTGATTGATTCTGGAGTGGATTACACCCACGCTATGCTCGCTGGTCCTGGAGACCCCAATCTTTATAAAAGTTTAGATCCTGTCGCTGATAATGCCTACTTTCCAAATTCAAAAGTTGTGGGCGGATATGATTTTGCGGGGTCGAATTTTAACCCCGGATCACATCTTTACTCCAACCACATTCCTCGTCCGGACGCTAACCCCCTCGATACCATGGGACATGGAACCCATGTTGCCGGAACGGTTGCCGGTTTAGGCGATGGCCAGAACACCTATAATGGTGCTGCACCTGAAGCCGAGATTTTTGCGCTTAAAGTTTTTGGTGATGGAGCCAATGGTGGAACGTCAGACACAGTTGTTATTTCAGCTCTTGAATATGCGATCGATCCTAACCAAGATCTATCGATTGATGACCGTCTTCATGTGGTGAATCTTTCGTTGGGTGGTGGATTTGGAAAACCCCATGATCTTTACAATCTCGCTGTATCCAATGTGACTCAAGGTGGAATGCTTGTTATCGCTGCTGCTGGAAACGCTGGAACACTCAGCAGTGTTGTTGGTGCTCCCAGTACGGCAACCGATGCTCTATCAGTAGCAGCATCAGTGGATGATATGGATCAAAACTGGAGATTTCCTGCGATTCAATTTCAAACGCCCACCCAAGGAAAGCTTTTGGTTGAGTCGGTTGAAGGTTTTGTCACGGCTCCAACTTCAAAAGTGGGTAATGTGACCGGAGTCCTTACCTATCTTAAACTAGCCAATGAAGACTTAACTGTTGAAGAAGCCAGTGCTGTAAAAGGTAAAGTGGCCCTCATTGATCGCGGAATTGTTTCATTTGATGAAAAAATCACTCGCGCTTATCAAGCCGGTGCCATCGGAATTGTTATGGTGAACAACACCGAAGAGCCGGCCTTTGTCATGGGAGGAGAAGGTTCTTATCCAATACCAGGAGTGATGGTCACGCGAGCGATTGGGGCGACTCTCAAAGCCGAAGTTCAAAAAGGTGATGTGGTCATTGAATTTAAACCCAATGAGATGATAGAGAAGCCTGAAAATATTGATACCCTTGCAGACTTTTCTTCTCAAGGACCACGTGATCTTGATGCCCTTATCAAACCTGAAGTTTCTGCTCCTGGATTTGCCATTATTTCGGCCGCAGCGGGCTCTGGAAATCAAGGTGTTTCACAGTATGGAACCTCTATGTCGTCACCCCACATTGCTGGACTTGCAGCTCTTCTGGTTCAGTATCGTCAAGATCTCAAGCCTCGACAAATCAAATCCATGATCATGAATACCAGTCTTCCTATTAAAGATAAGACAGGGGCTCGTTACCCTGTCTCTCGCCAAGGTGCTGGACGAATTCAAGGCTATAGAGCAGCGACCTCCACTTTTGCCTTATCGGAGCCGAGTCTATCTCTTGGAAAAGTATCTGTTAAAGATCTCACTCAATTACAAAAAGAAATAACCATAGAGAACATCAGTGATAAAGATCAGCAGTATGTTTTGGTCACCCAAGCGGAACAAAACATGGAGATCAGTGTTTCTGAATCTGTGGTGACATTAAAACCTCAAGAGAAAAAAACCATCCAAGTCTCTGTTAATCTCACTGTTCCTGAACTTGAGTTTGTCGAAGTGGACTCCTTTGTTGAAATTTATCAAGGTCAAGAAAGAGTGGGAGTCATTCCAGTCCTCGCCGTAATTAACAGAACCACAGAGATACTGATTAATTCACTCACGGTCGCTGCGATGAACGAAGAGAGCTCTGCCGGAGCATCGGTTGAGGTCTCGTTAAGTAATTTAAGCCAACAGACTGGACAAGCTTTATTTTTTAACCTTTTAGGTAAAGACGAAAGAAAAGACCCTTCACAGCTTCCTGCTATGAGTGTCGCTTGCGACCTTGAATCTGCGGGATATCGAATTGTCGAAGAGTCGGGACGACGTTTTTTACAAGTGGCCGTTAAGCTCTATAATCCACTGACTCATTGGAACACTTGCGATATTGAAGTGGAGTTTGATTCAAACAATGATCAGATTTCTGATTTACAACTCAATGGAACTCTCACTGGTTTTTGGCCTGGACTGGAAGCTATTCCTCATCAGGGATTTTCAAGTATTCTCTTTGATTCAAAAAAACTGCGCGACATCAATGATGAATATTACAAACAACTGGCGACAGCACCGGATCAACCACCTTCGATTAGTTTTCTTCCAGCCTATGTTTCTTCGCAACCTATGGCCGGTTTTTCTCAGTCGACTTTAACTATTCTGTTTGCAGATGCCACATTACTGCCAAAAGACTTTCAAATGAGAGTGAGTGCATCTTACAATGGAAGAGACAATGTTGAGTCTATTGATACCTTGAACTACAAGGGCACAGATTGGAAAAAAATCAGTCTTGGTTCCGATCAAATGGGTTTTGAAAAAATTCCTCAGATCATTTTGGTTCCACCACAGTCCACCATCTCAGCTCAATTTGTTCGTGGTTCAAAAATGGGTGAAGAGCTTGTGGGATATTTTCCAAGAAATAAGTTTATCATGGAGTTTATGGGAAGCGACAGTCAATCACAAGTTGCAACGACCACGTACCTCAACATATCTACGCCCTAAATAATACCGTATACAGTAGACCGTATACGGAAGTAAACACGGTATACCGTAGACTGTTAACGGTAGACCGTTTACGGAAAAAAATACTTTTTCGGCATAATATGTTACTTAGATTTTACAGAGGCGGGTGAACGGTTGTTCATCTTACTTTCTTTTTCTTGAAGAACTTGTAAGCTGTAATTGTTCGAGTGATAGCACATTTTTCTCAGTAGGGGTGTGGCGAGCGAGTCACAAGCAAAAATGGCCTGTTTCGATTCACAGATATTAACGGCGTCGGAGTTTTGAACACCGTGGGATTTGAGATGGGAGAGTTGGCAGTGAACAAATTCACGACCAATAATCTTTATGGCTTCCATCTCAGCGGAGTTACACTTGTTCCGTTCACAGGCCACTTTGAGCATCTCTTGGTAGTCTTTTTCATTTTCAAATTGACCAATGTTAATCGCCTTAACCAACGTTTTTATCTTAGCAGTATAGATAGTCGTGTGATTATGACTTTGAACTTTTTGTGGTGATGAAGTCTTTTGCCCGGCCCAAGTTAAGGTTGAAAAAAAGACAGTGCTTATGAAGAGAACAAGTATTTTATTTGCCATATCACTCTATCGGATTGTCTCAAAATGAATAAACAAGACGTAGGACCAATTTCGAAAAACTCAGAACCTAGAAATAGAGAGATTATTCAGGACTTTTGATTTGTAATTCTTCCGGGCAAACGACCGATAACACCAGAGAGGATAAGGAGTTCTTGTGTCGTTTGATTATGATAAAATTAAAGATCAAGAAGATGGGAGCCACTGGGCGACCTATGCTGATTTGTTTATGACCCTTTCTCTCGTGTTTCTTCTACTTTATGTGGTTGCAAGCTTAAGAACGGGAACCAGCGAAATTCAAAACCAATCGGTTTATCAAGAGATTGCTCGAGAGCGGGATGATCTTAAGCAACAGATTAAGGTCTACAACACCCTTCGTGATAATTATCTTGAAACAGGTGCGACCCAAGATGAACAAAAAATGTACGAAGAACTCATGGATAAATTGGTTCTTCTCAAAGAAGAAGCAAAAAATGAAGCTAAAGAACTTCAAAAAGCCGCCAACGAAAATATTCGCAAAGAACAGGCTCTCAATAAATACCAGCAAATGATTCGCAACATAGTGAACAATAACCTTGTTTCAACCGCGCGGATTAAAAGACGTGATGTGACGATTGAAAAGAACTATGAAGAGATTGACACTCAAAAAGAAGAAATTGTTGAACTCGAGTCAAACGTAAAACAAAAACAAAAAGAGATTCAAAAAAGTGAAGCTAAGATTGATAATCTCAATCAACAGCTCGATCAAAAAGTGGCTGAGCTTCAAAAGTCCTTTAAAAAGAATAAAATTACCAAGAAGAAAATGAATGAAAAAATTGCGGAGTTGAAAAAGAAAAATCAACAACAGATTTCAAGTCTTCAAAAAGCCAATGCTAAAGCGGCTCAAGAGATCCAAGAGAATCAAAGAATCATCAGTCAAGCTCAGAGTGAACTCGAAGATGCCCAAAAAACGATTGCCAATCAGCAGTCTGATATCGAAAAACTCTCTGAAGAAAAACAACAAGTCACTCAAAAGATTTCATCTTTAAGACAGAATTTTCAATCACAAATGCAAAAAGAAAAAGCTGAATTCGAGAATAAGCTTTCTCAAGAGAGATTAACTGCCCAACAGAAAGTTCAAAAACAATTAGAATTTCTCAATCAAGCCAGAGACAAAGAGCAAAAACTCGCTTCTCAAATTCAAAATATGGAGTCTGAAGTTCAAAACATGCAGGGTCAGCTTGAGCAAACTATGAAAGAAAAACAAGCCCTCTCTGCTCAATCGAAACAACTTTCAGATAAAGCCAAAAACCTAGCCAGCGATAAAGAAAAACTTTCTTCAGATCTAGAAAAGATGCGTGAAATTGCGAATGCTAAAAATAAACTCATCAATGATATGAAAAAGAATCTTGAGAAATCAGGATTAAAAGCTGAAGTCGATGGTAAAACCGGAGATGTCATTATCCAATTTGGTGAAGAGTATTTTGATACTGGAAAAGCCAATTTAAAACCTGGAATGGAAAATATCCTTAAGAAACTTATGCCGGCCTATTCAAATACTCTTTTTGCAGACCAAAAAACAGCGAGTAAAATCAAATCGGTTGAGATTATCGGTTATGCTTCTCCGACCTATAAAGGTAAGTACGTCAATCCAGTGAGCCTTGAAGCTGATAATAAAGAAGCGGTCAATTATAACCTTGATCTGAGTTACTACCGTGCCCGTTCTATTTTTGACTTTATTTTTGATACTCAAAAGATCCAATACTCCAATCAAAAGAAACTCTTACCTATGGTTAAGGTGACTGGTCGAAGCTTTCTTTCTGAGGGTAAAGACGAGCGCGCGGTGAGCAGTATGTCCCACGCTGAGTATTGTAAAAAGTTTGACTGCAAAAAATCACAAAGAGTTGTTATTAAATTTAACATGGATAATTAAAGGAGTAGAGAATGGAAGCCCAATTACAACAACCATCGATGATTGACAATTTAGTTGTCTTTTCAACTTATTGGTTGATTCCATCAATGATGGCTCTTTTTGCAATCGCCACTCTTATGCGCGTACTTGTCTATTACACAGTTAAAAGACAAGAGTGGTTTGCTAAGGAATTTGACAAGAGAGTCGAGAATTTTATTGACCAAAGAAATCCCTCTTCTCATATTTCTTTTTATGTCATCACCAAAAGACTTATTGAGAAAACTTATTATGAACTGTTCCGTGTTCGATACACCATGAAGAGAAGAAAACCTGATTTTTTAATGACAATGACTGATCGTGTATTTCTGGTTAAACAAGGTGCGGCTTTTTTTGTCCATGATATTTTAAAGCCTCTTAAGCATGTGAAATATAATCATGCTAACCATCCTAAACTTTTTAGTACCACTAAAAAGGCGTTCGCAAGAAACCCCAGTTTTAATAAAGTCCTTGGTTTGTTTCCGACAGCAACAGTTAATGATTTAACAAACATTCTTCCCGGAATTTTTATCATTCTTGGAGTTTTTGGAACTTTTCTAGGTATCATGAAGGCCCTTCCAAATCTTGGCACGATGGACCTCAAAGATGTGGATGCTTCGAAAGCATTGATGGATCAATTCTTATTAAAAATATCATTTTCAATGAGCACATCACTGGTTGGTATTGTCATGTCAGTAACGATGTCATTTTTGAATGCCTTGATGGCGCCAGAAAAGATATTTGTGACCGCCGTTGATCGTATGGAAGCAGCACTCGATGCTCTCTGGCATTTAAGTTCAGATAACGAACTGCCCGTCGACCTTGAAAATTTTGATGAAAATCGCGATCCAGAAGAAGTGCTTGCCGCTCAAGCCCTCAATGAGGATATTATATTGGGCAAAAAGAAAATGGGTCTTACCCGAGTTGCTTAACATAATACTTCAATGACTTAATCATTCACGAGCCAAAATCCCGAAGGTTTTGGCTTTTTTAATGACCATAATGAATCAATGACTTCTGTACTTATTGTGTCTCTATCCCTTTGGTTCAGAAATTGTGTCGAATTCTTCGGTAAATATAACCTCATCAGTGACTGTGCACTTTTTATTTCTGAATCTGAGAAAACCAATCCTAAAAAATAACAGAAGTGGAGGATATCTCCCAGGCAGGGTCTTTAGTGATCCGATGAAGGTCGAGAAAGGGGTGGCAGTCTTAGAAAAACCTAAAGATATCAGTATATTAAGCCGAAAAGAGTTATGGAGAACTCTGTGAAAAATGGCATTTAAAAACTTTTGGGTCCAATACAAGTATGACAATCAAGCTCATCAATCAAAAGTTGATAGTGAACATTTTATTATTGGGCGATCCCCAGAGTGCGAACTTAAAATCAACACCGATGTTGTAAGCCGTAAACATCTACAGGTGGATTACGAAAATGAAAAAATCTTTATAACCGATTTAGGGTCGACCAATGGAACTTTTCTCAACGGTCGTAAAATCCAACCCCATATCAAAGCGGAATACAAAACGGGAGACCGTTTAAGCGTAGAGTCGGAAAGCTCTGAATGTACATTTAGAATTATTATCATTAAAGATCAGCAGACGATCGATGCTGGGCTCGATGAACAGCAGTTGGCTTTAGCAAAGACACAACAGCAAATTAAAATTAAAAATAAAAAAATTAAAAAAGAAATCGCCAAAGAAAATTACATCCGTGCTGCATCAGAGTCAGTCGATAATATTTTTGAAAACCTTCGATACGTTGTTAAGAGCGCACGCTTCAATAAAGAAAAAGCGATTAAAGAGGCAGAGTACCAGTCTCAAGAAATGTTAGAGAATGCAAAAAAAGAAATTGAAGACTACAAATTAACTCTTGAACAAGAAATCAGTAACTTCCAGCAACAAACTAAAGATGAAGCTAAAAGAATTATAAATACAGCGAACACAAAAGCCCAAGCTTTGTTGGCTGATGCCAAGAAAGAAGCGCAAAGAATCGAAATTGAATCAGAAAACAATAAAGCCAAAACAATGGCTGAGGCCGATCAATCTTATCAAGATATCATTTCGAAAGCGCAAGAAAAGTACAGCGATATTATAGCAGAGGCCCATAAGAAGAATAGCCATCTTAAGTCAGAAAATGAAAAATTTGTTATGTTTGTTTCCGAGCATGAAGAAAAGAGTCGAACCCTGATCAGCGAGATTAAAGAGCTTCATAAAGAAAAACAAAACTTTGAAAAGAATGCGAACTTTGCTCGAAGAGCCTTTGAAATTGAGCAGGGTCAGCTTGATGAGTTAAGATCAAAAGTGATGGAGCTAGAAAAGCGGGGACAGGCCGCCCAAAAAGTCTTTGATGAAAGACTTCCACACTTACAAGAAACTGTTAATCAACTTAAATCCGAAACGGGTGAATTAGAAAAGTTAAAAGTCAGAGTTGAAACTGAGCGTAATAATTTTGAACAACAAATTGAATTTCTAAAAAAAGATTTAATTCATGTAGAGCTTCAAAAATCTCAACAAGAGAAAAGGCTCGACGAGCTTCATACTAAAATTATCGAAGCTGAAGATAATCTTTTCCGCATATCAGAACTTAAAAAACAACGAACTGAAGAGATTGAAAAAGAGGTTGATTATCGTCGCCAGCAACAGAAAAGAGAAGAAGAGCTTTCAAATAAAGAAATAGAAAAGCGAGTTGTAAAAAGTGACAAAGAAATTGCAGTTAATTTAGAGCGAGCCCAAATGCATGCCAAAGAGATTATAATAAAGGCTCAGGTTGAGGCTCAACAGACTTTAAATAATGCCAAAAATCAAGCCACTGAATGGATCGAAGACTCGCTCGCTCAAAAACAAAAAATTGAACAAGAGGCAAAAAATATAAAAGAAGAAACCACAAGAGTCACTTCACAACAAAAACTGGATGCTCAACTCGATGCGAACCATATCAAGTACGAGGCCCAACTCTTTGCTGATGATGTTATTAATAAAGCCAAAGCTGAAGCTAAGTATTTAACGGACAATATACAATCTAAGATTTCTGAGCTTAAAGAAAAAGCGATGAGTGAAACTGAAAATCTTCGATCATCTATTCTCACTGATGCTCAAAAGTCGGCTGATCAACTTTACCGTCAGTCGAATTTGGATTCGGAAAACCTCATTCGCAAAAGTCGAAAGGAGTCAGAAGAACTTCTTTCTCGCTCTAAAAATGAATCAGAACAACTCCTTTCAACTGCACAAAAAGAGTCTTCTGAACTACTCACTCGCTCACAATCTGAGTCTGAGAAAATACTCTCGCTCGCTAAAAAACAATCTGCAGAATGGCTCGAACAATCAGAAAAATATGTGAATCAGACCAAGAGTGATCTTGAAAAAGAATTGGAGACTAAAAAGAAAGAACATCAAGAAGAAGTCCAGCAGATGCGAGTGACTCTGGTCAGAAATCTTGAAGAACAAAAAAAGATTCTTGATATGGCAGAAAAAGAGAGGACTCAAAATCGTGCCGCTGTCCTCAAGAAAGAGCTGGGTGATGTTTTGCGGGCTCGTATTTCGCCTTTTCTAAAAGAACCAGCTCACGTTGATCGAGTTCATGAAATTATTGGAAAGAGTATTAATGCCGTTCTTTTGGATCAAGTAGACGAAACTGATTTTAGTGACTTGAATTTCTCTGATTTTGATCCAACACTCCAGCAAAATAAAGTTAAAAAATTCTGGATATCCACCGGTGCGGCCCTTATGCTCGCATTTCTCTTTTTAGTCTACTTGCCTAAATTTAAAAATATGGCCGTTGAAACCACACGAACAATTGCTGCTGAAGCCGATAAAAATGAAGAGATCCAACTTGAACAGGTCCGAAAAGAAAATGAGCTTAAAAAAGAATTTAAGCCAGAGAAGACCGATCAATATTATTCCTCCTACACAGAACGAGTTCTTTATACCAGAGATTATGTAAAGATTGAGCTGAAAAAAGAATTTAGAGAAAAATGGATTCTTTCTCTACAAGATTATTTTGTCCATGGTCTGAGACTGAATGAAAATAACCTCGTTCCTTTTATTGCTCAAGAAGCCAATCTTATTCGTGAATTGGATGAAATGATGGCAAAGATCAACGGTCAATTTGCTGAAGAAGGCATTCAAAGAATGAGAGATATTGAAGCCATCTTTGTTAAAAAGATTCGTGAAAATATTAAAAAGCCTTCTGACTTTAAAAAAATTATGAATTTCAAACAGAAGTTCTTCCTCGAGAATGCGTCACTTTAAGAGAGTCGAAAGTATTTACTCATCTTAAATTAAGAAAAAGACATTGGAGAGTGCTTCTCTGAAGTTTTATTTGAATTGAAAACCAAGGTTAGATTTAAAAACCTAATAGGTCTTTTGCGTGAGCAAGGCTTGTTTTAGTGAGCTTTTCTCCTGAAATGAGTCGGGCAATCTCTTGGATGCGTTCTTCTTTTTTAAGCTTGGTTACAGCCATTTCGACCGACTGCTTTTTCTCTCTCTTTTCAATAAAGAAATGATGATCCCCAAAACAAGCGACCTGTGGAAGGTGAGTCACACAAATTACTTGCTGATGCTGGGCCAAGTTTTTAAGTTTAGCACCCACTTTTTCTGCAGTAGGTCCACTGACTCCGGTGTCAACCTCATCAAAGAGGAAAGTGCGCGGGAATTGATTGGCTCCGATCACCTGTTTTAAAGAAAGAAGAATTCGAGACAACTCGCCTCCGCTGGCGTAGCGGGCCAGTTCGCGAGGGGCATCACTTTTACTCGTTCGAGTCTGAAAGACCACTCGATCAAGTCCGGTGGATTGAATCTCGTCGAGCGGCTCCACTTTAATCAAAAAATCCAGACCTTTCATATTAAGATCTTTCAGTTCGTTGTTGACCTCTTGTTGAAGCAAAAGGGCACCCGAGGATCTTTTTTGAGTCAGTTGTTGGCAAAGGGCCATGAGATTTTTAAGGATCAGCTTTTCTTTTTTATTGAGCTCATCCAGAGTTTGATTCAGTTCAGAAAGTTTTTTGAACTCTTTTTTCATCTCATCACAAGAGGATAAAATTGCATTGATATCTTGACCAAATTTCTTCTGAAGTTTGCGAATGCGGCTGAGTCTTTCTTCAATATGATCAAGACTATCCTCAGAATTATCATTTTCATCCTGTGTGAGTTTTTGAATATGGTAAGAGGCATCGTCAACCAGGTTATAAATCTGCTCCAGTTTCTCTTTGATCTCAGGAGCCAAGCTGTGCTGTGGGCTAAGGTTCATAATTTTCTTAAGTTGAGAGAGAATTGAGTAGTCTGATCCTGAAAGAACTTGATCAGCTTCAGAGAGCCAACGTTGCCAGTTTTCTTGAACTTTCAGGTCTTTAATTTTGCTCGACAGAATTTCATCTTCGTTTTCAAGAAGTTCAAGAGTCTCAATCTCTTTAATTTGAAAATCAAGAAAATCAAGTTGCTGCTCTCGCTGTTGTGAAAGGGTTTCAAGTTCTTCCTTCTGCTGTGCAATTTCTTTGAGAGAGGCATAGGCTTCTTCGACTTTTTGGCGAAGCTCAAGGTTGCCACAAAACTGATCGAGAGTGTCTAATTGATAGCGCGAAGACATCAAATCTTTGTTTTCATGCTGACCTGTAATTTCAATCAAGGGCACATCAATCGGATTGCTTAAAGTGACGAGAGGAAAAACCACTTTTCTTAAATCCGAAACGGTAGAGAGATGGCCATTGAGATAAACTTTGCTCTTTCCACTTTTATCGATAATACGACGAACAATAAGATGAGAGTCATTGCACTCAATTCCCATCTCTTGCAGTTTTTCTATAATATCAGAACGATCATCCAGCTCAAAAGCCCCTTCGATCAAAGCTTGATCTTTATTGCTTCGAATATCCAATTGTGAGGACTTAGCCCCCATAAGAAGGGCTAAACTTTTAATCAAAATCGACTTTCCCGCACCAGTCTCACCACTGAGGATATTAAGTCCCTTCTCAAATTGGATATGAATGCTATCAATGATTGCAAAGTGTGAAACTTTGAGCTCAGTCAACATGGAGTAAACCTCTGGTTAGTCCCGTTCGCCAAATTTTAACTTCTCACGAAGAAGATTAAAAAAGTTGTGGGTTGGATGTCTGATAATATGATGGTCCTGTGAATTTCGGGTAATGGTCAAGGTGTGGCTCGAGTTAATTTCCATCGATTTTTTGCCATCAATAGTCAAGAGAGCCGTTCGATTTTGACCAATGACTTTAAGTGCAATTTCTTGATCATCAGGAAAGAGAAGGGGACGAGTGGTTAAGCTGTGTGGGCAGATAGGAGTCACAACCATGGCCTTCACTTCGGGATGAAGAAGGGGGCCACCGGCAGCAAGGTTGTAAGCGGTTGAGCCCGTCGGGCTAGCGACAATCATTCCATCCGCTTTGGTTTCAGTGACTAATTGTCCACCAAAATAAATTCCAATATTTAATAAGTGCGTACGATCACCGCGCTCAATCACCATATCATTAAGAGCGAGGGCGTGGTGTTGACCATTCACAGAAATTTTTAGAACCGCCCGTGGACGCTTATCCATTTGATGGTTCAGGGTCGCTTTGATAATCGTTAAAACATCTTCAATTCGATTATCTGTTAAAAAACCCAAAGAACCCAGGTTAATACCAATTATGGGAGTCTTGCGACCATTCAGTTTTCTCACGGCCTCAAGATAAGTTCCGTCTCCCCCGAGAACCACCACAAGATCAATTTGATCAAAATCGGAATCTGCCTTAATAGATTTTGCTTTTGGACAGAGTTGCACACTGTCTTCACAGAAAACCTGTAAAGATTGGTCGGTGAGCCACTGACTGAGTTTTTCGGCTTCACTTAAAGCTCGAGGAGTATCTTTTCTGATAATGATGGCAATATTTTTATAAGGATTCAAACTAACCCACTCCTTCTTAAGAGAGCTTTGGGATCGGGATCTCGACCTCTGAATCTTTTATATAGCACCGCTGGATCTTCAACGCCACCTTTTGATAGGATGTTGTCATAGAAGCGACTGGCCACAGTCGGATTGAAGAGACCTTCCTCTAAAAAAGCTTGGAAAGCATCAGCGTCGAGAACTTCGGCCCATTTATAACTGTAATAACCAGCGGAATAACCCCCCGCAAAAACATGGGAGAATCCCACAGAAAAATTTGTACCTTCAATTGAGGGGAGAAGAAGAAGATTTTTGAGGGCTTCTTTTTCAACCTGAACCGGGTCCAAGTCTTTATGATCAAGTTCGGTGTGCCAATACAAATCCACTAGACTAAATTGGACCTGGCGAAGTGAGCCGTAGCCGGCTTGAAAATTCATCGAAGAGCGAAGTTTTTCAACTAAAGTATCAGGAATTTTTTCTTGGGTTTTGTAGTGGTGAGCAAAAAGATCAAGTGACTCTTTTTCGTAAGTCCAATTTTCCATAATCTGTGAGGGAAGCTCGACAAAATCCCAAAGCACATTGGTTCCAGAGAGTGAGCGGTAATAACAATGGGAGGATAAACTGTGGAGAGCATGACCAAATTCATGAAAAAGGGTTTGCACTTCATTAAAGGTGAGAAGAGAAGGTTTGTCTTGGGTCGGTTTGCTGAAGTTACAGACAATACTGACATGGGGGCGACCAACGCTTTGACCATCAAACCCTTGTTCTTTAAAATTGGTCATCCATGCTCCTGACTTCTTGTTGTCCCGGGGATAAAGATCAAGATAAAGAATTCCCACATACTCTTCTTTGCGATGAAGTGAGTAGACCAGAACATCAGGATGATAAACCGGAATGTCGGTTCTTTTTTTAAATTCAAGGCCGTAAAGTTTTTGTCCATGGAGAAGAACCCCATCCACCACCTGTGGAAGTGGAAAATAAGGGCGTAAATCCTCATCATTCAGATCGTAGAGGTGTTTTTTTAATTTTTCTGAGTAAAACGAAAAATCCCAGGCTTGAATTTCAATACTTTCTTTTAAAACTGTTTTTACAAAATCTTGAAGTTCGGCCAATTCCTTTTTGGCATAAGTCAAAGAAGGAGCTTTGAGCTTTTCAAGAAATGAAAAAACTTGCTCAGGACTTTTTGCCATTCTCTTTTCAAGAACAAAATGGGCGTGGGTCGGGTACCCCAACAAAGAGGCCCGTTTGTTGCGAAGTCGAGCCATTTGCTGACAAATTTCTCGGTTAGAAAAATCGCCGCTCAAAGCTTTCGAGTTATAGGCCATCCACATCTTTTTTCTGAGCTCTCTTTGATCCATATATTTCATAAAGGGGATGTAAGAGGGAGCTTGCAATGTGAAAGTCCAACCCTGCTGCTTTCTTTCGCGAGCCTCTTGTTGAGCCGCTTCTTTTACGGATTCGGGTAAGGACTTCAGTTGCCGTTCATCCGTGATGTTCAGAAAAAAAATATTGGTCGCTTTGAGAAGATTCTGGCTGTATTTGGGGCTTAAAGAGGAGAGTTCAGTGTCGATTTCTCTGAGTTTAATTTTAGCTTGATCGTTGAGAAGAGCACCATTGCGAGTAAAGCTCTGATAGGTCTCATCAAGAAGCTTTCTTTCTTCAGGTTTGAGATTTTGATTTTTTGATTTTTCGAAGACTAATTTGATCTGAGAAAAAAGTTTTTCCGAGAGAATGGTGTCATTGCTGTGGGTGGAGAGTTTCTCTGAAACACTGGCTACGGCTTGATCGATAAAATCATTTGTACAAGCCTGATAAAGATTAAAAAAGAGGGTCGTCACTTGATCCAATTCTAAGGAAGCCAATTCGAGTGCTTCAATCACATTCTTAAAATCAGGCTGCGTTTGGTTTTCAATTTTCAAGCGACGCTCTCTTGAAATTTCAAGAGCCTGATCAATAGCTTTTTCAAAAAGTTCGGGTTGGATTTGATCAAACGGGGTGGCTTGATAAGGAAATGAACTATTCATCAGCAGGTTAAGCATGGTGACCTCTTTTTTATTCTGTTAAGGAACCAGTCCTTTTGAATATCAAAGATCAGCTTAATACAGCTGGATGGGGGAGCAAACAAAAAAAGCCACACCCTGAGGTGTGGCTGAGATAAAGAGAATGGGCTCTTTATTAAACTGAATTATTGAACTATAACTTGTCTCACACATTGACCGTAGCCTGTTCCTGCAACAGGTACACAACTGGCTGGTACGATACCACCGAATTCATCAGCAACGTGGCAGGCAAAAGGGTCACGGAAATCACATCCCACTTGAACTTGAGTAAAACAGTTGCCGACCGGATTAGTAATAATTGAATTGGTATTAGAAGTATCAACGTAATCGAAACTAATGTGGCTTTCATCGACTTTCGTATCACCGTTTTTTTGTTTAAATTTTACACCAAGAGTTAAAACTGAACCTTGACTGGATTGTGTCGTTTGGGCCGTACACATCATGACTCCATTAATGAGTGTGGGAATTAATCCTAAATCACAACCACAAAGAGCGGGGCCGCCAACGACTCCACCAACGGCAACTCCACCGACTCCTCCACCAACAACGCCACCACCAACGACGCCACCGACTTGACCCTGACCAGCAAAGCCTTGATCAAAACCCACTTGCCCTTGTCCTGCAAATTGCCCCTGACCTTGATTAGCGAATTGACCTTGTCCTTGACCGGCAAATTGACCTTGATTATTACCGTTCTGACCTTGGGAGTTAAAGTTGTAAGGTTGAGCCCCTAATTGTTGAGCCTGTTGAGTTTGTTGTTGGCAGTTTT
>JBGSSY010000169.1:0-9537 GCA_041736775.1 Bdellovibrionales bacterium | reverse complement strand
GATAAATGACTGAAATAAAACCCAATCGCTTTGTTGTTGATTTACCCCGGATCGAAGATTGGGGTTTAATTTCTTACGTTGAAGCTTTTGAAAAACAAAAAATCTATGTCGATGAAATTATTAACGGGGTAAGAGGCGAGACTTTAGTGTTCTGTCAGCATCCACCGGTTGTGACTCTCGGACGAGGTACAAAAGAGGGCGACCTCTTTGCTTGGTCTGGAGAAACTGTTGAAGTCAATCGTGGTGGACGAGCCACTTATCATGGACCCAGCCAAGTGGTGATGTATCCCATGATTGATTTAGGAGGAGAAAGTCCCTCCTACGTTAAGAAAAAAGTTAAAAATAAAGATCTTCACGATTACATGCGACTGCTTGAAGAGGCTGCGATTGCCACAGTCAGAGATTATGCCGTCGATGCCCATGGACATTCTTTACAAACTCCAGTCGGTGAGAGCCAAGAGTCAGAGGCCACCGGTGTTTGGGTCAAAAATCAAAAACTGGCTTCCATTGGAATTGCGGTTAAAAAGTGGGTCACCTATCATGGAATAGCGATCAATCTTTTTAAAGATGAAGAGGCTTTCAAAGGAATCAATCCCTGTGGATTTAAAACTGAGACTATGGTTTGTTTGCAAGATCTAACCAGTAAACGGGTTAAACGAGAGAATTTTCAAAAAGAACTGGCCAGTAACTTCTTCTTTTCAATCTATATATAAGTCTTTCTGTGAAATAAATGCAAAAAGCAGTTTCAACTCTTAGATGTAGACTTTTGGTTTGCCCTTCCCTTAAGTTGCTTCTCAAAGAAATCATTGAGGGAGAACTCTATGAAACTCATCTTAATAAAACTTTTCATTTTTCTCGCAAATAGCCCACTTTACGCCCAAGAAGTTCTTTGCAATCAAATCAATCAGCCCCAGGTTTCTGAACTTAAGATTTCGTATGATATTCTGGGTGAACCACAAGGGCTTTATTTGCGCTCACCAAAGGCTACAGAATTTAGACCTTTAAATTTTGTGATTGAAGTCGTGACTCCCTTGGGAATGACCGGCCATGAAACTTTTAGTGCAAAGCCTCAAGATCCTGTGATTGATTGGAGTCAAGAGACTGAGTGTTTTAAAGAGGTGGGAACCCTCATGTACTTTCTTTTTTGGCATTCAGAAAACAAATTTTTTGTGGAGCTTTATCCCTACTATGTGACTCAGTCTAAAAGTTGTGTCACCCCAAGGGTTCAAACCCAACTGATGCCGCTCGAGTGTCATCGAATTTAAGACGATTCACATACTTTGGATTATTATAAGACATGGTACTTTTTCTAATCGTTATGACTAAAAAGTGTTAGAAAAACTGTTGAGTTTATTCGCCCCATGCATTATCACACCCAAAAGCTTTTATTAATATTCAATATAGAGTGTGTGAGACTCGACGATGATCGTGTCTTTTAAAGGCTTTGAAGACTGAATGGTAAAAGGCTTATTTCAATCCTATCTCTCATCCAATTCATTAAGACAATCTGTTGTAACATTGGACCCGCCCATGGTCAGAGAACTTTAAAGTTGATTTAATTTGCAGAAAAATCATTTAAAATAGATCATAAGAATACAATTTGGGCGCGGGAGCATCTGTGGAGTATAAATTATCATCTTTTCATTTTTCAAACCAAGTCAGTCGTGAAGACAAACATCATGTGATTGTTCGTATTAATAGCATTCGTTCACGTTGTCCGAGTGATGCTACTTTTACCGGAGATTTTAATTTTCAAAACAATTTATTCACTGGCCAAGTCAAAGTTCTCTTTTCAAAAGGCAGCTTTTTTGTATCTCGCACATCGTCTAATGTACCGGAGTTGATGAATACCTTACTGAATGATCTCGATGATCAAATTGCTGTTTGGAAAGAAGTGCGTTTTGATCAGCCAGAAACATTTATCAATTACAGTGAATGGATTGCTCAAAAACAACAAACTGGTTCTTGAGTCTTTTTCTCCACCCCTTGTTCTGGGGTGGAATTCACTTGAATAATTAAGATTCGAAAATAGCGGCGACACCCATTCCACCACCCGTACAAATAGAAATGAGACCTCGTCCTGACTTTTCATGAAGAAGAGATGAGAGAGTTGTCGCAATTCGTGCTCCAGTGGCTGAAAAGGGATGACCAAGAGCTAAGCTGCTTCCATTCACGTTCATTTTTTTACGATCGATGCTTCCCAGAACTTTTTCTCGGTGGAGAATCTTTTTACAAAAATTTTCGTCTTGCCAAGCTTTGAGAGTGCAGAGCACTTGCGCTGCAAAGGCTTCATGAATTTCGTAAAAGTCAAAATCTTGCAGATTAAGATTGTTTCGCTTGAGAAGATCGCTCACAGCAATGGTCGGTGCCATGAGAAGACCAGCACCGGCCGTGAAGTCAACCGCAGAAGCCTGTGCATCTTTGAAGTAGCAAAGAACAGGGAGTCCCATTTTTTTTGCGTATTCTTCGGAAGCTAAAAAGATCGCCGAAGCACCATCTGTCATGGCAGTGGAATTTCCAGCGGTGAGAGTGCCGTTTTGTTTATCAAAAGCGGGTTTTAATTTTGCTAGTTTTTCAAGACTGGTGTCTCCACGAACAAGTCCATCTTTCTCTAATCCTTGGTAAGAAAATACAAGATCTTTGTAGAAGCCTTGCTTGTAGGCCTTTTCAGCATTTTGATGACTCTCAAAAGCCAACTGATCTTGATCGATGCGACTGATTTGCCATTCTTTAGCCATCAACTCACAGTGTTCACCCATACTGAGACCGGTTCTGGGTTCAGTAATTCCTGGAACTTTCGGTGAGAAATCTTTGGGTCTTAATTTTAAAATATTTTTAAATGTTTGTGAGGTCGAGCGGCTTTGACTGAGACCAATGAGTTTATCAGAGGCCTTGCGAGAAAATTCGAGGGACACTTTAGTATTGGTGTCAGAACCGCCCGCAATGCCACACTCGATTTGTCCAAGAGCAATTTTATTAGCAATCATCACCAGTGCAGAGAGTCCCGTTCCACAAGCTCTTTGCAAATCAAAGGCAGGTGTGGAGTTTTCAAGAGTAGAGCCTAACACCGCTTCGCGGGCCAAATTCCAATCACTTCCTGCTTTAGTAATACTGCCTAAAACAACTTCATCGACTTTTTTGAGATTAAAACGTTTTGCCAATTGATTGAGGACTTCAGTGAGCAACTCTTGGTTGGTGGCTTTGTATTGGGTAAAAGATTTTACAAATGGGGTTCTCACGCCACCAACGATGGCCACTCTTCGGATTTGAGACATAAAACACTCCTTGTTTTAAAGAGAGTGTATAGAGAAAAGGGGAGCTGGTAAAGTCTCCCCTTTGCATCAATTTAAGGCTGTTTTAAATTCAAGATTACTCAGCGGCTGGGGCTTCAGTGGTTTCTGCGGCCTTTTTAGGGCTGAGTTTAATCAGTTTTTCGCTCAAAAGAATTTTGATTTTTTCTTCTTTATTGATGGGCTGACCTTTTGCATTTTTAACGGCATAACGGCCACTTTTTTTCTTATAGATGTTGTACTCTTTGGTTTTTTTTACCGATTCCATTTTACTCTCCTTAGATTTCGTTGGTTTTACTGCCTTGCTTTTATACTCACTTTAGGGAGCTGTAAATAGACAAAAGGAAAAGTTTAGAGTTCGACCGGAGTTTCTGAAGAAGGCTCTTTAATTTCGTGCTTAGTTTTGATTCGTTCTAGGGCCTGTTTGTAAGAAGAACCCCAAATTTGGCCCATGAAGGGATTTTTTATATTTTGCACCCAATTTTTTGGTGTGCCTTGAGTGGTCCATAAAAGCTCAACACCACCCTTGACCTCTTTGAGAATAAAGGTAGAGGTGCCGTTCATGGGATTGAGTTGAGTCATTTCAAAAGTAGTCACTATGATTTGAGGGTCTCTCAAAGAGGTGAGAGTTTGCTTAAGATCTCCAACGTTTGATTCGTGCCACTGAGCATAACTGCCCACCACGCCTTGTAAACCTTCAAACTCAAAATCAACTGCGCCTGAAGAATGACTCCAAGGGCTCCATTCTTTCCAAGACTCAAGATTAACGAGGTAAGAAAAAACATCTTCGGGACTTTTGTGAATAACAATAGATTCACTGAATTGAAACTGTCGAGGCCAACTGAGTGCCGTTACCACTAGAAGTGAAACCAGAATGACCATCGACTTTTTCATAAGACTTCCTTCTTTTAGTTCAGAGAGCAAGTTAAGCTTATGGGGAGATGATCACTCATGGCAAATGAAAGATGACGATAGGGTTGAGAGGCATAAAGAAGATTGCATTCAAGGTCAGCAATCAGACTATCGGTGAGTTTAAGCTCTTGGGTATCGAAACGGGTGTCTGAACCATCACAGACTCGGGTGCTTCGAATGAGATCTGCGGGAAGTTTATCAATTGAGATTTCACTCACATCGCTAAAGAGAAAATATTCTGCTGAATCTGTGACCCATGCTTTACCCTGATGCCGCTCTTTGTAATAACGAGTCACTTCATCATAACGTTTTGGATCTTTGAATTTTGCAAGTTCTAAGCCCAACTCAAAACCATTGCTTAAAGTTAATTCAGAATTAACAAAATCGACCACTTGAGCCGATTCGACTGAACAATTCGCAGTTTGCCCAGCAGTCGTGTTGAAAATAAAATGATCGTAATTGCTGCCATAACCTTTTTGATCACTCAAGCTGGTTTTATCGGTAATAAGGACTAAAAGACCTTCCTCAAGATTTTTAATCTTTTGCCAAATCAAAGAGCGCCAGTGCTGCGAATCCATATACTCTAAATTAAAATCTCCAGCGATCATCACATCAGAATCTTTTTCAATTTTTTTTATTTCCAAGGTTTCTTCGACAGTGACAAAAGCTTCAAAGTAACGGTTAATTTCTCGGGCCTCTCCCTTTGATATTTTATTATCTTTCAAAAGTTGTTCGGATATTTTTTGGTTAATCTCAACTCCCGGCGATCGGTTAAAAATAAGTTCCAGCATTTTTTGTGCTGTGTTTTGACAGGCTTCTACACAATCGCTGAGAGATTCGTCTAAGGCGCGAAAACGCGAATGAAGAGTCACATAGTTAAAATCAAAATCATTGGCTTGAAACCGGGCCGTAAAGGGAATTTTAGAAAATTGCTCTTGGGTTTCGCCGGTGAGGGCTAAGTGGCAGGCCAAAGCTTTTTTGGGACTGACATAGGAGCGAAGGTTAACGGGGCGACCATCTTTTTTATAGGAGAGGCCATTTGTTCCATAGGCCACGGCATCCAGTTCGCGAAAAATAAAAGAGGATTGTTGAGAATTGAGATCAAGTTGCTGACTACAGTATTCCGATTCGACGGGCTGAACTCTGCTTCCTCGATAAATAAAACCAAAAAGTTCAGTGTCAGTTCCTTGTGAATAAGGTGAGATCAAGAGACCCCAAGAGGGATCGCTCTTTTGTAATTCGAGAAGCAACTCCACGTAAGGTGGTAAAGTGTAGGCTTTATTAAGTTGGTCTTGATCAATTTTGTTTTCAGAAAAAGCCATGCGGGCATTGACATTAAAAGACATATCGAGAGCGCGATTGGGTTGTAGCTCTTGCAAAGAAACAACATCCCATTCTGAATTAATCATTTGGGCGTTAAGATCAATCCGTTTATAAGTTCGTTGATCACTGATCCGAAAAATATTGAAGCTTCCCAATCTGAGTTCTGAGTCGGATTGTGGGGAGTGGGATTGGGGTTGGTAGTGATGAAATAGATCATTACAATCCACTTCGATATCTAAAAGCTCTTTATTCCAAAGGCACTCGTTATAGATGCTGGTGTCCTCTGAATTGGGGCGCATAGCCAGGGAGAAAGAACTGAATACTTGTAAAGATATGATAAAAAGAGAGAAATAAAACATAGGCCCCCCCGGACACTCTTGTTCGAACAACGAATGTTGTTGAATGTCCCGTAACATAGGCCTTGTTCTGATCGCAAATTATTTTCAAAACAGATCGAGAAGCCTTGAATTTTTGGGGCGAGGGGACAAGAGCGGTGCCTATAAAAATTACACTGTTCTTCTGCAATACGCATCAGGGTCTGTTCGCGAAGAAGAAATCCTGCTAAATCATGGGGCGTCGCTCTTTTAAATTTAATCGTTGGGAGCTTCTTGGGGGATTTAATGAAAAAAGTGTCACTCTTGCGTGGACTTATTTTAACTTTGCTGGCTTCAACTCTTTCTGCGGCTAATTTTGTCGAATACCGATTGTCGTTACCGGAGAACTACACAGAAAAAGAATTGGATTCGCTCTTCTCAGAGTACTGTGGTCCGAGCGAACGACTTTCCACGGAAATTCCTTATCCCAATTACAATAACAAACTTGTGCGAGAAGCCGTTAAAAAATTGAACACGGTTGCGCCCGTTAGTTTTTATATGTATAGCGCAATCATAGCTGGCTACGGTTTTAAAAAAGTGAAAGATCCAAGTTTCCCTTGGGATCATTACAAAGATATTTTATCAAATCCTTCAAACCATAGTTTTGGTCTTCCTTTTGACGATGGTTCAAAGACTCCCGAATTTTCAGAGGAAATTTTAAAATCTAAATTTGATTACCAATATATAAGTGATGCTCGACCAACTCCTCCGGGTGTCAATGGCAACACTCACGCTTTTATCACTTATCTTTGTGGTGAGTTTCGTGACCGGCCCACTTTGATTGAAGATAAATTGCGATGGATGGCCCAACTCACAAAACTTCCGGCTCAGAAACAAAGCCCGATCGAAGCCTCAAAAGATCTTACCCATGTTTTTAATTTAATGAGTGCAGAATCTTATGCGTATTTTGTGACCTTCTCGCGCCAGGCTTTTAATGATAAAGAGGCGAAAGTTTGGCAAGACAATCGCACTTTTCCTTTGAGTGAAAAATGGTTAGTGGATAAGCCAGTGCCCGCTTTTTCAGTTTGTGAAGTGAAATACATTATGACCGAATATATTTCTCAGCTGGATGATTCTCAAAAGCTCTATCCGGGTTTTGAAGCCTATCAACAAGGTTATGCCGATTACGAAGAGAATTTTTGCTCTCAAGAAGATAAGGATTATTATTATGATTTTCGCGGGGATTCCAACATGAAACCGAATTCTCCCGAGAGCAATGCCATGATTTGGTATTCAACTTCGATTATGAACCGTTGTGGCAGATCAGATAAAGGAAATGTGTTTGTTCGCACCCTCGTTAAAGATGGCAAAAAAGAGATGCTTCAATTTCCTATTGAAGAGTGTGAAAACTATATGAAAGAACCCTTTTCACACCGCTGGAATGCCGCTCGATCGGGGCTTGCCACTTGGTTGATGCGAGATCGCTCATTGGATTATCCTTTTTCTAACACCGGCTCGAATGTGAGCATTGTTCCCCATTTTTTATCATCTCTTTGGCCAGCCCATTTTATGTTAAAAGATAACGATCCAGAAAAAATCTATGAGTCTTATGATTTGAGCTCCTTCTTGCCTGAATTTAGAAAAGAGTACGACAGCTTTTGGCCACAAGCGGATATGGGATTTAATTCTGTTTTTGGCCTATCTCCGTCTGGCGTGAGTGATATTAATACGGCCTACGAAAGACTTAAAGACTCGGTTGATCGTCATACGGATTGGTATTCTTCAGGCTATGATGATTCTTATTTTGAACCCGAGCGCGCAAGGGTCATTGGGCAAGCCTATTCACCTTTTGTTGCAAGCTCTTATGAGATGAGTGAGTCGGATGGCTTTACAGCTCCGGGCCTGACGGTGAATGGCCCTAGTGATGGACGAAAACAATGGATGTTTGTTTTTCGGGTGCATAAAGATCGTTGGTACAACACCCAAAGTCTCGCAGAGGGTAAACCGATTAATTTTGAATGGGATTGGATTGATGAAACATCTTTTGGCACAACCCCATTGGCTGACAAAGAAAGAGCCTGGGACCGCTTAGGGACTCCTCTTGAGGGTGAAATGGAAACCATTCTTTATCTCCATAATATTGAGAGTGGTTATTCAGCGATTAAGGATTTAGATCCGAAAGACTTTCCTAAAGTGAGTGATGACGGACTCGGCGCCACAGAATAAGAATTATAGGAAGTCCTAATAATAACAAATAAAAAAAAGAGAGAGGGGATGTTGTTTCCCCTGGATCGATGAGGCCACATCCGCCTCCTCCTCGGGTTTGATTGATATCAAACATATCTGAGGCGGGATCAGAGTTAAGCACGTATTCTTGGGCGTTGTTCATGCCATCGAGATCTGAATCTTGATTGGCAAATACAGTTTCTCTAAAAATGAGTTCCAGGGTGGCCTGATCTTGGCTCCCGCCTCCCTGCGAAGGGACACCTAAACGTTGAGCCGCCTCGAGAAAATCTTGGCCATAACCGAGATTGATTTGTCCATTAATCCCTGAAGAGGTGTTGTGGCAAAGCAGACAACTTCCTTCTTTAACACCAACACCTGACCCGAAAGAGTAAGCTGACTCAAGGGCGCGCTGGACATTAGAAGCAGAGCTTAAGGGATTATTCATATAAATTTGCGAGCTGTGGCTTTTTTGTGAAAATCCCCAAATTAAGAAAAATAAAAAAGTCATATTAAAATTGTAAACTATTTCTCTGTGACAACAAATTAAAATCGGACTGCAGCTAGAAAGGCTTGAGAAGCCTTGTTTATTCTTCGTATGCGATGTCAATAATTTCAAATTGAGAGGGTTTCGTTCTTGAAAGGCTTTCAGGTAATCGATCCTGGATAATGAGGTTTAAGGCAGAAATTATATCTTTTTTCCAGTGGCCTGGACGCGACACAATGCTGATTTCGCGTGAGGGTGAGGGGGGATAAAAATCACGAATTCGTTTTTTTTCTGAGGAGTTCATATCAAGAACATTGAGTTGGGGTAAAAAAGTATAACCATTTGCACTCTCCACGAGTCGCTTGAGCGTTTCAAGGCTTCCACTTTGAAAATGAACATTAGAGAGAACTTCGAGATTTGAACCCATAGAGCAAAAGTTGAGGACTTGATTTTTAAAACAATGGCCGTCTGAAAGAATCCAGAGATCATTGTGTTCTATAACATCTTTGGCTTTGAGTTTTTTCTTGCTCAACAAAGGGTGGTCCTTTGAACAATAGACACTAAAGCTTTCATAAAACAGCACCTGTTTTTCAAGATTGTTATCGGGGAGTGGAGTTGCGAGCAGGGCGGCATCGATTTCATCAAGACGTAGGGCCTCAATAATTCTTTCTGTCGTAAGCTCCTCTATAAAAAGTTGAACTTTAGGAAAGGCTGCAGAGAATTTTTTAGCAAACAGGGGAATTAATGAAGTGGAAAGAGTGGGGATGATCGCTAATCGAAAATCACCTTTGAGTTCCGCGTTTTCTTTTTGTGAAACCTGTAAAAGCTTTTGGTACTCTTGAATTGTTTTTTGAGCCTGTTCAACAATCACGCTGCCCTTTTCCGTCAATGCGATTGGTTTTTTATTTCGATCAAAGATTTGCAGACCCAGTTCATCTTCTGCTTTTTGAATTTGCATGCTGAGACTGGGTTGAGAAACGTGACAGTG
>JBGSSY010000162.1:0-17472 GCA_041736775.1 Bdellovibrionales bacterium | reverse complement strand
ACCCCCAGAGAGCCAACTTTATTCTCTCCAATGGAGTCAATTGCCCCTTGATCCATCCAGCAAAACAAGAAAGGGATGGATAGAGGTCAAGCAGGGAAGAGAACGTCACTTTTATGCTCTGACTGTTGATGCAGAAGGAACAGTCAGAGAAAAAAGGAGACTCAGTGTATCTCCACAAACATTAGAGAGAGAACTCAAAAATTGGCGTGAAGCGAAAAGGCTCGAGGAACTCATTTTTAAAAATGGTATCCCCATTGATAAAAGGGAACGAACCCTAGGCTCTTGGTTACTGAGAAAAAGTGACGATATTGGTCTCTTACCGGCTGAAGGACTGAATCAATCGGATAGAAATCTTTCTGAAGTCTTAGAAAGATATGATAATGATGAGCTTGCACCCAATCTCAGCGCCGCTCGAGATTTTCAAGCTCAATATGGTGAGCTGTTTTCTCAATGTCCTTATGGTGAACAACTTTGCTCTCAGGTGGCTGATCAAAAAATAATTTTAAAAGAAAGTCTCAACGATGAGGCAAAAAGAATGTGGAACAATTTTTATCAGAATCGACTTGTTCTTCTTTCAGCACGAACAAAAGCCGATTTACTTCGACTCTGTGAAGACGATTTGAATACCGAATCGCAACCGATTCAAGAAGAGAGGGCCTCCTCTGAAACTCAACCTTAACTCAAACAATGATGAACATTGTCATTGAACTTTGACCCGAAGAGTTTTTGAGGCCACAATAATTATGTGCTTTCTATTTTTCTTTTTCTAATACTGATCATTTTACCTCTTCAGTCTCAGGACTCACCTGCGCTCAAGCCGCCCACTGACATTCAGGTTTATCGCGACGCCCTTGATAATATGAAAACGGCTTCGAAAGTCAGCTGTTCCAGTTTGAAAAGTTTAAAGGCCAAAAAAGATTTTATTTTACTCGATCTGGTAGAAATGAGATGGAATGAACACTGCGATAAAAAAGCCAACTGGAAAGAGCTTCACGATCGTCTTAAAGAAACGGCCTACGAAAAAACCATGATTCAAGCCTGGTTTGAATCCCTTGTTCAACAAAAAAGAATGGTTGAAGCTTATGATCTTTATCAAATGCACAGAAAACAACTGAAGTTGCACAAAAAAGAATTCGAAGAGTTTGCCCAACTGACTTTAAAATCTAAACTCAACCACAAAGAGAAAAATAAAATTCGAAAAATTTTGCTTGAAAGATCACCTCGTTTTAAGGTTAAGCCCAAGCAAAAAGAGTTTCTTGAGGTCGCAAAAGATTATCGCGATGATCGTCAGTTTGAAAAGGCTCTTTATTACTATCGTCTCTTGATCAATAATCCAAAAGTCTCTGATCGTGAACGTTGGCTGGCCTATCGGGGCGCAAGGATCACCTATAAACTGGAACGCTGGACGCGGATGGAAAAATACATCAAGTCCTCTCAGCAGTGGGCTCAGTTTTTAAGAAGTCGATACAAAAAATCAAAAGAGCATACTCGAATGCACCATGATGCCAACGTTGAATATGTCAGAACCTTGTGGACCGAAAGAGGTCAGACTCAAGCTCGAAAAGAGCTCAGGCGGCTTGAAAAAGAGCTTCAAGGCCATTACAGCTTGCAAGTGGTCTACTGGCTTCGTGGGCGAATGGAAGAAGAAAATCGAAATTATAAACTCGCCGTTGATTATCTTAAAAAATCCAGTCTTGAAAAAAAGATAAGTCATGATGATTGGCAAAGAGTTCACTGGTCTCTGGCATGGAATCAACGTCGAATAGAAAAATACAAAGACTCCGAAGACACAATGGATTTATTGCTTAATGATCCCGAGCTGACCGCTTTTGCAAAGGCCAAATACCTTTATTGGAAAGCAGAAAATGAATGGTCGCAAAATAATCGCCAACAAGCTGAAAGTGCTTTTAAAGAACTGATTAACTTTGATCTTCATGGTTACTACGGCGCACTCGCCTATCGAAAATTAGAAATACCAATGCCAAAGGGAGAAAAACCTAAAAACCAAAATGAGCTTGAGTTGCTTGAGAAATCTGATCAAAACTTAGTCTTAGCTCTTGGCGAAGCCCAAGAGTTTGAGATCGCCGAAGATCTTGTTCGACTTAGGGTAAAGACATCAAAAAGTTGGGATGAAAAAGATTGGGCCCAATACCTTCTTCTTCTGCAAAGGGTGGGAGCCTATAAAGCTTCTTTTATTAAATATCACACTCTGACTCCCCAAGCCCAAGTCTATATTCTTAAAGAATTTCCATCCATTTTATTTCCACAACCCTTTCCCCACATTGTCACAGCGGCTGAAAAACAAACCCAAGTCTCTGCCTCCTTAGTTTATTCCATCATGAAACAAGAATCGGGTTTTGACGTTCGAGCCAGGAGCCATGCCGATGCTTTTGGGCTTTTACAACTCATCCCACAAGTCGCGATCAAAGCGGCTGAGCGTATGCCCTCGGTCCATTACACTAAACCCCATGATCTTTTTAAACCCGAGGTGATCATTCCCTTGGGTGCAAATAATTTGCAACATCTCTTTGAACGATTTAACAGCCACTTTATCCTTTCAGTGGCCGCCTACAATGCCTCAGAACAAGCGGTTCGAGGTTGGGTTGATACACGCTACTCGACTGATCCAGTGACTTTTATTGAAGACATTCCTTATGAAGAAACCAAAGGTTATATAAAACTCGTGATGCGAAACTATATTGCTTATAATCGACTTTATTACAGCGACACTGACCTTGTGTTTCCGGAATCCTGCTTGGGTTCTCTTGATGAATTTCGCTCTCTTTAATTTTTTTTGGATTTCACCTTTAGTATTTCAACTCCTGTCCATCGTTTGTGAGCGAAAGAGAACAAACGATGGACCATTTTTTTTAAAGAGGTTTCGGTTTGTCTCAAAATGAAATCTGCTTGATCATTGTTTTAAATTCAGGGAGCGGTGGAAGGGAACTCGCTTACTAAACTATTCAGTTTATTTTCTTAAAAAAGAGCAGGGCTTATGTCCAGGCTGAGGGGTTTAATAATTAAGAAAATGGGGGGAAGGACCGAAGAGAGATCATGGTTTTACGTATCTTTCTTGTGTCGGCAACGGCGCTTCTTCTATTGGCTGTTCTTGTGGATCGTCCTTTGTCGATGATTTCCAAAAAAATTGCATCGACACTTTTGCCAAAAAATTCAAAATCATCGCAACAGACTTCTGAAAAAGTCACTCGTGAGTTTGAACCCTCAATCACTGTGAGCGCTCAACCTGCACCACAAAAAAACTCGGTTATTATGAATGATCCCGCTTTGCACAAAGCTTGGGGACTTCATAAATCAAATGCCCTTGATGCTTGGCAGTTGACAACAGGGAGTCGTGATATTGTTGTTGCCATCGTGGACACAGGAATTGATCTCACCCACCCTGATCTTAAAAATAATCTTTGGACGAACCCGGGCGAGTCTGGCCTTGATTCCAAGGGAAAAAATAAAGCGAGTAACGGGATTGATGACGACAACAATGGCTTTATTGACGATGTTCATGGCTGGAACTTTGTTCACGGCAATAATCATGTGGTTGATAAACATGGTCACGGCACTCACATCGCTGGGATCATTGGTGCCGAAGGTGGTAACAATTACGGAATTACCGGTGTCGCTCCCAAAGTGAGCCTGATGATCCTTAAATACTTTGATCCCAAATCCCAGTCCGATAATTTAACCAATACTATTAAAGCTTTTAACTATGCGGTGAAAATGAATGCTCATGTCATCAATTATTCGGGCGGTGGAACTTCCTACAGCCGACCAGAATTTGAAGCGATTAAAAGAGCAGAACAAAAGGGAATTCTATTTGTCGCGGCTGCCGGAAACGAACAATCTAATTCTGACTTTAACAAATACTACCCTGCTGATTATGATCTCGATAATATTATCTCGGTCACAGCCCTAGATCCATCCTTGCGAGTTTTAAGTTCGAGCAACTATGGAGTCAAAACAGTTCACATTGCGGCTCCCGGCGAAAATATTTACTCCACTTGGCCTGGTGGAGGATTTCAGATTCAGACCGGAACTTCCCAAGCCACAGCTTTTGTGAGCGGAGTAGCAGCTCTTCTTATGGCTCATAACCGAGATTTTGATGCTAAAGCGATTAAGAAGTATGTTTTAAGAACGGGTGATAACTTAGAGTGGTTAAAATCAAAAACCAAAACTTCCAAAAAACTCAATGTCTATCGAGCCCTCACCATGCTCGATCAGGGTGTGGGCGTTTCAGGAGTTGTTGCAGGCAACACTTCAAATTCAGAAGCAAACGAATTTAACAGTTCCAATGATGAAAATAAAAAATCAAATTTAAAAGATTTTGGTCAATCCCTTTTGAAAGCTCTTGAAAAAGAAAAAGATAAAAAATAATAGGCGTCCACAAGAAAGCTCTTAAGATCAAGTTCACTGATATTTCCAAATTGCACAAACAAAAAAGTCTGCACCTGGCAGACTCATAAAAACTTATTGATTTTCGTTTGAGAACTAAGGATTAGAAGCAATGATTAATAATTGACCCTTTTGGATATTGTTGCTTCTTAAATTATTGAGCTTCTTGATTTTGGCGATCGTAATCCCAAATTTCTTAGCGATTTTATAAAGATTATCTCCGGTTCTAATTCGGTATTGTTTGGGATTTGATTTAGCAACTCTCTTCACCGATGGCCCCTCACCATAAAGTTTTAAGCGCTGCCCTTTAAATATTTTTGAACCGGTTAGATTATTATAGTTTTTAATTTGACTGAGGGTGAGATTGTAGCGCGAAGCAATTGTGCTGAGATTTTCACCCGCTTTAACTCGGTGGATACGGGTTGCTGTGGAAGCCACAGAAGTGGTGTTTCTTGTCACAGTTCCACGCACCTTGAGTTTTTGACCGACATAAATTTGATGACTATCTAAACCATTTAATCTTTTAATTTTTGAAACGGAAGTCCCATATCTTTTTGCAATAAGCCCCAGATTTTGCCCTCTTTGAACCCGATGAATTTTACCTTGTGAGTAAGAGCTTGCCATTCGGCGAGTTTGAATTTGCAATCCTTCCACTTTATGAAGGGCCATTTGATCGTAAAGACTTTTAACCCCATCGGCTTGTTCTTTTCGAACCCAAATACGGTAACTCGATTTTATCGGAGGGGTAATGTCTTTAATCAAATGGGGATTGAGAAACTTCAGCTCCTCTAAGCTTACATTGGTGACTTCAGAAATTTTTGCCAGAGGGACAGAGCTTGGAGCTTTCACCAATCGTATCTCAGGAAAATGCACATCGGGTTCTTCAACAAATTGGTATTTATCCAAATTCTTTCCAATATGGAGAATCGCTAAAAACTGTGGAATATACTCTCGGGTATCATAGGGTAATAAATAGCGACTGGTGAGATTCCAATAATTTTGTGAACCTCCCCTTCTCATCGCTCGACGAACACGTCCCGGTCCCGCATTGTAAGCTGCCATCGCCAACGGCCATGATTTTTTTTGTCGGTAAAGTTCTTTAAGATAGCGAATCGCTGCCAGTGATGAACGAATAATATCGAGTCTCTCGTCGACGTAGTTATTAATTTTAAGTCCATACTCGCGGCCCGTAGGGGCCATAAATTGCCATGGTCCCATAGCTCCTACTCGAGAAGTGGCCTCGGTGACAAATCCGCTTTCTAAGATTCCAAGATAATAAAGATCAGGTGGTAATCCGTGGGTAACAAAAAGATCCTGAATAACATCTTTGTATTTTGCTCCACGGTTGAGAAATCTTTGAAAACGTTCGCGATCTTTGACACTGTAGTACTGAATCCACTTTTGCACTTTGGGATGTTCTTCACGGGTCGGAATCAAATAGACATGCTCTTTAGTCGTTAAAGGAACGGATTCAAGTTTTTCTGGGTCTTGTGGATTTTCGATTGGATTTTGCTTGAGTCGATCCAATGCTCTTTGTTGAGCCAGTGAGAGTGAAAGCTCAACCGACTCTTCAAGATCACTTTCAGCATCGGCATAAATATCCACTGTCGGACTTTGTTTAACACTGGCGCATGAAATAAGGAATAATGTTAAAAAAACAAGGCCCCATTTTTGAATCATTTCTTTCCCCCTCAAGTTGAAAATTAGCGACGATAAAGAAACGTCATAACGGCGAGAGAACAAAGTGCGGCCCCGAGGCCGACAAGGTTCTTAGCATTAGGTGTTAATAAACCAATAACGATAAAAGCAGCTCCTAAAAAAAGCAGGAGCGCTCCAATCCATTTTAGGAACGTAAAGGCTCTCGGTACAATTTCTTCAGGTTTTTGTGTGTTTTGAGCGGTGGCAAATTGAAAAGTCAGGCGTGAGAGAGCCTGTTTTCTCATCAATTCGGCAATATCATCCTCTTTATCGATATCAAGCATTTTAGTGTAGTGATGAACCGCGAAAGGAAGTGCCCCAATGCGTTGACAATAGCTGATAAAATCATGATGGGCATTTTGATCATGGTAATTGACTACCACTTGTTTCCAGCGACGATCCAATTGTTTTAATTCACCCACACTGAGATGCTCAATGCCACCAATTTGATCTTGATTTTTTCGCTGGTAAAGTCGGTCTTTAAGACGACTGACGACGACGCCACAAGAAAAGCACTCATCTTTATCCACAACCAGTTCTTTACCACAAGCGGGACAGTTGTGATAGGACTGGCCAAAATCCGTTTCAAATTCCATTTGATATTCATCCATGAAATATCCCCATAAACTGCAATTTTAAAATTCATGCTGGATCAAAGCATGGCTTTTTTGTAGGATGAAGCCATGAAATCATTTTTCTCCAACTACGCTCTTCCAATTGTATCAGGATTTCTGATCGGCACAAGTTATATCCCCTTCCCTCCTTGGGCTTTATTTTTTGCTCTCGTTCCGCTTTGGCTCTTCTGGAGCAAAGAAGACAGCTATAAGAAAATTTTTATCTCCGGCTGGATCACACAATTTATTCTCAATCTTATTGGATTTCACTGGATCGCCTACACCACTGTCGAGTTTGGTCGATTGCCTTGGCCGGTTGGGGCTCTTGTGCTTTTCATCTTTTGTTCTCTGGCGCATTTGTACTATCCCCTTGCCGGAGTCTTCTGGAAATGGCTCTGCCTCCGTTTTCAAGTCTCTCGCACAGTTTCCATTTTGATGCTGCCCTTTGCCTTTCTCCTGATCGAAAGAATTTATCCGTTTTTATTTTACTGGCATTTTGGCTATCCTTGGCTTTGGGCTAGTTGGCCTGGTGTTCAGTTAGCTGATTGGATTGGTTTTTTTGGTCTTAATCTGATCACTCTGATCATAAATAGTCTTGTTCTTCTTTTTGTACTGACAAGAAAGCCCCATCAATGGATCAATCGACCACTTTTCGCGGCTGTCATTCTTTTTATTGCGGTGAACATTTTAGGTTGGTTTAACCTTGGTCAAATTCCTGAACCCGATAAAAAGCTTAAAGTGCTTCTGGTTCAAGGAAATATTGGAAACCTTGAAAAAATTCAAGCCGAGGTGGGAGAGGCCTTTAAGCAGAAGATTGTAGACACTTTTCTTCGACTGACTGAAAAAGCCCTTGAAGAGAAGGGTCCTGTGGATTTGATCATTTGGCCTGAAACCGCCTTTCCAGAGGTGATTTTTCAAGGTCGAATAGGATATCAACGGCAACGTTTGATTGATTTTTTAAAACTTCATAACACTCCCCTTCTCACAGGAACTTATTATTTCAATATCGAAAATCGAAAGATGTTTAATTCTTTAATGTTACTGAGAGAGGCTGACATTTTAGGAAGTTACCAAAAAACCCATCTTCTCGCTTATGGTGAGTATCTTCCGCTAGGAGATCGTTTTCCAAAACTCAAAGCATTACTCCCTATGGTTTCTGATTTTGGCCGGGGGCAAGGTCCAAGTATTATTCATCTTGATGATCTCAAAATTGGTCCACAAATCTGCTATGAGGGACTCTTTGATGAGTTCTCAACCGATCTACAAATGAAAGGGGCGCAAGTTTTTGTCAACGTCACTAACGATTCTTGGTTTGGTCATCCCTTTGAACCTTATCAACACATGTATATGACCTTGGCTCGAGCCATTGAGAACCGAAGACCTTTGATCAGAGTCACCAACACTGGGATTTCCACAGCCATTCTCCATAACGGAGAGGTGCTTAAGTTTTCAGCGCACAACCAAGAGTGGGCCGAGGTCTTTGAAATCCCCTATCACTCAACACCCCCTTCAACTTTTTATGCTAAACTTTCAAAAAAGTGGCCATTCATACTGATCTTTTTACTGGGCCTCTTTATCACTGGAGACCGAATTGCAAGAACTCGCAAACATTGATTGGGATAAAACCCTCTCCCATCTGATTGATTTTGCCACCTCATCTGAGGGTAAGGATATTCTGAAAAAAACTCTTCCTTTAACCAAAGAAGAGGATGCTCTAAGAAGTTTTAAAATCATTTCTGAAGCTCAAGGGATTTTGCTCAAAGGGCAAAGACCCTATATGGAAAGTTTGGACCTTTACCACTCCTGGTTTCATCGCCTCGAAAAAAATGCTGTTCTCAAAACTTTGGAACTCAAAGATGTGCGCTTTTTTTTACTGGAAGTTGACCATCTTAAAGAAACCTTAGCACCTTTAAAAAGTCCGTGGATCGATGGATTAAAACCTAAGATTATGTCGGCCGAAGAACCTCTCTCTGCAATTGATCATCTCATGACTCCTTCAGGAGATATTCGTACGGATGCTTCAGAGACTTTGTTTAAGCTTTATCAAGAAAAAAAACAAATCGCCAACAAAGTACAAAATACCCTGGACGAGTTGGTTAAGGGCCATGATCATGACCCCCACTTGCAAGATAAATATGTGACCAATCGTGAAGGTCGCTGGGTGATACCCGTAAAAAGTGGGATGCGCCATGAACTCGAAGGCATCATCCACGGGATGAGCACCTCTAAACAAACAGTTTATATGGAACCCCAAGAGATTGTCCCTTTGAACAATCGAATCAAACAACTTGAAGTCGACATCGAAAAAGAAATCGCAAAACTTCTTAAAGATATTTCCGACTATCTCTATTCGTTGACTCGAGATTTTGTTCGGTCAAAAAGTATTATGGTTGAAGTGGATTGCTATTTATCTAAAGCTCAATTTGCTAACGTCACTTCCGCCTGTGCAATCACTTTTAATAATAAAGAAATTCGGCTGGAAGATCTTAAACATCCGGTTATGGTTTTGAATGGTGAAAATGTGATTCCCAATAGTCTTAAACTGACTCAAGAAGAAAAGATTCTCATTCTTTCAGGCCCTAATGCCGGAGGGAAAACTGTTCTTCTTAAAGCTTTTGGACTCGCAGCTCATATGGCCCGTTGTGGACTTTTGATTTGTGCAAGTCCCAACTCTCACCTTCCTTTCTTTGATGATATTTTTGTGGCGGTGGGTGACACCCAAAGTGTGGATCAAAATTTAAGTACTTTTGCGGGACACCTGAAAGTTTTGGATCAAGCTTGTCACACCCAAGGAACGGGCTCTTTGATTTTGATCGATGAAATTTGTGGCTCGACTGATCCCGATGAAGGCGCCGCCCTCGCTCGCGGTTTTATTCATCATTATGCCGAACAAGGCTCTTTTGCACTGATCACCTCCCATCTTGGTCCTCTGAAGTCTGGATGGGATAAAGAATCTCGGATTGTGAATGGTTCGATGAACTATGACACTGAATCCGGTCGAGCCACCTATGAGTTTATTCGCGGTATTCCTGGCCGCTCATTGGCTTTCGCGACGGCAAAAAAAATTGGCATCATGGATAGCGTTTACAATCGGGCCAAAATTTTCTTAAGTCCTGCGGGTCAAAAACGCATCCAATCCTTAGACGAAATTGAAAAGGTCAAAGAAGAAATCTCTCGTCTTAAAAAATCACTCAAATCAGAACTCAACGAAACAAAAAAGAAACAGGATGAATTTGACAAACTGATCGCAGTGTTCAACCGCGAAAAAGAAGAGAAACTCAAAAAAGAAGTGAGTGAAGCCTTAGAGAAAATCAAAGAAGAACTAAAAAAAGGACAAGTTAAAAATCTTTTTGAATCCAATGAGCGAAGACAACAAATCTCGGTCGATTTTCCAGAAGTGGTTAAATACTCTCAACCCACTGCTGGCTCAGAAAAAAACTTTGAAAGCTTACAAAGCTTTGCCAAAGCCTTTCCCGCAGGGAGTGTGGTTTTTGTGACGAGCCTGAATCAAGATGGAATCATTCAAGGAGAAGCCAATAGCAAGGGTGAAATCCCGGTCCTTTCAGGTTCAATGCGACTTTATGTGGATTGGCAGCTGCTCAAACCACCCAAGAAAACCCAGAACCCGCTTAAAATTAAAAATAATCAAAAGACCACCGAAGTTGTCTATGATGCTAAAAAAGATGAAGTTGATCTCAGGGGTTTAACTCTGAACGATGCGATCGAGAAACTGGAAGTGACTCTTGATAACGCCCAAGCCAATCAAATGGAAAGGGTTAAGATTATTCACGGCCATGGCTCTGACACACTCAAAAAGGCGGTTCGCAGTCATTTGTCGAGAAGTGTTTATGTCAGCCGCTGGATGGCCTCTGGGCCCAATGATGGAGGCGATGGAGTGACTATGGCTTTCTTAATGGGTGAGTAAAAAAAGATTTATAAAGTTGATTCATTTTTTCTTTTAATATTTTCGGACTCAACGACAAGTTTAAACTTTAGAGATATTTTTTTGCAGATCGAAATATTTTCACAATTTCTTTCCACGCTGTTGAAAATGTAAAATAGTCTTTTTCTACTCAATGACAAAATTTAGGTGAATTTGTAATAACCCTTTTTGGGCACAGTGATCGTAAGCAATCCATCCTTGTACTGTTGAACTACTTTTTCGTGGTCTGAGGGTTTGGCTAAATCAAATTCTTGTCGAATGGTTTGAGAGTTGTTGGAGGCAATTTTTTCGATATCACTTTTAAATTCTTGCTCATGCATTCGGGTGGCATTGATTGAAATTTTTCCGGGTTGTACGTGGACCCTGACATTTTTCATTTCGTGTTCGGGCACAAAGGCTTTCACTTGATAATAGGCCTCACCTTCTTCAAATTGGGCTCCAAAATTCATCAACTGATAAAAGGGATCTTGTTTTCGGTCTTCATAAAATTGAGCGGTACTGACAAAATCTTTGCGAATTTTAAAAATCTCTTCTTGCAGTCTATTCTGCTGACTTTGAAATTGTTCACGACTCATATGCTCGTTTTCTTGAAAGCGCTTAGAGTATTCTGAGTTTTGAGCCTTCAATTGGTTTTGGAAAAATTCTTCTTCACCTTGGATTTTATTTTTATACTGATCTTCTTGTCTGGCTCTTAAGTTTTCGTAGTTTTCTTGATTCCGTTTAAGCTCGGTCTGGATCTGTTCTTTTTGTTTTCTTTCTTTTTCGGTGTAGGCTATTTTGCGATCCTGAACTTCTTGTTGCCCACTCTGCTCAATTCTTTGCACTTCTTGCTGATGTCCTTTTTGCAATGAATTTTCAAGCTCTTGTTGTTGAGCTCTCTTTTGCTCAATCATAAATTCTTTTTGCGCATCCATTTGTCTAAGATCAATTTCGCCCTTATTTTTTTTATCCATTGTCATTTTTCGGTATTGATCTTTGGTCTGAACAAAATTCTCTTTTTCCATCTGAGCTTCTTGTCTCAATCGGGCATTTTTCTGCTGTTTTTGTAAAGCGGCTCTTTGGTAATCTTGTTGCTCTTGCAACTTCTGTTTTTCAAGACGCTCTTGATGGGTTAAACGCTCTTTTTGCACGAAGGTGTCGTTTTGAGTTTTAAGAGTTTCTAGTTGTGCTTTTTGATTGTGCTGAACATCATGTTTTAAAACATCATGATTGGTTCGAAGCTTGGTCAGTTCTTGTCGATGTTGATCATGCAGCTCACGAGTTTGTCTTTTGTTCTGACGATCAAGATTTTCGATCATCTCTCGATGTTCGGCTTTCTTAATAGCATACTCTGAAGACATGACTCTCCTTTAAAAATCAAAAGACAACAAACCCTAGCCCCAACATGGATTCCAGGGATTTAAATTAGAATATCATTGATTATTTAAAGGGATGAAATTTCTTGATCTAAAGCCTCTGACTTAAGTCCCTCTTCAGTGACCGGCCTTTGGCAGAGTGGTTTAAAAAAGTCTGCTCTTTTCCAACACATCCAGTGATCGGTCATATAAACTTCTTCGTCTCGACTGAGGTGATGATAGTCTCGATACTGAATCCAATCCAACGTCGAGTAAACCTTTCTCGACTTTTGAGTTTTGGTATTAGTAATTTGAAGCTCGTAAACACGATACTCAGCAAAACTCAGTTGTAGAGAAAGGATAATAAACAACCACGGCATTATTCCTTATCGGATCAAAAGATGGCTGACTTGATTGATACAATATTTAAAGTTGTTAAGTTGATTTCACTCTCATAGGCCTAGAAAAATTTGATTGAATGAGCCCTGCTGAAACAATTTTCATCTCATTTTAAGGCGGGAAACTCGTCTTTTCCTCGACAGGTTGTGTTCTTTTGATATTCAACTTGAGTGAATTTCAATAGAAGTTATAGAGAAACGGAGAAACTGACAATAATGCTTTAACCCCTCAATAATTCCCATAAAAATCCGATAAATAAAGCTGTGTTGATCGTATATCTGTTATGCTTTTTTTGGCTTGATGCTCAATTTATTCCCTTTGCTTTTTGGAAAAGCGATCCGATTGAAATCACAATAAACGACATCACAGTGAGTGAAGGCAATGACCTTATTTTTACAGTCACTCTGGATCGAAATGCCACAGCTGCCCTTAACGTTAATTATGCAACGGCCAATAACACGGCCTTAGCCGGTACACACTACACTTCGACATCAGGCACCTTAACAATTTTGTCTGGTCAAAATACTGGAACTATTACTGTACCAAGTCTTAATCCGGCGACCCTTTGTCAAAATGATGTTGGCTTTTATTTGAACCTCTCAACTGCCAGCTATGGAACAATTACTGATTCTCAAGGTGTTGGTACAATACAAGATGACGATTTACCTGTTATTAGTATCGCTAATGGTGCTGATGTCACTGAGGGCACCAATTCTGTCGCAACGGTGAGTCTCTCTTCGGTATGTAATAATAAAAACGTAGGTTTTCAAGTGAGCACATCTAACGGTACAGCCCTCGCAGGTAGTGACTATACCGCAATCACCAATCAAGCCTTTTCTATTACGGCTGGTAACACTTCGACCAATGTGACGGTGACAACCACCAATGATACAACCGATGAACCCACACAAAATTTTACTCTTACACTTTCTAACTTAAGCAATGCGACACTCGGTGACGGGTCCGCCACACAAAATATTCTGGATAATGACAATCCTCCGAATATCACTGTCAGCGATGTCACTGTCACCGAAGGAAGTGTCGCCAATGTGACTGTTTCATTAAGTGCTATCAGTGAATGGACCGTCGGTTTTAATTACTCCACGAGCAGTGGTACAGCCACCTCTCCCAATGATTACACCGGGATTACAACAACGGCCGGAACAATTCCACCCAACACCTTAAGTGTAGTTATTCCCGTGACTACAATCGACGATGCTACATTTTGTGAACTCATTGAAGATCTCACTTTCAATATCGCATCTGTAACAAATGCGAACGTTGCGAATGTGGGTGATGAAAGTGGAATGATTCGAATTCGAGAAAATGACCTTCCCCTCCTCACCACTTCAGTGAATTCGCAAAATGTTTTTGAGGGGAATAATCAAACATTTACCTTTACATTAAATAACACTTGTCCCACAGATTTAAGCTTTGATTACTACACCGCTAGCGGCAGTGCCGAGTCTGGATCTGATTTTACTTCGGCTTCAGGAACTTTGACGATCCTTGCCGGGAATCTCACCCAAACAGCCGTAGTGACGACGATTGATGATCTTGATCCAGAGCTAGGAACAGAGGAGTACAAAATGGTCACAACGAGAATTCTTGATGACCAAGGGATGCCCAATGTATTTTTTGCTGGAATTCTAGATAACGAAATCAATGCTAACAAGATTCAAGCCCTATCAGCCAATGACGATATAACTTGTGCTATTTACGACGGCGGAACTTCAAAGTGTTGGGGACATAATAATTCTGGCCGACTGGGAAGACCTGAGGGAAATTTGCTCACGGATGATATCAGTGAGGAAGGTAACAATTTACCAGTGGTTGATTTAGGAACTGGCTTTGTGGCGACAAAAGTTGCCATCAGTGGTAGCGGCTCAGCTTGTGCCATAAATAGCACTGGACAAGCTAAGTGTTGGGGAAACAGCACCGGTACTCAAGGGTTCAACTATGGTGATGAAAAAAATGATATGGGTAATAATGTTCCTTTAATGGATCCTGGTGTTGGTTTAACCTTCAAAAAGATTGTATCTCAAGATAGTGCTTTCTGTGCCGTTCTAAGCAACGATCGTGTGAAGTGCTGGGGACGTAATTATGAAACCCAACTGGGGCGTCCGGGGGGTGGTGACTTTGCTTTATCCGCAGCTACACCCTATGTTGACTTAGGAACCGATGGAGGGAATCCCTGGACAGTAAAGGACTTAAGCTGTGGTCACACAAGTTGTTGTGCGGTCCTTGCCAATGACCAAGCCAAATGCTGGGGTAGCGTTTGGCCTGGTATCACTCTCGGCTATGGCAACGGTAACACCATAGGAGACAGTGCCCTTGAGATGGGAGATGCACTCCCCTTTTTAGATTTTGGATTAGGCTTAGGGATCAAAAAAATTGAAGTGGGTGAAGTTCATACTTGTGCCATATTAAGCAATGATCGGGTCAAATGTTTTGGATCAGGAAATCGCTTGGGTAATGCTGGCACCACAACTCTGGGAGATAATCCCGGTGAAATGGGCAATAGTCTTCCTTATACAGACTTAGGAATCAATCCTGGAACTTCACAGCCTTGGGTGGTTAAAGATATTTCAGTGGGCCCCTATCACTCTTGTGCCATCCTTGAAAATGACCGCTTAAAATGCTGGGGTATCGAAGATGATGGTGCTTTAGGACTTGAAACGGGCAATACCGATTGGGGCGTCAGTCCCGCCACAAGTGGTGATAATCTTCCCTTTGTTAATTTAGGAACCTTAGCCAGCAATCCAATTACAGTTAAGCAAGTTGTGACTTTCGGTAACGCACACACCTGTGTGATGACCTCAGATGATCGAATGAAATGTTTTGGACGTAACTCTCAAGCCGTCATTGGTTCGACCAGTTTTGGAACTTCTAAAGGAAACAATGTTGGCGAAATGGGTGATAATTTACCCTATGTGAATCTTGGCTCTTACACCATGATTGCTCTTGGGGATTTTGTGAAATCCTGGTGGGGAAGCGAACGCTACTGTTTTGTTGTTAGTGGCGGCAAAGTGATCTGTCGAGGAACCACAGACGTAGGCCCTTCTTTAGGTCTTAATTATATTTATAATCGTGGAGATGATTTTGATGAAATAGAGACCATGCCACCCATTGATTGGGGGACCAGTAAAGTGCCCATTGCTATTCATCCAAACTCAGAAACCACTTGTGCCCTTTTTCAAGACGCCAGTGTTCGATGTATTGGATATAATAGCAATGGATCCATTGGGGCGAATCCTCCATTTAATCTCTATGGAAATGCTATTGGCGACTCAATGAATGAAATGGGAAACAACTTAGTCGATATCTATTTTGGAATTGGTAGAACCGCCAAACAAATCACCCGGTTTAGCTGGACAGTGACAAACGCAGGATGTGCCCTTTTGGACAATAGCGACGTTCACTGCTGGGGCGCTGGTCAAACTTCAACCGTAAAAATTGATTTTGGTTCTAACCGTAAAGTGATCAAAATCAAAAGCCAATGCGCCATTCTTGATAATCGCACCGTCAAGTGCTGGGGAGGAAATAGTTTAGGACAACTGGGTCAGGGAGATACAACCACTCGCAACAGTGTTGGGGATGCAACTCCCTCCATTGATTTTGGCGTGAGTGATCCCGTCATTGATATTGCAAGCCTTGGTGAATCAAACTGCGCTCTTTTTTCAACCGGACAAGCCAAGTGCTGGGGAGAAGACGCCAACGGACAGCTGGGTTACAACCCGGGTAACAATAGAGGTGATCAAACAGGCGAGATGGGAACAAATTTGCCATTCCTTAACATTGATGCCGTTCGAACCATCAAGAAAATTTTTGGTATTGAAGGTTTCCGAGACGACACATTAGATAAATTTTGTGCCATTCTCAGTGATGATTCGGTGAAATGCTGGGGACAAGATAACTATGGTGATCTTGGTTACGGCAACACCGATGACGGAACTGTTGGCGATGAACCTGGTGAACTGTCCGCAATGCCCAGTGTTGATTTAGGAGCTGGATTTATGGCTCGTGAACTCGCACTCGGTTCCAACCATGCTTGTGCATTATCTTACGATGGCGAAATGAAATGTTGGGGGCGAAACAACTACGGTCAATTGGGTTATGGCGATAATATCGACCGCGACACACCCGGGGAAATGGGAAGTAACCTTAAAAAATCGAAAGTGGAATTGTGTGGTGGTATCAATGGAGGGATTGATGACACTCTAGGTGTTAATGGCTATTCCCAGATTGATTACGGTTCTGTTGATAATATAAATCAATTCACATCCTCAAATTATGCCAGAGACTCTTTGGGACGTTTTTATTTCTCAGGTTGGGCGAGCAATGGAACTTATAACGATCTTGTTATTACACGTTTAACTTCTCAAGGAGTACTAGACACTTCTTTTGGAACCTCTGGTTATAAAGTTCATAACTTAGGTGCAGAATCCAATGGTAAAGGTATTCAGATCTATAATGATCAGATCTTTGTCAGTGTGAATGGCGCTGGCGGAAACCGTGTGGTCAAAATGGATCTTAACGGTGATAGGATCAACGCTTTTGGAACTAATGGTGTAGTTACAAATCCCAATTCAAACGCTGCTGATGGTTTATGGATTAGCCCCGATGGCAACTTCTTGGCTCAAGCCGGACAGTCCTTTCCCAGTGGTGCTGATATTTCTCTCACTCGTTTTGATTTAACAACAGGTGCTCTCGTCAATGGATTTGGTGTTAATGGATTTTGGCAAAGTGGACTTGCTGGTGATGAATTTGGTCATCAAGTTGATTTCACCACTGATAGCTCGCAAATGTATGTCACTTCTGAACGTTCCAATGGGGGGTGGAGATTTTCAGTTAAAAAAATTAACACCTCCGATGGAAGCTCTGTAAATACTTTTGGCACCTCTGGTGAACTTTTGGTGAATGTCGGTGAAGATGCCCGTGCGCGACGTCTATTTCAAGATCCCAGTGGAAACATTTATCTTTCAGGTCGCGCCGATTCCACTAACAATATTTACATCGTTAAAGCTAATTCCAGTGGAGTTTTAGACAACTCTTGGGATACCGATGGAATTTTAGCTCT
>JBGSSY010000095.1:0-6959 GCA_041736775.1 Bdellovibrionales bacterium | reverse complement strand
GTCAGAAACGACAGACCCTTGTTCGGCTATTGCTTCTTCCACGGGGCCCTCTCCAGGCCAACCTCAGGCTCCGAGTCGTGGAACAGAAGCCACTCCTTAAAACTTTATTATCTAGATTGTAGTTACTTGCTTTTAGAGATTGAGCTGAGATAGCTGATGAGATCTTTCATTTGTTGTTTTGAAATTTCTGCTTCGCTGAATCCAGGCATTCGACTTTGATTCCAAACCCGAACAGAACGTGGATCACGAATGTATTTAACCAAGGCTTCAGGCTTAAAATACTCTACGGGACTCATTGGATAATTCAGATCCGGTCCGAAATCAGAAATTCCCTGTTTATTTAATTGATGGCAAGGCAAACAGTTTTTAATAAAAACCTTGTAGCCTTGGTAGAGAACCTTATAATTCATATGATTTTTTTGGGGCAATAAACCAGGGTAAATTTCAGCGACCGACGCTTTAATCTCAATTTTATTGACACTGTAAGGCCATTCTTCAGGCCCCACTTCATTCAGATTTGCATTTTTCCAAATCAAAAAATAGGGGCCAGCCGATTGACCAGACTTTAACTGATGCCAATTTCCTTCAATGGGCTTGATCGCTAAAAAGGCCCGAGCTTGAGTTTGTGGCTTTAAGAATCGCTCACTATCAATTACAACCGTCATGCCATCGGTCGCTTTTAAATAAAGGGAACTTTGAGGAGAAATCTTAAGTTCTTTAAGAAGCTGATCAACGGCGATCGCAAAATATTGGTTGGGTTGATTATTTTTTGAGGGGTCATTGCTTAAAACAATTTTTTCAACTTCTTTTCTTTTTAAAAGTTCAGAGGCTTCAAATCGAAATTCAGCATTCTCTGTTTTAATCAATAAAGTGTCATGCGCTGAAAAAACCAACTGACTTGATAAGAAAATAAAATAAAAGAAGGTAAAAAAATGTAAAATTGATACACGTCAGAATAGAAATCAAATCACTAAAAAAACTTTAAGATCCTTTAAACTAAAGGATCTTCTCATACTGTCAAGAGTGTTTAGAAATTTGAAATTTTGCGATTTTTATTGGAATGAAGAGGTCGATTATTAGAGTTGTACTTTGCTTTAAAGGCCGCAATCTGTTCTGGACTGAGTTGCAGTGGGGTATTAAAGACGAACCACTGCACTCCTTCAAGACAAGGGGGGTGGGTAAGCGAACCTTCATAATGGTAAAATGTTTGGCGAGGGGGAATAAACTGCTGAGGGTTGAACTTTTGGCTGGCTGAAGAAGAGAACTTATCAAGTGAGCTCGCCGATTCCCAAAACTGATCAAACCAGGGGGCTTGACGCCCTGAAATCACAAAAAGTGTGATAATCGCCTGTTTGAGACCGTTTGAGGAACGATGATAAAATTGCATCTCCATCGGCAAAGATTTTCCAGAGAGTTGATGCTCAGAAGGGGTGCGAAATTCAATTTTTTCCAGGATATAATCAATCCCATTGAAATTAATACTGCTCTCGGGTGTTAGTTCTAATCGAAAGGTATAGCCGGTATTAGTAATAACAGCATTGCTCTCAAAATAATTAATTTTAAGGGGATTGGGCGAACTCGGTTTTTGCCACTGTAAATTGATCGGAGATTGTTTTTGCCCACTACTGCACATGTCATATTGAGGGTTTAACTGGGCCCAATGTTCAGGGCCGCGGTCACCTTCATAACTCCATCCCCACATATCTTTAGGCGCTTGCGGAGTGGCTTCTTTTTCATTCTGTATAACTTCCTCTTGGACGGGAGAAGAGGAGGAGCAGGCGCTGACAATTGCCAAAATTGAAATCAGGAGAATTTGAGTTGAGAAGTGGGGAGCCGACATAACATCTCCAATAGGTATTCTGTTTAAGGGAATCTGACCCAACGCCTCTGAAGATTAAGCGGACTCAAAAATCAGAGAAGGCGTTGAGATTAACTTTAAAAGTCTCATTTTTATTAAAGACATTCAAAAACAAAAGTCTTCTTTGGACCAACGTCTAATCAGCAGGAATCTCGAGATAAGCCCTCAGTTTATAAACCAGAAAGTAAAAGGGAATGGTATCCAGAAGAGCGGCAACCATTTTAAAAAGATAATTACTGAGCAGCAGAATAAAAAAGGGCTTTAAACCCATTGCCCCACTCCACAGACTCATACCAAAGGTTATTGAAATAACAGCAATGGAATCAATCAACTGAGAACAAAGTGTACTGACATTATTTCTTAACCAGAGAGCCTTACCCTTTGTTTTCTTTTTGAGATAATGAAAAATTTGAACATCAAAAAATTGTGCCGTTATGTAGGCCAACATCGAAGCCACGACAGATCCAGAAGCACAAGCATAGATGATGGTAAAGAAGTCAGTGGCTCCCTCCAATTGCGAACCATTAGGAAGACTCACTGGTCGGGCCAAGTAAAGAACCTGCCAAGGCGGTTGAGATTCTGGTGAGACAGAGTCAAACCACTGACCAAGAAAAAGAATGACGATAACAAAAACATTAAGTCCAAGCCCGACCCAAACAATAAAATTAGCACGAGATTTACCATAAAGCTCACTCACTAAATCCGTGACTAAAAAGGTGAGGGGATAAGGTAAAACACCCACGGCAAGGGCCAGAGGCCCTAATTGAATAAAGCGTGTCAGGCCAACGACATTAAGAAGGGTCATAGAACCAAAAAACACAGCAGCCAGTACAAGAAAGACTCGTTCTCTTTTTTCATTGATAGACATGAAAAAGATAGGAACATTATTTTTATTTAAAAACAAAAGAAAATAGGGCTTAGGGTTTTGGATCATTTTGAGGCAAATATGAATTTTTTTCCTTATCGAGGGCATTTAGGCTGGTTTTTTAAGGTCCAGCTTAAAGAATTCTGGACCGAAGCCGCCCACTTTTGATAACTTTAAGTCTGGGACTTCTTTAAAGTCTTCTTACCTTTGGGGCATTCACTTGAAGCAGTATTTAATGATTTTTTTACTCTTATTGTCTCACCACTCTTTTGCTCAACAAAAGAAGTCGGTGGATCCCAACGATAAAATCGGCAATGAGACCAAACCCTCGGTGATTAAAACGGCCATTCTTCCGTTAGAAGCGATCAACCCCGCTTTAACTTATTCGATGGAAAGTGATAACAAACCTATCCTGTTTGATAGCAAAACAAATTCTGAAAACGAAAAGTCCACAAAGAATTCAGATAAAGAAAAAACTTCGAATTAAATTTAAAAAAAACTCGACCTATCCTTTGGTAGATTTTAGGATCCTCTCTTTGTTTCCGATCAGTTGTTGCTTTCTATGATTGAGGGATTACTTATGAGTCAGGACAAAATTGATACCGTTGAGTTTATGCCGGGTGAGTACATCCTCAGAGAAGGGGCTAAGTGCGACTCCCTCTTTATAGTTAAATCCGGTCAAATTGAAATTTGTCGTTTGGATTCAAAGAAAAATAAAATCACCATAGGAATAGTACACTCCGGCGAGTACTTGGGAGAAATGTCATTGATCACCGATCGACCTCACTCGGCCAACGCAATTGCCATAACCAAAACTGTTTGCGTGAAACTCACGAGCGAAGCCATGGAAAAACAACTTAAACTGGCTCCTCTTTGGCTTGTGGCACTGACTCGAGGCTTAGTTCATAAACTTTATCAGACCAATGAAGTCTTAAAGCGAAATAGCATTGTTGACGAAAGCCTTTCAACCGCCGTCAAAGCCATCCAACAAAACGACAAAAAAAGCCGCGTCGCTTAATTTTTTTGCTCACGTTTTGCTTCATTTATTTCTTGAGTCCGCCCATCATTGACCCCGGCTCCTGCCTAACCTCAATTTTGCCCTGCGGGCAAAACCGCATCCGCTTTGAGGAGATCAATAAGGGGCGGACTCAAGAAACAAATGAAGCTTAACGAAACTTCTTTAAAAAATTTGTGATTAGAATTGAACTTTGATGAAAATTCACGAACTGAGTGAAAGTTTTTTTTGATGTTGAATTTTAATTATGTATTGGGGACTTTGATGCTACTGCATGGAAACTGGCAAACAAAAATGAGCGCAATTGGTTAGCATGTAAAAATCTATGCGAAAGTTCCTTAGGTAAAACAACGGAAGAAATACAAGAAATTCTTGTCTTGCCAGACAACAGGATCGAGAATCGTGCGATTTGACGGTACAGAACTTCTTGTACATTCTCTTTTACAGATAGACTGCATATAAAAATTGAAAATGAAAAAGTTGTTAAGTGCTTCTTGTCCTCTGAGGACCACTGAACTATTTGGATTTGGATGCACTTGCGAGGTTTAAGAATCTACCAACGGGGCTATTGTACGTCATTATCCTCTCTATTAATCTTTGAGATTAGACTTGATAATTCAGTCAATAAATTTAAAAGTCTTAAAAAATAAAGATCCAGTAGCTAACTTATTTCTTTCACACGCTCTTCAATCTTGACCTCCTCAAAGCGGATGCGGTTTTGCCCTACGGGCAAAATTGAGGTTAGGCAGGAGCCGGGGTCAAGATTGAAGGGCGTTTGAAAGAAATAAGTGAACAAGGACTACCTTTGAACCTTTAAGTTGGTGTGAAAAAGAGGTGAGGAAGATTTTATGCCTAAGGATTGAATCTTGAGATCTAGGGTTTGGTTTTTTGAAGTGCTTTCTATGAGTAAAAAATTGTGGTCTTTGGCAGCGAGCATTCGGCGTGGGTTTTCGAGCCAACTTTCTTTTCCATCGGGTGAGCGATAGATATAGCTATGAAGGGGGCTTGAGGTGATTTCGTAGGTTTTGTAGCCTACCACTTCGGGTTCAATGAGAGAGATTTCAGAATAATGGACGTCACCAGAGAGAAAGACCACGGGAGCTTTTGTAGTTTTGATGTTTTCGATGAGTTTTTTAAAGTAAGTGGGGAAGTCGTCGATATAACTTTCGTTGATTTGTTTTTTATTTTTAGCATCTAATGGAACAAAGGTGGCTTTGGTAAAAAATTGGCCGCCATTGGCGAGCCAAATGGGGTCTTTTGAAGTTTGGATTTGCTTTTTAAACCATTGGTTTTGTTTTTCACCCCATTGTCCAAGGGGATGATCAGGGGTTGCTTCTCTATAATAACGGTTATCCATGAGAAGAAATTTTTGTGAATAAGCATTGAAGCTAAAATAGACTCCATTTTTTTCAGTTTGAATCACATCCTTAATCACTTCGCCGCCAAAAAAGGCTGTGAATACTTTAAGGGCGGCCTCTTTTGACTTGAAGTTTTTATTGGAATTGTTGGTTCCATAATCGTGGTCATCCCATATGGCCAATAGGGGTATTAGATTTCTTTGCTGAAAGAGTGGGATCTTTCTTAAACTATCGATATAACGGGTCCAAAGATCAAATTCAGTGGCCATCTCTCGTTTGACGAAGTCAAAATCATCAACGTAAACCTGGTCACCCAGTAAGATCAGAAAATCAGGATTATACTGATTCATTTGGGGCCAAATTTTATCTCGGACATGTTCAAAGGCATGGGAATCCGACATACAGGAGCCGACAATAAATCGAGTTTTATTATTTTTTATATCGAGAGTTTTAAAAGTCCTCCAGTCAATCACTTTTTGGGAGCGTTTACTAACAACCAAAAGACGATAATTTTTTTGAGGTGAGAGGTTTTTGAGATGAAGACGATCCACTTTCCAGTGAATCATCGGTCCCGTGGTGGTTTTAATCACTGGAATCACTTGTTGTGGAAGCCAGTTGACTTTTTCAACATCAAGAGTCGTTTCATCAAGGACATATTGGAGGTCGGCGAGATGAGGTCTAAGGATATTGATTGAGGTTTCTTGATCAGAGGTAAAAGTTTGAAAGACTGAAACCCAACCTGGAGCTTTTGTAAAATCACCGTATTCATTTTGAGTGGGTTGAGTTGTTTGACAAGAGGAGAGTAAGAAAAGGGCTAAAATGAGGCTGAGTTTTCGCACCGGACATTCCTTTTGTTTAATGCAGACCCCAACAAGAGAGGGGACTGAAAAAAGTTTTTAAGAGATGTCTTTGTATTGCAAACTACTCGCTTTTACAAATATTCTGTTTACCGAGAAGGCCATCTTCAAGGGTTTTATCCTCAGCTTCAGGACCGATCAGTACTCTTTGCATCAAACGACCATATTCAGCACTATAGATCGGAGGAAAGGTCTCTTGACCCTGAGCCCCACTGATCTCAAACTCAAAACGATCGCTAAAAATGATGAGGTAAAGTCTTTCACCATTCTTGACATCACGAGCGTAGCTCATAAGTCGTTTGTGGAAGGGAAGTAACTTATTGCATTCATTCCCACAAAGTCTTTCAAATTCATCGTCCCATTGATCCACCAACTGGTCTTTACCTATATTTCTAAGAGCATGAACGACACCCACTTTAATTTCCTTTGAACTGAGAATCTGGTTGGCATTGCTACTCTTTTTTTCGAGATAAAGAGCCGCATAAAAAACGTTAATAAAAAGAACTTTTTTGAGACCAACACCATTGAGCAAAACATCTTTTTTGCTTTGAGACACATTTAAGGTTAATTTTTTTGGAAATTCGACCTTGTTGCCACAAACAACCTTGGCCAAAGACGGTGTTGTTATCAATAAAGAAATAAAAAAGAGTATCGCGTATTTCACTAGCCCCCCAAGGACAATTCAATTGATTTAATAGTTTAGAAACGCTTATTGTTTTTAAGATTATTCTCAAATCAGAACACTCTTTAATTCCATTCACAACAAGTACTGACGTAATTAAGCTCTGCAGAAATATTTTTAAGTTTCTGTCATCTTCTGACTTCAAGAATCACTACGGGGATTGATTTAAAACAGAACATCTCATTTGTTATTACCAAGGGAACCTGACCGGTTTACTCTCAAGGGACTTTGACCACCTATCGGCGTCATCCGGCCAATCTGTAATCTTTCTTTACTTTCACTAATTTTATTGGCCTGCGTGCAAAATAAGCTGACCAGTCTCCC
>JBGSSY010000060.1:0-4205 GCA_041736775.1 Bdellovibrionales bacterium | reverse complement strand
CGAACCGGTGACACCGGTCACAAGAATCAAACCCCGTTCGCGGTTGGCAATTTTTTCGATGATCGGTGGGAGATTCAGTTTACTCATTTCAGGCACTTGATCTGAAATGACCCTTGCAACAATACGAACAGAACCTCGTTGCATAAAAATATTCACTCGAAAACGGCCAACACCTTTTACACCGTAACCAAGATCAATCTCTTTAAAATGATCAAAGCGAGTGCGTTCAGCCTCTGACTTAATTAATTGTTCAGCAAAACCAGCCAGTTGAGCACTGGTGATGGGCTTCCATTGTTTTGAAAGGGGGAGCATTCGTCCATGTCGACGCACAACAGGAACAACGCCTGCTTTTAAATGCACGTCACTTGCTTTTCTTTCACAAGCTAACTTTAATATCTCATCCAGTGATGCCATCGTTTGATTATTGTATTGAAAAGCTTTGTTCTAATCTTTGACAAATGCATCGCAACAAAAGCTGACTTTTAGGGAGTGAGGGCAGACAAGGTTCTATGTTTCTAAAAACAGTTGTGATGTTGACAGCCACCCTGGGTGTCGGCCGGATTCCAAAAGCTCCTGGTACCTTCGGTTCTCTTCTCGCTTTGCTTGTTTGGTGGGCAATTCTTCCTCTTTCTTTAAATTTGCAAGTGCTCCTCATCCTGATTGCGATTTTTGTCGGTTGGATCAGCACCTATTACTATGAAAAGTGGAATCACTCCCATGATCCTAAAGAAGTTGTGATCGATGAATTGATTGGGATGTGGATCACCTTATTAGCTGCGGCTCAATCGGTGCCAGTTTTTTTATTGGGATTTCTTTTCTTTCGTCTTTTTGATATCTGGAAGCCCTTCCCGATTGGTTGGGTCGATCGTAAGCTCACAGGAGCCTTCTCAACTCTGTTTGATGATATCCTTGCCGCAGTTTATGCCTTTTTATTACTGAATTTAACTTTATATCTGGGGAGTTCATTTGGATTTGTTAATCACTGAACTTATGAAGCGACTCAGAGAGCGCAAAGAAACCCTCAGTTTGGCTGAAAGCTGCACCGGTGGGCTTCTTTCTTCGCAAATTACTACGCAGTCCGGTGTATCCGATGTTTTTATGGGATCTTTTGTGACTTATAGCAATAGAATGAAGCGAGAAATTTTAGGTGTGCCTCCCACTCTTTTGAAAACTCTTGGCGCTGTCAGTCGGCCAGTGGCTTTACACATGGCTCTAGGAGCGAAGAACTTGACCAAAACCACTTGGGCTGTGAGCATTACCGGAATAGCAGGTCCGAGCGGTGGTACAGATCGTAAACCTGTGGGGACTGTTTGCTTTGCGATTGCTGGCCCTGGTTTTGAAAGGACATGCACCAAGTCTTTCACGGGTAGCCGAACACAGATTCAACAATCGTCAGCAGAGTTTGCAGCTTCATGGTTACTTGAAACTTTAAAGGCTTGAGCCTCTTTTAAAAAAACGTGGTTATTAAAAGTAACCCACGAGAGATTTTAAAACTCTCTTAAAAAACTTTTAAAAATTTTTTGAACTTATACTTTAACAGAACGAAGAAAGGAATCGGGGGTTGTATGGAAATTACAAAAAACGAAAAAAATAAAGCAATTGATTTGGCAGTGTCTGCCATTGAAAAGCAATTTGGTAAAGGTTCAATCATGAGACTGGGTGCGACCCAAAGTCTTTTTGATGATATTCCAGTGATCTCCTCAGGGGCACTCAGTCTTGATATCGCATTAGGTATTGGTGGTTATCCCCGTGGTCGGATCATTGAAATTTATGGACCAGAGAGTTCAGGTAAAACCACCCTCGCTCTCACCGCCATTGCAGAGGCGCAAAAAGCGGGTGGAACAGCGGCCTTTGTTGATGCCGAGCACGCCTTAGATGTGAACTATGCTCGCGCCCTTGGTGTTAAAACCGAAGATCTTTTGATTTCTCAACCGGATACCGGTGAGCAAGCTCTTGAGATCACCGAAACTCTCGTGCGCTCCGGTGCCGTTGATATTTTGGTGGTGGATTCTGTGGCAGCCCTCACTCCTCGTGCAGAGATTGAAGGCGACATGGGTGATTCCCATATGGGTTTACAAGCCCGTCTAATGTCACAAGCCCTTCGTAAATTAACCGGTGCGATCAATCGCAGTAAAACAACTGTGATTTTTATCAACCAAATCCGGATGAAAATTGGTGTGATGTTTGGAAACCCAGAAACAACAACCGGTGGTAACGCTCTTAAGTTTTACTCTTCACTTCGTCTTGATGTGCGACGTGTGGGTGCCATTAAATCCGGTGAAGATGTTGTTGGAAACCGTACAGCAGTTAAAGTCGTTAAAAACAAGATGGCTCCTCCGTTTGCAAAAGTGGAATTTGACATCATGTATGGACTGGGAATCTCTGCTGAAGGCGACATTCTTGATCTCGCGGTGAAACATGAGATTGTTGAAAAGTCTGGGGCTTGGTTCAGTTACAATGGTGAAAGACTAGGGCAAGGTCGCGATAACTCGAAGCAGTTCCTTAAAGAGAACCCTAAAATGGTTGAAGAGATCCGCAAAAAAGTGATTGATGCTAAAGGCATTCAGTTTGGCGGCGCTCCTAAGTCTGAGAAAAACTCAGAAGTTGAAATGGAGACTAAAGCGAAGCCGACGGCTCCAAGAGCCAACAAAAAAGCTGTTGAGATTGAGGAATAAACTTTAGCTCTCAAGTTTTGTGAGTCAGAAAAAGTAAAACCTGGGTGGATCACCCAGGTTTTTTATTTTTAGGAATCGATCTTTAAAGAAGGGTTAAGAATTCTTCATTGGTACTTATCGATTATTGACAAGGACCTGCATAATTTTTGTCTTGAGCTGAACTTCGTTTGAAGTTCATGCCTACAAAAGCTTTTAAGGCCGGAGCTCCCACACAAAGGGTCTTACGTTTTGCGTATTCTCCATTGGGGTGGTGACAAACACTCACTTTTTTATCGTTATACTCATTTCCGCAACCAATAACGGCAACCACACCTTCATCATTGGCAAGCTTGTCAGGTGTAACAGCCACATTGCGTTCTTTGCAACTATGACGTTTTATAGGTCTCTCGTTAGTGCCATAATCTTTATCTTGATCATCATTATGTGTAATCATACATTTTTTAGCCCAAGCCATTAACTCTAAACCTCTGGAAGAAGGCATTCTTCGACAGTTAAGAGATTTATCATCAATTTCAACTCCGTATTCTTTGTCATCATCGTCATTATAAAGACCATCATCGTCTTCATCTGTTGCTAATCCATCATCCTCGTCACTGGGATCTTGTCCAACACGATCAACAAGCTCTTCATCGGTGACAATTTCAACGGTTTCACCATCAAGCAGTGAAAGTTGAGTTTCGGTTCCACCGGGTACTGTACTAAACTCAGCCGGTGAGCAAGCCATTAAGAACAAACCACTTAAAAGAACTAAAAAGACTGATTTCATGTTATCCCCCCAAAAAGATCACATAGCTTATAAAGCAAGGTCGGTGCCACTCAAATCAAAAATAAATGTCTCATTTGAGGATTGCTGTCGAACTTTATGGAGGGGTGAAAAAACAATTGAGATTTAAAACCGTCTCAATGAGAGAAGAGGTTTAAATACAATAAGAAATTTAAATACAAGAAGAAATCACAGAACATGGCTATACTCCACCGACGAAAGAGTATTGTAGATCAGCAAGTCTACGACAATGCGATCAATGACCGTCTTCGTCATCCTCGCTGGATTTCTTTTTGGATTCTTTTGGAGGGGGCTGATCAATCAAAAAAGGCGGAGTAGATTCTGTGGCCTGAGGTTGTTCCATAACGAGCCACTTTTTTTCTTGTAAGTCTTTGATGATGCTTTCGATGGGTTCACGATCACGAGTCAAGGTTATCTGTTCTAGAGCCTTTAAGAGTGAATTGAACATATGATAATGCTTATTGATTTGAGCTTGAAAAAGAGACTGCACGGTTAAAGATTGATTCAAAAAAACTTCGCGAACAGAGTACTCTCTTTCATCCACTTGTTTTTTAAGATTTCTTAAGGACTGAATATCTTCTAGGGTTTTTGAAATGAGGAGATCACTCAGATTTTTTATTTGGCTTTGGGCGATAAGAGTTTCTGCAATATAGTCTCGTAATAGAATGAGTTCCTCAAACTGAGTCGTTTCAAGAGTTTTTTGATTTTGTAAGAGCGTAAGACTTTCTCGTAAAGTCGGTTCTGAG
>JBGSSY010000054.1:0-28341 GCA_041736775.1 Bdellovibrionales bacterium | reverse complement strand
CGTAGGCGTCTTTGGTTACAGAGTAGAAGCTCGTGGTGTCGTCAGCGGTCAGTGTGAAAGGAGTGTTCGTCACTTGAGTACCAATTCCAGGTGCTCCTCCTAACCAAATTTCACCTTGTGCTGGGCGACCAACAACCACATTCCAATTGATACTGCCCGTGATGCTGGGATCCAGTTGATCGGTGACAGTAATGTTGACCACATCTCCAGCCCGAGGCGTGACTAATCCATCAAAGCGAGCGAGCACTGTGGTGTCCGTCACATTGTCGTTGTTACTTGAAGGTAACAAACGGTTGAAGTTCACATTTAGATAAGCGCCAGGTGTAATAAACGACGGCGGTGTCCCGTTCGGTGAGCTGTTGAAAGTTCCTGTGATACTGATATTGAGATCGCGGGTAAAAGCGGTAACCAATTCATTTCCTTGATCGTCTTTGGGAATGATAATCAAGCGATTATTATCAGTGGCAATCGCATTGTTCCAATTGCCAGGTCCAGTGTTGGTTCGATAAACATAGAGATCAAAAGAAGCAAGGGCACCGGTTCGCACCCGTCCGCGGAAGTACTGATCATAAGGCGTCCCTAAATAATTCGTTTGAACACGGATATACTCCTGTGCAGCCAGTCCGCCCGTGGCGAGATAAGGATTTAAATTCACTGTGTTGGAATTTATTTTAGTACCAGTAATCTGATCATGAAACAGACTGTCACCGTTGGCGATGTCCTCGGTGATCCAGTCCCCGTTGAGATTGTCTATAAAGTTTCCACCCTTGTCTTCAACCGAAAGGTAGAGGTTAAAAGCAGAGGAACCGGCGATCACATCTACGTCTGAACAAATTTCTTTACTAGTCACTTGATAATCATTGCGCATGATGTTTGATAGGGTTGTCCAAGTGAATTGAGTCACTCCGATTGTGTAGTTCGCCTCGCAAAGACTATTACCTGTGTTTCCAAGGGCATCGCGAAGCATGACTCTCTCTGGGGCACCAATTTCCATATTGAAAACAGTTTGTCCAGAAACATCGGGCAGCAAAGGCTCCGTGGGTGTTGCAATACTAATATCAACGGTAGGATTCACACTGGTCGCATCAAAAAAAGTCAGTACTTGATTGGGGAAATTCGTCCGTCCGCCAAAGAAATCCACACTTTGCATGACGCGTACATCAGAAGTTTGTGAGTATGTGCCTGAGGCATGGACCATAGGGAATCTGCCGCCAGAGACGAGAGGCCCCGATCGGTAGTTGGAAAAATCAAGAGTGACATCATAACGGCCAGTAAAACCGATACCGTTGCGAGCGGAATCCACCACATTTCCTTTGCTATCGACCACAATAAAATCAAACTCAAACTCTTCTCCACCGACTCGGGTGTACAGGTCATAAGGCGGTATGGCTGTGCGTGGAACTAAATTCACATCCACCGCAACTCCTGGGAAAATTTTTAAATCTCCCGTAGACGCAATGGGAAAAGTCGGCACAAGCGCATAGAGCAAACCAAAACTGGGAACAGGAATAGATTCTTCAAAATTCAGAGTGGTGCTAGAACCATTGGTTGTGCTGAGATTGCCAGTGATCTCGACAGGACGTGTGCTGCTCCATGTGACTGTGCTTGCATCCTGTTTGTAGTTTCCAGCTACGTCAGTAATAGCGGCAAAGAAGGTGACCGGCGGATCATCAACGGAATAGTCCATGGCACCCACCGCATTGGCACCACCCACATCACCACCCGGTCCATCGGTAATCACCACTTCAGCATCGGGACCCAGAGCGACATTGATACTGCCAAGAGGAAAGTCAACAAAGCCACCATCACCATCTCCCACCACAACCAGTGTGGGTTGGGTGGCATCCATCAAAGTCACTGGATTAGCAATATTACAAACCCCAGCAATAAAAATACAATTAGTCACAGTAGGAACGTTCACCGGAGTTTTTCCGGTCCAACTGGGTGCGGAATTCCAAATCCAGCGCAGCAGCTTCACCCCATCATAAGCAATAGGCGCCTGACTGACCGAATCCACCGTGATAACTTGCATGGTAAATGGCTCTCCGGCCACTTCGTTAAAATTATTCTGAGTGAGGAGCCTGTATTCGATGTTGTCTGAAGTGCTATCGGAAGCAAATTGAAAATCAGTGCAAGCGCTCGATTGTCCGATACAGGCCCGCATGGTTGCAGAGGTGTCAAAGGCGGCTGGAGCACGCACATTGGTTGCCGCCAAACCGTTTGAATCTGTTGTCACCGATGTACGAGTGATAAAGATTCCGCTCTGGGTTGTTTCACGGAATTCAATCACAATTCCTGCGACACCTAGACCCTTAGAGTCCAAAACTTTGACCACGGCTGGGTTGGGATAAAGTTCTTCAGGAGGTCCGACCTGGCCCCCGCCACTAACACCTTCGATACCAAGACCAAAGGAGCCATTTAAAATCTGTGAAGTTCCGTCTCCACCCGTACAACCTGACAAAAAGCCTGAAGTTAGCAACAGCAAGACAAGGCATGAGAGCTTCGGGCATGCCCGAGTAGATTTCCAGAAAAAAAGAGATCGAATCCTGAGAATATTCACGTTAAAGCTATCGGCTTTTTAGAGGAAATGATTAAGACCAATGTCCTTATTTGATACAACTTAAATTCTTTTTTTTAAAAGCTCAGACTCTTGTCTTATTTCTAAACATAAATTGAAATTTTATGGGAGAAAGACCGATAGAAATTCATGATTCGTAAAGTGAAATACTCAATTCGAGACAAACTCCTTGCTCTGATCATTATCATTCCGACTTTGTCATTAGTCATTTTCACAGGTCTTGGGACCAAAGTTTTTCTTGATGACAAAACAGCCTATGTTTACAATTCGGCTGCTGAAAATGCCCAAGTGCTTGCCGGTCAAATCCACTCTTCGTTTGGTTTGGTCAATAACCTTGTCGGCCAGATTGTTAGCGCTTCTCAAACACCGACAGCTGGATTTGATGAACAAGCACAAAGACGTTTCAGCGAACAAAAAATCATTGAACATCTTTTGCTTTATAAAAAACAGGGTGAGAAAATTCATTTGCTTGATTCTTTAGTTAACCATCCGCGCGAGATCGAGCGGATCTCACCTTACGATACTGATTTACTCAAAAGTCTACCAACTAAAAAAGGCTTTGAAACCCGCTTGGTGGACTACCCTTCTCGAACCCGTTTCTTTACTTTTAGCCAAAAGTTGAAAACCGATGGTCGCGCCGATCACTTTGTCGTCGCCCTCGTAAAGTTACCTGATCTGTATGAAGCTTTTTCAACATCTGGAATTTACTCAAGCTACTTTGTCGACAATCAAAACCAAATTCATATTCGACCCAAGTTCTGGCGCGATTCTCAAAAAGAAAATGAAATCAACGATCCCACAATTTTAGCAAAAGCCTTTATCAACGGCTCTCCCCAGGGAGTTTATGAATTCAATTCATCTGAAAAAACTCTACTCGTTGCTTTTTCTGAGACTAAAGTTCCAGGACATTATGTCTTCAGTGTGGTTGACAAAGAACTCGCCTTTTATGTGATAAAGCGCTTTCTGTTAAGAGCGGGACTCTTTTTATTAGCTGTGTTGTCTTTGGTGCTGATTGTCGGTATCATAAGTTCGCGTTCGATCACCAGTGCCTTGACTCACCTTCTTGCTCGCATGAGAAAGATTGCCAGTGGCGACTTTAATGTGGTCCACGACATTCACAGCAACGATGAAATTGAGGAGCTCTCTGCTAACGTCAAATGGATGGCTGATGAAGTGAAAACTCTGCTTGATGACAAAGTCGAACAGGCCCGTATGGTCAGTGAACTTTCGATGGTCACAACAGTACAAAAAAATCTTTTCCCCGATCTGCAGGCGCGCCTTGGTAATATTTCGATCGAGTGTCGATATGAATCGGCCTCTGAAGCTGGGGGCGACTGGTTCCACTACTCTTGCTTCGAGGATCAAATTGTGGTTTGGATTGGTGATGCCACCGGACACGGTGCTCCAGCCGCGCTGGTGACCGCTGCTGCAAAAGCCACGTCGAGTGTCATCGAAATGCAGTATCGCAAACAAGCCCTTAAACCCTCTGAAATTATTTCGACTCTCAATTACGCCATCAACCAAACGGCTAAGCGCTCTGTGATGATGACTTTCTTTGTTGCCTCTATCGATACCCGCACGGGTCTTGTGACTTATTCTAATGCCAGTCACGAATACCCCATTATAATACCAAACATTGAGGGGTTCAAAAAAACGGATTGTGGCATTTTGAGCGAAAGCAGTGGTAAACGTCTCGGAGAAGATCCTGAAGCGACTTACAATGACAAGACTTACCAACTTAAACCCGGTGAGAGTCTCTTTTTCTATACCGATGGGATTAGTGATCTTGAAAATCCAGAGGGTAAAACCTTTGGTGACGGAAAACTGCTCCGCTCACTGGTCAAAGTCGCTCAACCCAACCAATCGGTGAGTCGTGTAGCCAGCTTACTGGCGAGTCAATTTCAAGATTACCGTGGCACGGCCGACCTTGCTGATGATTTGATGTTTGTTGTCTGCAGATACGAACCCAACTCCGATATTGTCAGAAAAGCAGGCTAAGTCATAAAAAGAAAAGCTGACTTAATTGTGTCTTCTTAAGGAGTCGCACCTGTTTGATCTTTTTGTTCAGGTACTTGAAGAGTGCTTTTTTGTGAGTTCTTAGGAGCTCTTTTTCTAATGATCTCTGCACCCAGGGTGGCTTTTAATAGAGTTTCAAAATCAGAGCTATCAGACTTAAAATAGGGTCCATTGATTCCATTTCCACATTGAATCGAACCAACAGGTTTTGTTTTGCTTTTTGAATAGTCCATCAAAGCGACCCCTTTATTTGTAGGATGAAGGGTGAGTTTGTGGGTTGCATTGATCATGTAACTTGTTTTCGCCTCACCACTTAAAGTGATTTCGCAGAAACCCTTAGGGTAAAGGTTACTCAATTCGCTCATTTTATCGATAAAAAAGATTTTCGATGAAACTCCTTTTGAATTGGTTTTATCATAATTAAGAATGAGATTTCGATTAAATTGAACAGTGTCACCCTGTGAAACATCACACCATGCAGCTTGGATACTGAAGAAAATCAATAAACTTGTAAAATATTTCATAAAGACTCCAGTCAATTTTTTTTTAAATAAACTTCATTGAAAACTCTAGGGGTTATTTTTTCTGTGTTCACTCAACATTTTTTTTAATCGTACGCTATCAATCACAAGAAATCTAAAATAATGATCTTCAGAAATGTCAGGCTCATAAAGAATGCCATCGACTGTTTTCGATTCTAAATTAAAACTTGAATAATCATCGAGAAGCGGAATATCCCTTCCAATTTCCATTAAGACTTGTATTTCTTTGTCATGATTTTCAGAATAAAATGGAACAGACATTGAGGTTACATAAAAATTTTCTGGCACGACGCCAGAAATAATCGACATGAGGTGCACTAACCAAATAGGTGTTTTTGAGTAATAATAGGTGCCCTCTTTGAGTTGATCAATCAATTTGATCCAATTTGCAATACCTATTGAGTTGGCATAGAGAACGTTTGAAAAATCCAGGTTCACAGCTCTGCTTTTAATAGTTGACCGTAATTTTTTAATTTGTTCCAAAAATTCAGAGGACAAAAAACTCTCATCAAGGACTCCTGAAAAAATTACATTTTGGCCTTCGATCTGAAATTTCAAAGAGGTCTCCTTAACAACTCATTACGATATTTGTTGTCACATTATAATCATGTTGATTCAAATAAATGAAAATGAATAACTTATCTTAAATGGCTCTCCTTAAAAAGTTAACATTATTTATGCAATATTAAAAAAGAGCACAGATCATTTGATAAAGTCGCAATAAATAATTAAATTTTATTGATTTAACACGCACGACTTTTGTCTTACTTTTCCAAGAAGAGGATTTCTCTTTCCTAAAACGAGAAGATGATCAATTTTTGCATTTATTAAGCACATGCGTACTAAAATGGATTGAAAAAGAAGTCTGTATCAAAACAAGAAGATCCCGTGCTTTAAAGTCTGCCTCGATAGAACTTTTCTAAGATTCAATAAAACCCTTTGAAGCTAAAAGTTTAAACCCAGAGAGGGCGAGCAGTACTCTTTGACATAATTGCGGCGAGCGCCGTGAACAACCCCTTGTCCATCAAGAATTGAAGTCTTTCTTGAACGAACATCCCTAACATATTGAGATCTGACAATCGTCAAACGGTATTCAAGAAGTTTTTTTGCTTTTGTGATCTCGCTGACTTTTGGATTTTGTCGTGCCCATTTAAAATACTGCTGTTCAATTTTTTGAGGAATTCCACCATTTTGCACGACAATATCAAAGAGAAATAGGTAAGAACGGAGCTGACGAAATCCATAGAGATCCATATAATTCATCGCTTTATTGTGTATGGCTCCGGCTGCTGCAACTTGCAAAGTAATATACTCTGGCGTTTCTGCTAGACTTTGTAGGGACTGACGCCATATCGACTTAAATCGTGATCCACTATAAAGATTCGACACAGCCCAGTTTACACTTTTTTGATTGTTAGAATTTGAGGCCTTAAAGGTTTTGATGAAAGGAACATCTTCACTGAGTAGCTCTTCATCATCAAGAGCCGAATAATCTTTTGACCATGAAGTCTGGGATTGGGACTTGCTTGAGAGGGCGATAGCACTCATGCCCCATTCATTCAGCATTTTGTTGAGAGAATTGAACTGAGAAGAAGACATTAGTTTTTTGATTAAATTGGGGTGATCCTTTTTAAACCGATTAAAAAGCGGCTGAAGTGTACCTTGACCGAGATTTTGGTTGAACAAACCCAGGCTAACTCCTTGTCCATCAAAGTTATTGGCTAAATTGCTCCACCCATCGTGTCCTTCAAAGCTTCCCGAAATATTCATGGCTAACGCATAAGAGTTCACTTCAAATTCATCCATGGATTTGGGCCAACTGACATTTTCAAAGGGCAACTTTGAACAAATAGATAAGCTGATCAGTGGCTCTTTGGGCTGGGAATTTTGTTGATTCTCATCAGTTGGAATGGGGGGATTAATAATCTCTGAATGATCCTCGACTTCATCAACGGGCTCATTCTGCTGAGACAGCCAAAGAGAAGAATTTGGGCTCAGATTATTTCCGCAGGCCATTAAGACAGAACAGATAACTAGTCCAATCCAATTTATGAGTGATTGTTTCATATTTTTTAATCGGCCCCGTTCTTAACAAGCCTAAATTTTTTTAAATTTGGGTAAATTTTAAACAGCAAAAAAAGATCACTCTGCTCCTTTGAATTCCTAATAATTCAATCACAGACTAAGGGCGAGGATCTTGCAGAAGCGCCTGGCTGAGCAAAAATACTCTGTGAGCAAAATCATTCTTACTTTTCTATTTTTATGTTTAGGATTTTTCGTCTCATAAAATTCTTCATCGAAAGCTTCGATAAAGACAAATCAAAGAGTACTTTAAAATGTGAATTCTCTTTGCAAAAACATGTTTCCTGTTTGCCCTTCGTCCTGAGTGGTCTCGTAACCGGTGGTCACGAGCCAATGATCAGTAATTCTTTTGCGCAGTCCGATCATGCTTGTTTTCTCCCAGTCGGTTCCAATATCAAATTTAATACCTTGAGGTAAACTAATCTGGGCTCGATAGACTTGGCTACTGGAGTCGTATGAGACACTATCAATGGGTGTTGAAGCAAAAGCCCAGATACCAAAAAGACCCAAAGCACGATCAGTAATTGCTGACTGCATATTTCCTATATTTTCGTTTTCAAAACGATTCAAATCACTACTGGTTCTGTTGTAAAGAAGCAAAGATATAATATCAGATCGAGAGACACTAGGATTGCTCGAAAGAAGGACTTTCGGCTTATCAACATGACCAATAACATCTATAAATATCTCGTAGCCAGAAGCTTCATAACGAAGCCTGATATCAAGAGGAAATTGATCGGGTGTCGCAGACGCTCGACTCATATTAATTTTTTGGACTTCGACTTGTCTTTTCATATAATCAATCACAAAACTAGAACCAGTATTGATTTGAAAAGATTTTTCTTGGGGTGTTAATTGGGCACTTAGCCCCATAGAAAGATAGGGTTCAAAAAGTTTATAGAATAATCGAATCGAATTATTACTTTTTGAAGCTACATTAATCTTGTATTCAATGGGTGTTTTATTTGATCTTTTATTTTCTCTTTGAACTTGTTTTTTTTCTCTCTCTTTCATTTGAATCCGCTTATCCTTAGTCATTGCAGGCATACCATCGAGAGGGTCAAAGGGAGGTAAGTAAAAATAAGCTTTATTAATAGTCACATCGAGAACAAGAAAATGTTTTTTGATATTCTGATTGAGGCTGTAGTGAAACCTATTACTAATATCAATGTCTAGAGTTTGTTGGCCCTCCCCAGAGAGTCGAGCCAGACCACTCCCTTTAATAACAACTTCATTGTCCATTCGCTGGGCATCACTTAAAAATAATTCAATTCGCCCGTCAAGAGTATTGAGGGGTGCGGGTACTTCTAAAGCTGTACCTTTGAGGCTCCTCGTCAGTTTACTAAAAGACTCAGAAATAAGTTTGATGTCTACAAATGTGGGAACCACTTGAATGCTTTCAGGATTTGACAAAAAATCTGCGCTGACTTTTGCGTTGAGTTTAAGTTCTTTTTGCTGGATCTGATTCAGTTGAACACTTAACGAGCCTATGGGATCCCCTTGTTTTTGATTCAAATTGGCCTCATTCACAAAACCTTGAGCCGCAAAAGAAAGTGTCAATGGAATAAGTCCCAAACTTTTAAGCTGAGAAGCTGTTTTGTTCTTGTCAAAGTCGCTCACTGAAATTTGTGGGCATTGAAATTCGGTGCTTCTTTCTCCTCCTAATTTCATTTGGATCTCACAAGCCTTTATAAGCTTGATTTGAACAAGGTCTTTAAGTTTGATGTTTGCAGGATAAATCGAAAAAAGTGAAATGTTTTGTTTAAACTCTAAATTGATTCTGAAGTTTGCTAAAAGCTGAGTTGATTTAAATTTTGCAATTTGGCTTTGACTCTTTATTTCAACAGCGAATTGGGTAGAAAAAACAGAATTGTCTTTTAGATCCCCTACAAGTTTAATGTTAAGATCAGACGCATCAGATATGACTTTGAATTCACCGACATAATTTGAAAGATTGTGAATATTATCTTCAAATGACAACTGCCCATTGATACTCAAACCCCTTTGATCAAAGTTAATTCGCAATGTTTTAGGGCTAAAGAATGCATTGATTTTCATTTTACTTTCAGCAGTAAGTATTTCAACTTGAGGAAGGTCTAAGGAGAAATTATCAGGCAGCACTTCAGCTAACCTAATGACATGATTTTTAATTTGATCAATTAGGCTTTGAAAGTTCATCGGAACTTTATTAAGATCAGGATCAGAAAAATCTTCAATGGCGACTAAAGTATTTTGCCCTTCAATCTTGAGTCTTTCAATTTCCCAAAGAGACTCATCAAATGGTTTTATGGCAACTGAAAAATCGAAGCTGATAAAGCAAAACTGAGAATTTTTGTAAGTCGCGCAAAAACGATCACTGGATGTTATAAAAAATGTTTTATCGGCCAAACCTTCACTTTTGACATCAATTTTAATTTTTTCCCATTCCATGTTGACTGCTGGAACAAACTTTTCTTGCAGATACGATATTGTGGATGGTTTTATAATCCAATTGAGATTAAACCAAAGAAGAGTCAAACCAAGAGCAAACGTTGTCAAAAGTAGAAAAATCGCAAGAAATAGAATCTTAAAATATCTCATCAAAACTCCTGACCAAAGCTGAGAAAGAAAGTCCACTGGTCATCCGGAACGGAATCATTGGGCTCTTCACCTGAAGTCATACCGTAAGCTGCAGTTCCCCTAAGGGATCCGATAGGACTTTGCCAGCGCATTCCCATTCCAGGTGACCAATAAAGAAAGCTGGAAAAATCAAATTCTTCAAAAGCTGTTTTTGCAAAATCAATCAAAACAAAGGGTTGCAATTTAAAAGGTAGAAATTGGGTAAAACGAACTTCAGTTCCAACATAGGCAATATCACTAAAACCGAGTCCACCATTGTTAATCGATTTTCTTGAAAACCCTCGAATGTCATTATCACCACCCAAAAAAAGACGCAGACTTGTTGGTGAATCCTGAAGAGTCGGTGATCTTAAGGAGGCAAACTTAAATCGAACTCCAAAAATGGTTTGCGGGGGATCAAACCCGCTCCAGTTGTGAAGCCAGGTTCCCTCCAGCAAATAGCGATCTCCAGAGAGCGCAGACCCTAACCCTTGGCGTCTTGTAGACCAATCGCCTCGAAGCTCGTAGCCTTCTCTGGGTGTCATTTGAAAGAATTCATAATAATGACTAATTAGCCCAAATTCACTTTCGAGAGAAAAGAAACTCGTATGAGCTGGTCCCGATCCGCTGACCGTGTCTTCAACGTTGTATGTGGGTCTTGCAACTGCAAAGTAGTGATTTGAAGAATCGTCATGAGTATAACCTAAACCGGTGCTGAGAGTCTGCTGAAGGACTTCATAAAAATTTTCAGAATTTCTTCTCATTTCAAATTTTGGCTGCAGAAAAAGTCGAGGATAGTTATTAAATAAGTGCCACTGCACATAACCATCCATGTACTGCTCAACAGAGGATAGATGCAATTGCAGCAAAGCCCTTGAGGCATTAGCGTCGAGCTGATTATGGCGAACCAGAGCCTTTGCGATGGGAAATTGTTCCGTCGATGCACCAAAAGAAACTAATAAACTGCGGGGTTGACTCAAAATAACTTCTTGTTCGAATTCCCCATTTTTAAAATTATTTTGGCTGCAGTAATTGTGGAAGTTAGAATAATCAGCCAGGCCCGACAGAGTGAGCCGCCGTGAAGTGAGCTCAAACAAATCAGCGTTATAGGTGTTTCCCATCCTAAAAGCGTCAAAGCGTGAAAGGGCGTAGGGGCGAATGTCACCAAGGCCACTTCGGGTCACTTTTAAAATTTTAACTTTTTCACCGGGGTTTAATTGGATCTGCACGTCACCTGTTTTGGGGTTAGCCGTCGATTGAACCTCAGGACAGGGATAACCGAGAGTACGTAATCGAGCGGCACTCCAATTTTCAATTTTATTAAGGGATTTTGTATTAAGAGTGTCCCCACGGACCCCAAGAAAAACCCTATCTTTAAAGCCAGGGGGGTGATTGGTAAATTTAAGCTCCCCTATTTTCGTCTTCTTGCCCTTATTTATAATAATTTTTCCGCCCTTTTTTTTGATCGAAATATTGTAATAACCATGACTGCGCAAAATCACTTCGAGATTACGACGAGACTGATCCTCAGGAATTTTTGTCCACCCCGGAGTTTCTGAACCACAAATCATAATCTTTTCATTCTCATCAAAGCGAAGTCGACTCAGCCAGGGACCACCCTCCCTCACCAAGTAAAAATTTCCACAGATAGGAGTGAGATCCTCTTCTTGAGCGAATGCACAGGGCAGAGAAAGCATTTGACAACAAACTAAACTGAGTACGACCCATCGAAAAATTGAAATAACATGCTTTGGAGTGGGCTGATGTAACATTAACCCTTCTGTAGCCCAGAACTTAAATTTTCTAGAATTGAAAGAATGAAAAAGCTAAGATGATTCTTTTTTTTGATTTTTAGAATCATAGCTTTCATACTTCATCTTATATTAGATATCGTCGTAACAGTCACAACTAAACTCAAGAATAAAATTATCGGCTTTCATTCGTCTTAATAAATCCAGCTTAATTTTCATGAGGTCTTTAAGAGTTTTTTAATGAGATAGACTTAATAGTCAGGGGTTTTTAATTGATCCCTAGTGAAATGATGAATGAGGAGAGTAAAAATTTCACGTTGGGATGAGTTTCACAGAATGATTCGGGCACAGACCTAGGGCGAGCACATTGACTTCTAAAAATCCAAATCATTATTACGTTGGGAATCCTAATGACCAAGTCCATGATTTGAATTCTAAATAAGAATCGGTCAGGACTCTCGTTGAATCTCATTTTGAGGCAGAAATCTTGTAGACTATCCATCGGAATCAACAAATTATTTTGCCTCAATAAAAAACAATCAACGGAATATGTAGACAGCCTCAAGATTACCATTCAGAATAAATGATGAATTAAAGGTACTTTTTGATCTCATGGGGGAAAACGATACGTATGCGTCGTTTAAAAAGCTTTTTTTCGAAAGCTGCGCTTTGCTGTCTGATCCTTGTTTTCCTTGTTTGCTACCAAAACTGTTCTCAATTTGTGAGTGATTCCGATGAAATCTCGTCAGTCTCTAGTCTCTCATCTGTAAAGTGCGATCCCACAGACCCTCGAAATCCCCAGAAAACCGAACTCAAAAGACTCAACGCCAATGAGCTTCGCAATACCATTGAAGACTTGTTTAAAACTTCACTCACAACGACAGATTTGGACAGCCTCTTAGCTCGTTTAGATCCTCTCATCGCCGCTTTGCCAAAAGATAATGGTCTCCATCACGGGATGAATCTGACGGATCAATCAGTGACTGTCGATCATTTGGATTATTATTTAAAAATATCGCAGTCCATTACTGACTTTCTCTCAGCCTCGGAAGGCCGAATTGGCGCACTTGTTGGAAGCTGTTATGCGATCAACAAAGAAGATATCAATTGTAAAACACAATTCCTAAAAAAGTTTGGTTTAAAAGCCCTGCGCCGTCCCCCCAGTGAAGAAGATATAACGTTTTATCTTCAGTTGATGAATGACAGCTCAAAGGCCTACGTGGATGCAGTGATTGCTCTTTTGAACTCCCCATTTTTTATTTATCATATTGAAACCGGTCTAGAGAAAACAAAGATGAGTACGGTCCAAGGCGATGTTGTCCTTTTAGATCCGTACGAGCGCGCTTCGAAACTTTCTTACTTTATTCAGCAAACCCTTCCTGATGACGAGCTTTTTAAGTCCGCAGAATCCGGTGAAATCATGACCGACTTGGGTCTTAAAAAAGAAATTAAACGGTTACTTGGCAAGACCGAGACAAGAAAAAGACTTTCGCAATTTTTTGCCAACCAGTGGCTCGACCTCGATGAAACACCTCTCGCTCGTACTGATATTCCCTCAATAAAAACTCTCTTCGACGAATTCAACACGTCGGTCGATTTGGTCAAAAATAGAAACAACCTGATCCAAGAGGTTTATGATTACTTTGATTATATTATCTGGGAGCAAAAAGGCAGTTACAAAGACTTGATGACGAGTGATCTGGTTTTTCCACGAACAGCCGATCTGGCAGAAATTTACAATACACCGATATGGAATGGTAAAACTGACCTTCTATCCCTTGTTCGAGCACCTGCCACTGAGCGCGCAGGGGTTCTCACTCGGGCACAAAATCTCTTCACCGGCGAAAGATCGACCCGTTCTATAATACGCGGGGTAAGAACCTTCGAAAGATACTTGTGTGGCGATCTGACCCTGCCTGACGATAATTCAAATCCTGAAGGTGTTGTTATACATGATGATATGAGTGAGCGTGAATATGTGATTGCGATTACAGAGATTCCAGGAACCTCCTGTGTCTCTTGTCATAGCAGTGTGATCAACCCCATTGGCTTTACTTTTGAGTCTTTTGATCAATTTGGTCGCTTTAGAGCAGATGAAAAAATCTTTCATCCCGAAGAAAGCGCTCAAAAAGGGACTCTCCTCACATCAAAACCGGTCAATTCAAAAACAAAAATTGATCTTCCTAATATGATCAGTGGCGAGATGAACTCCGCTATCGACTTGGCACAAAATCTTGCGAGTAGCAGCCATTCAAATGCTTGTTTCTCGTCGCATCTATGGAATTTCGCACTTAAAAATTATGCTACAATGGATGCAAATGGCTGTGCGGTGGCTTCGATTTACACCGCCCTCACGCAACAAGAAGGAAGTATCCTAAAAGCGATCGAACAAATCCCCCTAGAACCTGAGTTCTTTAGAAGGACTTCAAAATGAAATACAATCAAATAACGCGTCGACATTTTTTACAAGGAATTGGCGGAAGCTTAATGGCTTTACCAATACTGCCCTCTCTTTTATCTCGAGAAGCTCTTGCGCAGAGTTTACAAAGTCCTACAAAATTCTTAGTTCTGATGAATGGTAGTCACGGCGGGACTGGCGAAAATAGCGATTGGTACCCAAGTCCAGTCTTAAATAATCTCTCGTCTCCACTTTTGACCCAAACTGAAATTTTTTCTTTGGGTGGTGAAAATAGCACGAATCACATTGTCCACCATGCCTTCTTACGAAATTTACTGAGCAGCCATCCAGGGCACGAGGCTGGTGATGTTGATCGCGGTCAACAGAGGCTCTCCTACATTCTCGGTTCTTTTTTAAATCCTCACTTGGATAAAATAAATTTCTTTCGAGGAATTGACGGCGGCATGTCTTACTATGGGCACTCCGGTGGCATTTCTTGGGGGAATATTTGGGATCGCGACGAGAACCCCCTGCTCCGTTGGCCAAAGATGACGGACTTTTTGGCAAATTCACCAAACTTTTATAAAAATAAAAACGTTATTTCTGTTCCATCAGTGGAACTATCGCCTTTTAATCTTGCCTCCGTCGATAAAATCTATGCAGCTTTGTTTGATAAATATTCAGCGACGGCTTCGCCCACTGAACTCGCTAAAAAAGAAAGAACCAAACTTCTGATCGATCGAGTTCATGAGGACTACAATCGTTTGCTCAAGGGCTCTTTTGGACTTTCACGCCAGATTTCATCAGAAGATAAACTCAAACTGGAACAGCATGTCGCTCTACTTGATGACGTACAAAATAAATATCTCAACTTTATCAATTCTTGCAGTGACGTTTTGAATCCTAAAGTTCGATTAAATTTTCGCACGGATACAACTGCGCAGTCTGTTTTAAATGCCGAAAAGGCATGGGACATCAGCACAGATTTATTAGTCTCTGCATTTCAGTGTGGCGCCACACAATTAGCTACTCTCAGTGGCGGAATTGGCGGTAACTACCCTGGCAGTTACCATCAAGAAGTTGCTCATAACGGCGGAAATCGCGATAAAGAAGTTGTGCACAACACAAATTTTAGATGGATGGCCCAACACATGCTCGGCAATGTGGTGAAAAAGTTATCTGAGCGAAATGCAGCCGATGGACAAAGTTTAATGGACCATTCTTTGGTCGTTTGGACCCACGAGTGCGGATATAAAACACACCAACTGAATTCGTTGGGACTTGTTACCGTTGGGTCTCTTGGAGGCTACTTTAAAACAGGGCTCTATATCGACTACAGAGATCACAACAACTTTGGATTTATGCGCAACCCGGAAGACTATCGACGACCAGGAATTCCTATTCAGCGTTTGTGGGCCAATATTATGCAAGGGATGGGAATCCAAAGAGCAGAGTTTGAAAGAGGTGGTCGCCCTGGATACGGCGACACCACTAAAAACAGCTATACTAAACCAAGTACAGCTCAAAAATTTCACTACGCTTTTCCAAAACGTATTATTAACAGCCTAAGCGATAAAATGCCGATCATCACATAAAATGTTATTTGGAAATTTCAACTAGTTGACTAATCGCAGACGCAAGCGTGTGTACTCTTCCGGAGTGATCATTTTTTCTAACTTGAGCTTCTCGAGTTTTGTCAATTCATCGGCTACACTGAATCCTAGGACCTGGCGAAGTTCATTTTGTGCTCGTTTAGCATCTTCCATTCGTCGTTCAGCCATTCCACGATGCTCAAAGACCAAATAAAGAAACGCGCCCAAATAGGGAACTAATATGAGTCCGAGAATCCAAATCGACTTAACCCAGCCAGAAATATCATGCCGGCGAAAAAGATCGCTGATGACATTAATGAGAATCCAAATAAGCATTATAAAAAGAAAAACAGTCGTTAAATCGACCAAAAAATTCCAAAAATTAAATCCACCTTCGAAGAGCATATAAACTCCTCCTTTCCTTGTTTGAATTGAAGCCTCGTTAGTAAAAGTGAGGTTCAATGTTAAATAAAAATTCTTGTATCCTATCAAACAAGTTAGAACAATTTCTAAATAAAGGAAGTTAACAACCGCCCAGTTGCGACACATTAATCGAATCTCTTTTAACGAGACAGTGTAAAAAAGTAAACTGGCTAACTGTTGAGATTCACAAATAACAAATCAATTTTCTCTTTCATTTAAAGATCTACCAATGCAAAAATAGTCTATCCCATGAAGTCCGTAGGCCTTTGCAAAAGTCTGTCTTTTTTTCAAATCTGAATGAAGATATTTATCGTAGTGACGTATCTCAGAGAATTCTAACCAGAAGACCTAGAACCACTTGAGTCACAGCTCAACAAAAGAGTAACACTTTTGATGGTTCTTTTTTGTCTTAAGGAGAGTTTGTCATTTAAAACTTATCTGACAAATATGCGATGAATAGTGCTTGATCCACTTCCACCCGGAAAATCGTCGCACTCCCAGCGAGTGCCGGCACCCCTGATACCCCAGTGACTGGTGCCACCTCTATAAAAAGGAAATTCGGTCATCGTGTTATTACCTTGATTCGAAAAGCCAGCATTGACGTTGGCAGGCATATTACCCGTATGACCAGGCAAAACAGTATAGCCAACAGAAACCCCAGAACAGGTGCCTGTTCCTGTTTTAAAAGAATTCAGGCAAGAGGCATTTGTTGTTTTAAAATCGACAATTCTTGCATGGGCTGATGTTCGACAGTATAAACGCGCCTCTGTATAAGTGAAATTATTCATTAAACTGTTTGAAGCATGTCCCCAATAAGTCGGATGGGCGGCCTCAGTGTCGCCTAAGTTGTTTGATCCTAACAGAGGCAAGTCGGAGGCTCTCACTGTTGTTGTAGGGTTGGTTCCACCTTGATGGACGTAATTGGCAACCATCATCCATCCTCCACCATCGGTGACTTGATCACAATAAACCTGCTTAAGACCTAAAGTGGGATGTTCAATAAAGTAGAGACCATTAGAAGTTCCACCCAGTGGAAGCCAATGGCTGCAACTGGCAGGGTAAGAGTATCTGAGAGCATCGGCTACAAAGTTAGTCATTACATCAGCGGAACTCCCACTGTCATAGATTTGAAGGCTTGCAATTTCTCCCTCCCAAGCCATGGAACCATCTTCTTTTGCACCGACACTAAATTGTTCCATTGAACCAAGAACATTGCCTGAAAGTGGACGTGAACAGACAAGACTTCCGTTTTTATAAAGATGAGTGCTCACCCCGTCGAAAAAGCCTCCTAAATGAGACCAAGCATTTTCATCAAGGGTGGTGGAACAACTGCCCAGATAAACATCGTTTATGGCAGCCGGTGAAAGAGCAGAGGAGAAATAGGCGAAATCATCAAAAGTACCGATCGATTGAGGGCCGGATTGATAGTTCCCAACGGCAACAATGCTATCATCGGCTACAAAATTAATGGGAACACCCACCTGATTGCCGTCGACGTAAAAAGTTGTGGTTCCCCCATTAGCTATAGCAGCAATGTGATGCCACCCGGGACTTAAGGTATCGGCATCAAAACCGCTTGACCTCATTGATCCTACATAACTCCCCAACTCATTGGTCGTATCTGAAAAAATGATCGGATGATAAGCGCTGCCGCGAACAAGTGTTTTCCAACTGGCATGATGATTAATCGGAAATAGGATCCAAGCCATCATTGTCCAAGTTGTGGAAATATCGACCTGAGGACTAAACTGCAAATAGGCGTTACTCACTGTTCGATACGCACTGGATCCACCATAGGCACCACTGATACCTTGGGTAATACTCGCACCATTCACAAAATTCGCGTTCTGAATAAGACTTCCCGAATTAATCGCAGGCCCCCCGCCCGTCTCATCCAGATCGAGGTAAATCGTTGGATTAAGATCTAAAAGAGCAGACTTTGAATCGCCGCCCCCATTTCCAACTGAAAAGCTAAATTGCCCAGAACTGAGCTGAACAAGACTCCAACCATCATCTCCTTCTCCACCATTACCAAAAACCCGGGAAGCTCCAGCCGTTAAATTAGTTGGGCGAATCCAAGTTGTAAAAAGAGGAGTGGCAAGGGTGTTTAAGTCCGTTCCAGCGATTACACGATCAGCTCCAGCACCACTGTTTCCCTCGAAAATGAGCCGATATCGATTATTGATATTAGAGTTGTCACCGGCCCATCCACTATTCCAAGTTCCAGAGTTTAAATCACCATCGAGTGAAGACCCACCGATGACGAGATTTAAGAATGTAAAATCAAAAGGGAGATTCTGCCCGGGGCGAAACCCTGATGAAAAAGCGGCTTGATAATCAAGAACCAAATTGGCGTTACGCACATAAGCGCTGGTGACGTTGATCCCAATTATTTCATCATCGGTTGTACCACCATCTGATCCTGTAATTCTGATCTCGTAAGAAAACCCAATATCCTCATCCACAGGAGTGAAATCTAACTGACCGCTTGATGCAAAAGAAGGATCTAAAACAATTTGAGAAAGAGAAGAACAGGGTAAAGTCGAAGCCACATTACCATCGATCAGTTCGTCATAAAAACATTGGTAGGCCATTCCGTCATCGTTCATTGTTAATTGATTATTCACGTCAAAAACAGTGGTTTGCAAAGGAACCAAGGGTCCAGAAGGTTGCAAGTAGGTGTAGTCGTTCAGAGCAGATAGAGAAACTGGCGGCGATGTGGTTACAGGCTGATCGATCGTATTTGCGTCATAGTTCCCATAAAAGTCAATCGCCCTCACCCGAAAATTGTAAGAAGTCGAAGGAAGAAGACCGGTCACCACCACAGACGATGAATCTCTTGGTGCTGTTCCTAAAAACTCAAGGACGGCCCCATTGACACGAAAGAAGGCATAACCATTTTCATTCGCCACGTCAGTCCACAAAAGTCGAACCGAAGTTGACCGAATTGTGTCAACAGAACTCACACCCGCAAACACTAAATCGGTTGTCGAAATTCCCGAGACACCACTGTAGCTCACGTAATCAGTAGCGCCAATAGTAGCTCCAAAACGAACCGCTAAGGTTGAGGACAATTCACCAGCGAGAGTTGGATTAAAGACGACCCTCATTTGGCAAGATTCTCCCGGAGCCAATGATTGATTATTCAAGGTGCAGTCTTCACTGATAATACTAAAATAGGAAGAAGTTGCAAAAATTGAAGAAACATAAATTCCAACTGAAGCCGTATTGCGGATACTCACCAACCGACTGCTCGATGAGGTATTAACAGGGACCGGACCAAAATCAACCGAGGCTGGAGTGATTTCAATCGCTGAATTACCAATTTCACCAAAGACATCTCTACCAGCACTATCCAAAAACAAAGAATCCACATCGCTGGCCTTTGTACATCCAAACAAAGTGCTAAAAAGGAGAAAATATAAAGTGATTCTAAGGGCTCTCATTCTTTGGCTTATCGGTTTATTTTATTCATTTCTAAATAATCAGTCTCTTAGTAAGACAAGATAGAGATGGTAGAAATTTGACTCAAATTAATACATTAAAGGCTGAACCCTATACGAAGTCCAAAGCGAAGAATGGTAAGAGACTCATTTTCTTTTGCTGTAAGCTGTCCATAGCCCAATTCTGGTTTTATATCGAATCCCCAAAGTTGGGTTTGATAACCACCCAATATTGAGAGACCAGTTGCTGGAACCACATTGGACTCCCCATTTAAAAATAATTGATCAAGTGAGAGACCAACGATCCAGCCGGTTTGTTGCCCTTGCAATCGACGGAAGACCTCTTTTTCGTTAACCATGATTTTTTCCTCTTCTTGATCGAAACGCCCGGTGATTGCGTAATGGATTTGTCCCGAAAAAGAAGAATAAAGTACAGAGGTGCTGCTACTACTTCCGGTGCCAAGATGTTGAGACAATGAAACTGACAGTGACGTTTTAGAGGCGAGGGCATGGGAAAAACGGAGAGCAAAACCCATCCCTTGCAAAGAACTTCTCGAACTGGAAAGCTGAGAAAGCTCTACTCCCGCCGAAAGAGAATTTTTCTGTTTTATCTTGACCACGGTCACATTTTTGGGCGGGTTTTCCTTTGCGGAAACAAAAGTGAAAGGCCATAAAAACAGAAATAACAAAAAGCTAAGCCACATCTTTTTCTTCCTCCAGCCCTTTTTGCAGGAGGTATTGGAAAACCGGTGACATTCGGTTGGCTTTTATGTTTTGTCGGTACTCATCAAGTAGCTTTCTCTTTTTTTCTGGTATTGCTTGAGCAATTTCATTGAGAATTTCCTCAGGCCCGATCCATGCTGTCGCTAAATCCCGAGCTGAAATTGGACTTAAAATAGACTTTTTATATTCAAGATCTCGTTTTGAAAACCAGAGGAGAGTTTGAAAATTCCTTCGCTCTTCAAGTGAAATAAGGTGATGATTGGAGAGAAGATACAATTCATCGTTTTGAGTCAGATTAAGCTGAAGTCGCAGACCCGATAAAACCCTTGGTTTGGAAATAATCTCAGGGAGTTTAATCTGATCAACAGTCAAAGGAGAGGCCTTCATAAATTTCATACGCTCCGCTAATCCAATCGGAAGATGAATTTGGCGAAGAGGAGACAACAAGCTCCAAGCTTGAGGCTGCTTCGTGAGCCATTCAACCAGATCCTGCTGAGAAACATTTTCTAACCTCAGTGGTCGAAGATAAGCCGGATGGTGTTCATATCCCAAATTCTTCGGCTCAATATGCGAGATAGCCCTCAAATACTGCTCGGTGGTGGGCCAGAGTGACATGATCTGTTCACGCGTCGTTGTGTGCAAAAATTTCCAAATATAGATGGCGTACTCATCCAGCTCGCACCAATAGCAATCCGATAAAAGTGCGAGACTTTGTTCGGCAGAAAGTTGGATTGTTGACTCTGCACTACTGGCACCACTATTTTCCGGGTTCGCCGGCTGGCTGTTCTTTAGAGAGTCCCCTTGGAACCCACGGGTCTCTTCTCCCGATTGAGTGGAAATAGCGACTGTTAGAGCCTGCATCTCCTTTTGTAAAGAGTGCTGACCCTTTAAGGAGACGAAAGTAAATACGATAAAACTCAATAGGATCAATCCGAAAAAAGCCAGTGACACTGGAAAGACCCACTGCTCTTTCAAGGCATTTAAATGACTTTGCAGTTGTTCAAAGAAAAATAAGACATTTTTATTTTTATTATTTTCTAAAATAACACCCAGAGTTTCACTATCCATTTTTTCATGTCGAATAGTCACTTGATTATCTTTAAGGTTAAAAAGACTTTTTAACTTCTCGTCAACCCAGTTTTCTGATCTTTCACCACTCCAGTAGATTGAAATTTCAAGGCTCTTTATAAGATGCGGGAACACATTATTTGTGGCAAATCTCTGTTGAAAAATACTGACGTCCAGATAAGTGCCTGGAAGAGTTCCGTCAAGAGCCTCTTCTTTAAATTGAAAATTAACTAAGACTATAGCTTGAGGATCAATTTTATTCACAAGAGATCGAACTCTCTTTTCAGTAAGATCCTCGATCTTGTTAACAAATTCAAAGTCGAAAGCACTCACGGCAATCGAACTCGAAAAAAGCATAAAGAAAAAGAATAAAATTTTATTCAACCAGGTTCTCCTTCGCATTGATGATAATCGAAAGACTTCTCGTGTTTCTTTTTACACTTCCTTCACCCTTGACTGAAAGCGTTTCAGAAGGAAATCCAAGGACAATAGCTAGCTTCAAGGCTTCTGCTGCTCTCAATGAACTCAGAGCAAAGTTAGAGCTAATGAGCTGCTGTTGTTGAGGCTTAAGAATCGAATTGTCGCTATGGCCCACAATCGTCAACTCAATTTGATCTCTATAAGGCTGAAGCGTTTGAATAATTTTTTTAAAAGATTGAGTACCCTTCTCGCTCATGAATATTTCATTGAGACCATAAATACTCTCGGGCAAATAAATGACAATTGTGTTTTTATCCAATTGTTTTGTAACGATGGTTTCTTTAAGACTTTTCATGCTTGAACTGACTTCAGCCAGCGAAGGGTTGGGTTGATCCATTGTTGATTGATTTTGAGAAACAGCAGTTAGGTCTCGTTGAAGATCTTTTTCAACCTTCATCAAGGTCTTGTGTGATTTGGTTATTTCACTAATGTCTTCTTTAATTTTCTCTTGTTGTTTTTGATCATAGGAGAAAAAAATGACGAAAAAGCTCAAGAGAACCATTAAAAAATCGGCATAAGAAACGGCCCAAAGGTGTGATTCACTTTCTGCAAACTCATTGAGATCAATCTCCTCAATACGCCAAGACTTGGATTCAAGTAGGTCTAATGGGGCTTTTGGACTAAAATCAGGACGCACGTTGCTTCACCTCATCGAGAACCAGTGAGCTTGGGTTGTCTCCGTTGATTAATAGCAAGATTTCATAGAGTGAAGTAATTAACCTTTTGTCGTGAACAGTCTTTATATACATCCGGTCTGCTAAAGGGCTAATCAAGGCATTTGATAAAACGATTCCAAAAAATGTTGCAGTCATTGCAAATGCGAGACTCGCCCCTACTGAACCCTTGTTGTTATCGAGGTTTAAAAAGAGATCAACCATCCCCATGACAGTCCCTGCCATTCCCAGAGCGGGAGGATATTTGGCTAAATTTTTTAACATGACTACGACTTCAATTTCTGCCCCGATAAGCTCATTTCGACGTTGAGAAAGCAGTGCGATGAAAAGGCGAGAATCAACGCCCTGGTCCCATAAATCGGAGGCATATCGTAAAATCGGATGGGAGAGTTCAGGATTTGTTAAAGTTCTACTTTTAGATAACATTGAAATATCTTGCTCGAACATGGACAATTTAAGATTGTGTTTGCCTAGGTTTTTTATGGAGAGAAGCATTTTACCAATCGCTGCAAAGTTATTTGAAAATATAAGAATGGAGAATGTTCCACCTATTACGATAACCAAAGAGTGCTTTTGTAAGTAAAAGCTCCAGTCTCCTTCAATGGCATAGGCAAAAGTCGCTAGCGTTGCTAACAAACCAATAACAAGACCATTTTTCATTTGGACCCCTTTAGTTTTTTTAGCATTTCTTTGCCATCTTGATATTCAGGATGAATGGCAAGGCCCCGTTCAAGTTCCTCTATTGCCATTTTTTTGTCACCCGAAAGTAAACTCACACTGGCCGATAAAAAGTGAAGGAATTCTAGATCGGGTCGTTCTTTCATCAAACGAGACAAATTCGTTCTCGCTAAGTTTTCCCGCCCCTGGGATAAGTATTTTTGGATCTCAATGACTTCAACCATAATTTTTGAAAGGTCTAAATCGATTGTATTTTTGGTTGCTGTCATCATCTGATTTTCAATGAGTGGAGAGTTGAGATCCAAACGGCTGGTTGAGTCGTTAACAGGTAGAATAATGACTGGCACTTTTCCCTCAGAAGTCACCCAATAAATCTGATTGATGTCGTCAATAAAAAACGTTCGATCGACAAGTTTGACTTCCTCTTGTGTTTGCAAATTATAAATCCTGCTCTGGTCTTTGACTTGAACCTGAACACGTGAGTAAGCCATTGCAGAGAATAAAAATAAAATTGAAAATACGGGAAGACGGAACTTCATACATAGGACATCGGTTGTTTTGTCTAGGAATTTAACAGGGTCCAAAGGTCGAGGCGCTGCCCTTAATCTAAATAAATTTAATTTCTCTTGCTGAGATTGCGGTCTAACCAGATAAAATTGACCTTGGTCCAGAATGTTATCAATAAAAAATCAGAAAAATAGAGAGGCTATGAAGTGTTAATGACTCTTGACTCGTTAAACTCAAGAAGAAAATTAAGCCATCACACATAAAATCAACCGACCTGGTTGATTTTATCATTATGAAACGTTTATCTTTTCATCAGATTGTTTCACCTTAGTCATTTTTGAAGATCTGAGCCACTCAAAAGCTTTTGAAATGGCGTAAGATTTGCCTTTAAGTGTTTGGGATCAAACGAGTTTTATTTTAGCGCGAATCAGTCACGGTGAATTTAATCGTCCGATGTATTAAGGGGAACAAGGTCATCTCACGACTCACACATTAAGAGAGTGTGATGATCATGGATTTAGAAGAGAGTCTTTTCTAAGATATGCGCCAGCACGCTAAGAGCTGGTGTTTGCAAAAATTTGAGTCGATTGAATTAAGGAGCCTTAGGTAGCTTGTAATTGACAAGCTTCATGACTTCCACGTGATAGCCATCGAGACGTGGGACACGAGACTCTTTTTTGACAAAGTATCTTAAAGAAGGAGCATAGTGGATCATCTCAACAACGGGCTTCTCAACTCCAATTTCTCGGCATTCCGCCCTATAGGTCTCTAAATCAATATTATTGATCATTACATTTTCTCGACCTAGAACGTGACACTCCTTATTGATCTGACTGAACTGACCGTTGGGTAAAAGTGAAGTTGTGGAATAGGTCATTTTTTTTCCTATATTAAGTGGATAAATAGCATTGTAGTCACCCGATAGTTTGATATTTTGTTCTCTGCCTATAAGATTTTTGTATTTTATAGGTGGAACAAAACTATTTGCAGTGACCTGTAAGAACTCTGTCCATTTGTTAGACTGATCATGAACGTTAACAGAGGCTATATCGCGATTTTTGACTTCAAATTGATAACCTACTCTTCCTTTTTTTAATACTTTTCCGGTTTGTTCGTTTCGTCGAATGACATCAAATAAAAGATAGGAATTATGGAGAGGTAGGCTTAACTGAGGTTCTTCCAAAGAGAGGTTGGTCTGGGTCACCTTATCAGCGTGAAGTTTAATTTCATCTGTAGCAGAGTTTACAACTTTCTTCTTATTCACATAAGATGAAAGATGTTCTTTTAAATTCTGCGCTCCAGCACCAGAAAGCAGACTCAAATATTTAAACGCAATAAAACCAATGACTGCCGAAAGAACGAGAACAATTCTTAAAGGGGTAAAAAGAGGTTTTTTGCGGGTTGGATCAATCCCAATTTCAGATTCGTCTCCCTGAGGTTTTACGGACACAGGATCTTTTTCCGCTTTTTTTTCATTTTTGTTTTTTAAAACGAGCTCATTAGCTCTATTTGAAGTCAGTTCGATGTTGTCAAAGTGGAGATCAGATATTTCCAAGGATTCAGTCCTTGCTTCATCGAGGGTTAACGGATCTGGACGATTGGAGTATTTCTTCATCAGTCGATCGATTTCATCTTCTTCTTCGGTATTAAAGACGAGGGTTCCCGTTTCAGTCATTACATTTTTAAGATCAATCAAAAGATCCATGGAACTTTTATAACGATTTTTCTTATCAAGAGCCGTCATTTTTAAAAAGATTTTTACTAGCTCTTGGGGTAATGCCAACTTGAATTCAGGAGAAAGCTCAAGTTGTGTGGATTTAATTTTCTCAATAATTTTAAATTTATTATCTCCAGAATAAGGATTCTTGCCGATCAACATTTCATAAAAAATAACACCTAAGGAAAAAATATCAGATTCCATGGATGGCGGATGACCCATTAGGAGCTCGGGAGCCATATAAGTTACGGTTCCTATAAAGTGATTAGTCTGAGTGTATTCATTTTGATCACTCAAAATGCTTTTTGAAATGCCAAAGTCCACTATTTTTGCTTCTTTATTTTTTGTAATAATAATATTAGCCGGTTTTAAATCACGATGTAAAACACCTTTGGCGTGAGCTTCACAAATTCCCTTAACAATTTTAGTGATGATTTGCACGATTTCTTCAATTTTATGATTTTTCTCTTTAATTAAATCAGTCAGTGTTGTTCCTTCTACGTATTCCATGACGATATAGTTGATATTATCCTTCGTCCCAAAATTAAAAATACTCACAATATTGGGATGACTGAGTGAAGCCAAAATTTTGGCTTCATTGCGAAATCTTTTAACCATTAAATCATTCTGAGATTCTTGCTCTGTTTTTAAGAATTTGATAGCCACTTTTCTAGAAAGATGAATATCTTCAGCCAAAAAGACTTCACCCATGCCTCCCTCACCAAGAGGCTTTATCAGCTTATAGTCAGCTAACAAGTTGTCGTAGTTGTTTTTAGTCATGACTATCAAATCTCCAAAGGATCTCAACTTTCTTCGGAAGAATAGGCTTATCTCTTTAAACAAACGTCGCGAAATGAGACGTAGTCCTTTTTTTATTTCGCTATTGATGGGGGCCAAATAAAAGAGAATAACCTGTTAATTATGAAGCTGTGGACGCCCTATTCAAAGCAAAATGCCTAAGCTATCATAGCGCTTCTCAATCGACAAACAACCTGGTGAGTCTCATCAACTGTGAAAGTATTCTCAATTCGGATATGGTCGTCTCATTTTTGGTCAAAACCTGATACTTCTATTTAAAAAAAAACTTTACTTGATTTTTACCAAAGACTCATTGGATTCCGCATAGTCTTTATTGATTTATTCAATAAAATGAAAAGTGTTGTAGCTTCGATTCATTACACGGTCTTTTTGTGTCAGCAGGGCCACAGTGGCATCCGAACGCATGTGATTTCCGATATGAATTAACTTTTCATTCTCATTTTTAACTTTCACTCGAGCTCTAAAGTAAACTAAATCACGAAGAGTAAGTTTGGGGTTTTTCTTTGCGCCATAAGCGAGAAGACGCACAAGAAAAGCAGAACCAAAATCTCTAAATATCAGGTTCCTTTGCAAGTCTTTAAAAATCTCCCATTGGATTTCATTTTGCTGGGCCGATTTTGTTCTTTGGAAAGCAAGATAAAGGCTCTCTTTGATTTGTCTTATTTTTGCATCGTTGAAATACTTTTTAGGATCCCCAGAAGTTTTCAATCTATCAATCGTTGGAAAAAGCTCTAAGTTACCGTAAAAAAATCTTTCACTTTTTTTATTGGATACAATTAAGGGAACTGCATAACTCATAAATGTATCAATAACTCCAGAGATCTCATCGAAGCTCAGTTGCTGAACCACACCCAGTGCCAAAGGCACTATAGGTGATTTCCATTTGCACCCAAGAATCAATTTTTTGAGTGTAAGCCGGATTAAGAATTTCATTCAGTCGAATCAAGTCTATTCCATACAGTTCAGAGGGAAGCATCTTTCGCATCTCTCCGATGATCATTGAAGCTTCGTTTTGTAATGAGCTTTCTTTGAGTTTATTGTCTTCCCGTCGATATAAAAAATGAAGTTCATGAAAGTTTGAGATCTGTAAACTGGCGTCGCTATCGAAGACAAGAGTGGTTTCACGACTGACCTTGGATTCTGCTACATTAAACAAGAATTGATAGTCGTCATCGACTTTAAAGTTTGCAATTCTATAGTTCTGAGCCTGTAAGCTTGATACTGGCTGATAGGTATAGTCGGCTTCTATAAAATGGCGACGTTTGTTTTTATCCGCGAGGAGAATATCAAATTTAATCCCTTTGGTACTTTGCTCATAGCCAAGCTGAGAATGATCGACATGTATGATTCCTGGTGCTTTCTTTTCAGCTAGTTCCTGAGAGAGAGATACGTCTGCAAGCCAAAAACTGGATTCAACCGGATTGAGTTTTCCAGCAACGCTCTTGTTAAATTGAAGAGTTGGTTTTTTCCACTTTCTTGGATCCATAAGGGCGTCATAGGCTTTTTGACCAGCCTCCTCACTTAAATCATAAATGTATGAGACCGAAAAGAGGTGACCTTTGTTTTTTTCATAAAGCGTCCAATCAATAAGATCTGCACTGATTTTTTTATTCAACAGATTGTCTAAAAGGCTAAAGCCAAAAACTTCAATATCAGGAACAAATCTTAGGTTCGCTCCTGCGCCAAGGGTTTTAGATCTTAAACTCGAAGCAATCACCTTTACTTTACTTTCAGAAAGTCTATAGACTTCAACTTTGAAATCCCCCGAAAGAATATAACGAATAAAGGCTTGGTTACCCACAAAATCAATCCCCGTGGCATGAGCCGTTGAAGGAGCAATTTGAAAGGCCAGTGAAGCGGTGAAGCTAAAATAATCTTCTTTTTTAAGTTTAAGCGCCTTTTCTGAGCTGTAAGGAACTTTTGAGGGGCCATAAGGGGGACTTGTTGTCACTGCATTCTTAAGGGCTGATAAAGGACTCTTTTTATCGAATGGACGAATAAACTCAGCCGAAAATTGAGGTCCTATCTGCACAGGCAATTGTGTGCTCGGATTGGCTGGGATCACTAAGGTCAAATTTAAAGTTTCAAGTCTAATAAATCGATCGGGATCATTAGGATGATTTCTGAATTGAAAAGCGTAACCCAACTCGGGTCGTTTCCAAACACCATCTTGTAATTTATTATTTATAAAATCAGATGGAATTTCAAGTTTTGGGGAACTGTCATAGAACAAATCCGTGAAAAGTTCTGAC
>JBGSSY010000028.1:0-15033 GCA_041736775.1 Bdellovibrionales bacterium | reverse complement strand
TTTGAATATGAAATCACTCAAGTCGATTAAGTCCTTTTTTCATTCAAAGTAAGCATAAAGACTTATTCCCTTCTTGACCCAGATAATCTTTTGACTGAAGTCCTCAGAATGGATAATTGTGAAGAGATGGTTCTTCCAATTGATTCTTATCTTGAACAAATTCTCTCGGTTGTTTCGCGCCAAAATCGAGTGATTTTAACGGCAACACCGGGGGCTGGAAAAACCACTCGTCTCCCCCCTGAACTCCTTAAGGTGGTCAGTGGAAAAGTTGTCGTGGTCGAACCTCGTCGAATGGCGGCCGTATCTGCCTGTCAATTTATTGCTGACGAAAAAAAATGGACGGTTGGAAATGAAGTGGGTTACCAAGTTCGACATGACTCAAAATTAAGAAGCAGCACTCGACTTCTTTTTATGACCGATGCTCTTCTGCTTCGACGCCTGATCGACGATCCTGAACTGACTGATTTTGAATGGATTGTGATTGATGAATTCCATGAGAGAAATATTTATCAAGATATTATTTTGGGAGTCGTCAAAGAGCTGCAAGAAATGGGGAGAGATATAAAAATCCTTGTGATGTCTGCAACACTGGATATTACACGATTAAAAGACTATCTCGCGAATAGTGAAGTTGTGGATGTTCCTGGAAAAGTTTTCCCACTGGAGATTCGTCACTCCTCTCAATCGATCAGTCTGCAAACAGATTATAAGTTTGTGCAAAGAGTGGGCGAGAGTGTTGTGGCTGCTCTGAAAGAAGCTCATGGTGATATTCTGGTTTTTTTACCGGGAAGAGGCGAGATCCGAAGAGTCCAAGACTATTTAATCGAAAAAAAAATCGATCGAGAAATTCAAACTCTTCATGGCTCCTTAAGTCTTGAAGAGCAAAAGAAAGTTTTGAGACCTCAAACTCAAAAAAGAATCATACTCTCAACCAATATCGCAGAAGCCTCTGTCACTGTTTCAGGAGTCAATTGGGTCATCGATACCGGTTTAGCTCGAGTGATGACAACAAATTTTAAAAGTGGATTTTCACGACTGGGTTTAAAAAGTATTTCTCGCTTTAATGCTCAACAGAGGGCCGGCCGAGCGGCGCGGGAGCAAGCGGGTGTTTGCGTTCGATTATGGACATCCCATGAAGAAGCCTCTCAAGAGCAAGAAATGGCGCCTGAGTGCCAAAGAGTTGATCTTTCTGCAACTTTACTTCTGTTAGCTCATTTGGGATTAAATGATTTTAAAAGTTTTAGTTGGTTTGATTCTCCTCCCGATGTTCTCCTTCGTCAGGCTGTGAACTATCTTAAAAGCCTAGACGCTCTGACTTTGGATCAGAGCTTGACTGAAAAAGGAAGAGACCTACTTCGATACCCTGTTGATATTCGTTGGGCTGGGATACTCGCATTGGCAGAAGAAAAGGGTGGTGCGCAATTAGCAGCCCAAACCGTCGCCCTTTTACAAGAGAATGACAGCTTTCTAAAAGATGATTCAGCCCGATCAGAATTAGAATGTGATTTGCGTTACTCCCTTCAACTCCTTGAAGAGTTTTTAGAAGGAAGAAAAGACAAATGGGTTCAGTTCAAGTCATTCGATCAAGTGAAGAAAGCCTCTGATCAACTTGAAGCTTTGATCAAGAATAAAAAAGAAGTTGATGATCCAGAAAGATTTCTCACCGAACTTTTACTCTTTACCCAAAAGGATCGACTTTGTCGTCGAAGAGGAAAAAGTGATCGTGGAGTCATGGTCGGTGGCCGGGGTGTGCGATTAAGCCCAAACACTCAGGTGAGAGAGAGTGAGTTTTTTATAGCGCTTGATGGGATTGATCAGCCGGGACAGGCTGAAACACTCATCAATAAAGCCAGTGGTCTTTCAAAATCTCTTTTACTGGAGTTATTGGGTTCTGAAGTCGAGTCTTTTCAAGAGACTGTCTTTGACGAAAAGAAGGGAGAGTTTTTTACCAAAAAAAGACGACGCTTTCGCGATCTCGATCTTGAAGAGGGAACTCTGGTTAAGATTTCTCAAGAGGAGATGGGCGATCAATTTTTAGACCTCTTAATTTTACGTTGGGAATCCATTGTCAAGAGTCATGCTCCACTCAAAAACTGGATGCAACGCTGGGCCTATTTTGTCAAAGAGGACCCCGAAGTTCGATCCAGTATTGGTCAAAATCAAATTCGTCAGACATTAGAATTAGCCGCTTTTGGTAAAACAAAATGGGAAGAGGTGTTGTCTGAAAATCTTGTCTCTTATCTTGAGGGGACTGTGGATTCACAACTTCTTAAGAAATTTCATCAGAGTGTTCCCTCTTTTTTCTCTGCTCCCAGTGGAGGAGTTCACCCCATTCAATATTTAGAGTCTGAGCCTCCCTTTGTTGAGGTTCGCTTGCAAGAAGTCTTTGGATTGACACAAACACCTTTCATCGGATCTTTGCAGAAACCACTGGTCTTCAAACTTTTAGCTCCTAATTTTCGACCTGTTCAAGTCACTTCTGACATCGCAGGCTTTTGGCAACGGGCCTATAAAGATGTTCGTAAAGAATTGCGGGGGCGATACCCCAAACACTCTTGGCCCGACGACCCATTAACGGCAATACCGGTGGCAAAAGGGACTCGCCGAAAATAAATAACATGACTTTTACATTTCTTTGCCTCAATTTAGGTTTCTGTGATGCAAGCTCAAGGTGCTCGATTAAATAAAATAGAATTTGTCACTCTCATGGCCCTGATGACATCCCTTATTGCCTTGGCCATTGATAGTATGTTGCCGGCCTTTGATAAAATCAGCTTGGCTTACTCACTGAATTCTCCCGATCAAGTCCAAATGATTATTGCCATTTTATTTTTGGGTTTTGGTTTTGGCCAATTGGTTTTTGGACCTCTTTCAGATGTTTTCGGTCGAAAACCACCGATTTATTGGGGACTTGGTATTTTTATGATCGGCTCAGTTCTTTCGGGCTTTTCTCAGGATTTTGAGCTCTTTCTTTTGGGTCGATTTTTACAAGGCTTTGGCGGTGCAGCTCCTCGAATTGTTTCAATTGCTTTGATTCGCGACGAGTACGTTGGTAATGCCATGGCCCAAATCACATCCTTAGTTATGACGATTTTTATTTTGGTTCCTGCAATCGCTCCGACTCTTGGGCAAGCTGTTCTTTATTTTGCAAGTTGGCGACAAATTTTTATTCTTCTTTTTGTCGCGGCTTTTTTTGTTTGGGTCTGGTTTGGTCTGCGACAGGCTGAGACTTTATTAAAAGAAAAGCGAAAAAAATTCTCAGCTTCTGTCTTTTGGTTAGCCACACTTGAGACTCTCTCCCATAAAACAACCCTTGTCTGCATTATCATATCGGGTTTGGTTTTTGGTATTTTTGTCGGCTATCTGGGGGCTGTTCAATCCATATTCAGTCGGATGTTTAGTGTCACCACAACATTCCCACTTTATTTTGCTATTCTTTCTCTCTCTATTGGTGGGGCTTCTTTTTTTAATTCTCGTCTTGTGATGACTTTAGGAATGCGTCGGTTGTTGAGTCGTGCTCTTCTTTTTATGACAGCACTTTCCTTCATTTTTCTTTCTCTCCTCTATCTATTTGAAGTATCGAGCCCACCCCTATGGGCTTTTATGATCTATATGGTGATGACATTTTTTTGTGTAGGATTTCTTTTTGGCAATCTCAACGCTCTCGCGATGATTCCTCTCGGTCACATAGCCGGTGTCGGTTCCGCGATCTTAGGTTTTTTACAGAGCACCCTTTCTGTGATTGTGGGCGTAAGTCTTGGAAGTTTTTTTTACGCCGATATTCGTTATGTGGTTCTCAGTTTTGGGGTTATTGGTCTAGTGAGTTTTATCATTATGAAATTTGAAGGTTTAAATGCGACTCACTTTGGTTGAAAGTCGAAAAAGTGTCGTCTCAAATTTAAACACCTAGAGTGATACGAAATTTTCTTGATTCATTTTCATTTAAAAGTCTCTTTTTGGAATTCGTTTGAATTTAAATAGTTAGACTATGGTCTGCTTCTCAGCGTTCTCAATTGAAACAAAAAAGTCAGTCTGTGCTTAAGATTTTTTTAGAAAATCTAATGAAATCATCAAGTCTAGCCATTAAAAACCGACAAGTTATCTATAGTTAGATCACAAGGATTAAATGGCACGTCTTCGCTTCGGGATTGCATTTTTAATTTTCCTGTTCACTTCAGTTGAAGTGTTTGCTGCTAATTTCACCTATCACGGTCAAATCATAAAACCTACGGGTCACACCGTACAAAGTTCTTCAGTCACTTTTAATGTTCAAATTTTATCACCGGGTGCAGAAGAGTGTGTTCTTTACCGTGAAACTCATGTCATCAACATGTCTAATTCAAACGGGATTTTTTCTCTCCTTATTGGTTCGGGAAATAGAGCTCCTAGTGTTGGTTTTGAGTATGTGAATTCACTTTCAGATGCACTCAGTAACGGTACTGGGATGGTTACGCCAGATAATTGCGCCGCAATTGGAACCTATAATCCCTCAAGTGGTGATAGTCGAAAAATCAGAATCACGATCACAGAAGATAGCAATATTTTTACTCTTCCTGATCAAATGATCACAACTGTTCCCTATGCAGCCAGTGCATTGAGTATTGATGGTCTTTCTGCTTCGCAAATTCTTTCGGATGATGGCGCTGATCTTAATCAAGCCAATCTTGAAACAGTTTTTAGTGTTACTAATTACCCCATTTTGCTCGATCTAATTGGTGGAACAAGTAACCTTTATCTTTCTTCGACTCCAACAGCACCTGTGAATATGAACGGACAAGTCATCAATGCGGTCGCTGATCCATTGATTGGAACCGATGCCGCCAATAGAAACTACGTCGATAGCACCGTCGGTGGAAGGCCTGCGGACACTGTTGCACTATCGGGTTTAACCGTTGGTGATGCTGGAAATGTTCTCGTTTGGAATGGCACAGAATGGACTTCTGGAGCACCAAGTGCTGATGCCACTAAATTACCTCTGGCGGGCGGAACCATGACAGGTACCCTGAATATGGGTAACCAGGATATCACCAATGCCAATACCATTAGTGCCAATACAAATATCTCTGCCACTCAAAATATTTCTGCTGGCAATGATTTGACTGCCGGTAATAATTTAAGCGTCACTAACAATGTGACAGTGACGGGTGGAATTGGTGTTGGAACTGGAATTAATTCTGGTGGTGCCATTAATCTAGAAAATCAAAATGAACTTCGCTTTTCTGATTTAACAAATACCAACTACGTCGCACTCAGAGCACCGGCCGTTGTCAGTGCTCCTGTGGTTTTAACCTTACCTGATGGTGATGGTGCTAATGGTGAAGTCTTAAGTACCAACGGTTTGGGCCAACTGGCTTGGGTACAAAATAATTCCATCACATCAGTTTTTGGTCGTACCGGTGTAGTGGTCGCGGATAATGGTGACTATACCGCTTCGCAAGTCACCAATGCTGCTGCTGGTGACATTGCTGCCGTAACGGTACAAGCCGCTATTAATGAATTGGATTCCGAAAAAGTGAATCGATCAGGTGATAACTTAACCGGTGCTTTGACCTTTGATACAGAAAATGAACTTCGTTTTTCTGACAATGATAATTCTCACTATGTCGGTTTTAAATCTCCAGCGAATATACTGGCTGCAGCGAGTTTTGTCTGGGAATTGCCTTCTGATGACGGCTCAGCGGGCCAAGTTCTTCAAACCGATGGGAACGGAGTATTAAGTTTCGTTTCAATCCCATCGGCTCCCGTCACAACAGTTTTTGGCCGGGCTGGAAATGTTGTTTCTGCCAATGGTGATTACACCGCTTCTCAAGTCACAAATGTGGCTGCTGGAAATATTGCTGCCGTAACGGTACAAGCGGCCATTAACGAACTGGATAGCGAAAAACTTTCGGCAGTGGGTGGTTCTTCATTAACAGATGGTAATATCTGGGTCGGTGATGGTTCTAATCAGGCTCAACCGGTTGTGATGAGTGGAGATGCTACTTTAGATAATACGGGTGCACTCTCAATTTCTGCAGGAGCGGTTAATAACTCTAAATTAGCAGCTGATGCGGTTGATAGCGGTAAGATTGTCAACGATAGTATTATGAATGCGGATATTAACTCAGCCGCCAACATTGCTCGGACTAAACTAGCAAACGGTACAGCCAACCGATTACTAGTTAATGATGGCTCTGGTGTCATGAGTGATGCTGCTGCAATAACCGCTAACCGTGCTTTAACTAGTGATGCAAACGGAATTCCAGTCGCCAGTTCTGTGACTAATACTGAAATGGGTTATCTCAGTGGTGTCACTAGCAGTATTCAAACCCAACTTGATGGTAAACAAGCCTCACTTGGTTACACACCGGTGAATCAAGTCGGCGACACCATGACCGGTCAACTTTTGATCGATGGTGGAAATGATGAAGTTCAATTGGCGATTGAAGGTGATCTTTTACAAACAACAAATTTAGTTGAAATTCGTGATAGCACTTCAGCTGTTTTGGCCAGTATTTCTTCTGACGGCAGCATTACTGCAGCTACCAATTTAACCACAAAAAGTTATGTCGATACAGAAATTGCCAGTGCCGTTGGATCACTCAGTAGTGATGAAATTCGCGATGCGGATGACAACACAAAAATCCAAGTCGAAGAAGGTGCTAACGACAACACTATCCGTTTTGATACCGCTGGATCAGAGCGCATGATCATTGGCCCAACCGGGCTTGTTAAAATCGGTAGCGGTACACCAGCGACAATGCTTGATATAGATGGAACTTTAAAAATTGCCGATGGTTCAGAGGCTTGTAGTATTGCAGCCGATGGCGGGATGATGCGCTATAGCGGTGGCAACCTTCAGTTTTGTAACGGAACTTCTTGGCAAACTTTAGGGATAAGTGGTGCGGGACTCACTTCACTGGGTGGCCAATCCGGATCAACACAAACTTTTGCAGCTGGAAGTGCCGGTAATTCTCCAGCGATTAGTAGTGCGGGTGATACTCATACTCTCAATGTTCCTTTGGCGAGCGCTGGTGGAACAGTCACAAGTGGTACAATTTCAAACGCCGACTATGTCAATTTCTCAAACAAACTTGATGCCATTGCGGGTGAAACTCTCGCGAGTGGTAATGTTTGGGTGGGTGATGGATCTAACCAAGCTCAAGCAGTAGCTCTCAGTGGTGATGCGAGTTTAAGTAACACCGGTGCCTTAACCATTGCCGCCAGTGCCGTTACAAACGGAAAAATTGCTGATGGAGCTGTTGATAACCCTAAATTGGCTGCTGATGCTGTTGATAGCAGTAAAATCTTAAATGACAGTATTATGAATTCTGATATTAATTCAGCGGCTGATATTGCTCGCACAAAACTGGCTGATGGTGCTGCCAACAGAATACTAGTGAATGATGGTAGTGGTGTAATGACTGATGCAGCGGCCATCACCGCCAATCGGGCTTTACTCAGTGATGCCAATGGTATTCCAGTGGCCAGTTCAGTGACTAACACTGAACTTGGATATGTGAGTGGTGTAACCAGTAGTATTCAAACTCAACTTGATGGTAAGCAAGCCTCTATTGGCTATACTCCGGTGAACAAAGCCGGTGATGATATGACAGGCCAATTAACCATGTCACCAGTAGGAGCAAATTCCGGTGATGGTGGACAAATTGTATATCGAGAACTTGCGGTTAATGGAGTTAACTCGGTTGGCTTTAGAGCCCCTGATGATATAACTTCTTCTGTTCTTTGGACACTTCCTGCGGCCGACGGTAGTGTTGGTCAGATTCTTTCAACCAGTGGTGCGGGAGTTCTTTCTTGGATCACCCCCCCCCAGTGGTGCAGATGATCTTGGTGATCACACAGCCACTACAGATTTAGACATGGCCAATAACGATATTATCAATCTTGGTCTTGGCAGTGCAGCGACCCCCAGTCTTTCTTTTAATGGCGATCCTAATACCGGTCTCTTTAGTGCCGCCCCAGACTCTTTAAGTTTAACAACTGCTGGTAACGAAGCTTTAACTATTGATAGTTCGGGTCGAGTGGGTGTTGGCACAACAACTCCAGCTTCTTTATTACAAGTGGCTGGCGGTGTTCAAATTGCCAATGACCCTGATGCTTGTATAGCAGGCAAAGCTGGTACATTAAAATACAGTGGTGGAGTGGTTAGTTATTGTGATGGTGCGAGCTGGGAAGCCTTCGGTACCGCCAGTGGTGGTGAAGTTAATACCGCCAGCAACGTCACGGGTTCGACTGGTGTGGGAATTTATAAACAAAAAACTGGCTCGAACATAGAACTCAAATCATTATTACCAGCCAACACAAAAGTGACCATCTCTGGTGGTGTTGATGATGTGATGATTGGTGTGAGTGAAGCCAATTTTGATTCAGCTTTAATTCCAAACACGCCGGCGGGCGGAATTGCTGCTGCCAACGTGCAAGCCGCAATTAACGAATTGGATTCAGAAAAGTTATCAACTGTTACTGGTTCAGCACTTACAAACGGCAACATCTGGGTCGGTGATGGTTCAAACCAAGCCGCATCGGTAGCGATGAGTGGTGATGCTACTTTAAGTAATACAGGTGCCTTAACAATTTCTGCTGGTGCGGTTGATAACGGAAAACTTGCTGCCGATGCGGTTGATAGTAGCAATATTGTAAACGATAGCATTATGAATGCTGATATTAATTCTGCCGCAGCTATTGCTCGAACTAAACTTGCTAATGGTACAGCGAACCGCATCCTCATTAATGATGGTTCTGGAGTGATGGTTGATGCTTCGGCGATTACCGCAAACCGAGCTTTACTCAGCGATGCAAACGGAATCCCTGTAGCCAGTTCTGTCACCAACACTGAACTTGGTTATTTGAGTGGTGTCACCAGTAGTATTCAAACTCAGCTTAATTCTAAAGAAGGCTCTCTTGGATATACCCCAGTGAATCGAGCTGGTGATGATATGTTCGGCCAGCTGACAATTGATGGTGGTACTGATGAAGTTCAATTAGCGATTGAGGCTGATATCTTACAAACAGCCAATCTGGTAGAAATCCGTGATAGCTCAACAGTTGTACTTGCCAGTATTTCCTCTGATGGAAGCATTACAGCTCCCACCAACTTAACCACAAAAAGTTATGTTGATACTGAAATTGCAAGTGCCGTTGGCTCTCTCAGCAGCGATGAAATTCGTGATGCTGATAATAACACTAAAATTCAAGTTGAAGAAGGTGCCAACGACGACACCATTCGTTTTGATACTGCAGGGACAGAGAGAATGGTAATTGCCTCAACCGGAAATATTGGTGTAGGCACAACAGTCCCACGCCGAAGAATCAGTGTTTACCGCAGTGATGACACCACTTCAGCCATTTCAATTGAGACGACCGGAACAACCGGAAATCAAACCGCACAAGTGGATTTAGTTTCAAATGCCGACGGAAACATTCTCGGTGCTGCTGCAACCAACAGAGGTTGGCAACTTTTTACTCGCGGGAATACCTTCTCGGTTGCCGGCGAACGCAATGATTTAGGTTTTTCATATTGGAATGGCGCTACTTGGAACAATGCTTTTAGAATTGATTCTCTAACCGGTTATATCGGAGTTGGAACCTCATCACCATCGACACGAATGGACATTGCTGGAACTATGAAACTCGCCGATGGCGGTGAAGCTTGTGCTATCGCCGGTGACGGCGGTATGGTTCGCTACAACGCTGGTAATCTACAGTTCTGTAACGGCTCTTCTTGGCAAACTCTCGGAGTCAGTGGTGCAGGCCTAACATCTCTCGGTGGTCAAACTGGATCTACCCAAACATTTGCAGCAGGAACTGCTGGTAACTCACCTGCGATCAATAGTGCCGGTAACACCCACACCCTCAATGTTCCTTTAGCCAGTGCTGGTGGAACAGTCACCAGTGGTACAATCTCAAATGCCGATTACGTCAGCTTCTCAAATAAACTCGATGCCATCGTTGGTGAATCACTGACAAGTGGTAACATGTGGCTTGGTAATGGATCTAACCAAGCCGCATCGGTAGCGATGAGTGGCGATGCGACCTTAGCGAACGACGGCACACTCAGCATTGCTGCTAATGCCATTGGTTCGACAGAAATTGCCAATAACGCTGTGACTTCTGCTAAAATCAATGACGGTGAAATTGTCGATGCGGATATCAATGCTTCCGCTGGCATTGCAGCAACTAAACTTGCAACAGGTTCTATAGATAACACTGAGTTTGGTTACCTTGATGGTGTCACTAGCAATATTCAAACCCAACTTGATGGTAAACAAGCGAGTCTTGCTTATACACCCGTGAATAAAGCGGGCGACAGTATGACGGCAGCTCTGACCATGAATACACAAAGTGAAGTTCGTTTTGCTGATGGTGATTCTTCAAACTATGTTTCTTTTCGAGCCTCGGCCAGTGTCGGTGCCAATGTCATTTGGACACTTCCTTCCGCTGATGGAACCACAGGACAGATTCTCTCCACCGACGGTACAGGGATTTTGTCTTGGATCAACCCTGCGAGCGGTTCTGACAATTTAGGAAATCACACGGCGACGACTGATCTTAACTTAGATAATAATGATATTATTAATCTTGGTCTAGGAACGGCTGCCGCTCCAAGCCTTTCATTTAATGCCGATCCCAACACGGGTCTATTTAGTGCGGCGCCAGACTCCCTCAGTTTGTCAACTGCAGGCAGTGAAGCCCTAACAATTAACAGCTCTGGAAATGTGGGAATCGGAACTCCAACTCCTGATGCCGATTTGAGTATTCAAGCCGGTGCCAACGCTTGGTCTGAGGGGATTTCGCTTTATCCCAATGGCACTGGTGATTCAGGACTCTTTTTTCGTACAACTCCTAATGCCACGACCACAACATGGGGTTTGGTTCGTAACTCGAGTAACAACTTAGGATTTAGACGTGAAGGTCTAAGCGGAATGAGTGGAACAGGTGCAGGAATTGAGGCCCTACGACTCAAATCTGATGGAACAGTCAACTTTGGTTCAGACGTTGGGATCGGAATTGCTAACCCTGCCGGAATACTCCATATCGCTGGCAACAACGAGGATGTTTATCACGATAGTAATAATAGTACAGTAGGTAGCAGCGGCGCCGACTACGTTTTTCGTCGCAATCGAGCGGGCGGAATTGTTCAAGCTGATGATAAAATTGGTGGAATAAAAGCCGATGCCCATGATGGAACGGGATATTCGAGCAATGCCAACGATCATGCATTTATCTTTTTTGAAGTTGATGGAACACCCGGGGCAAGTGACATGCCCACGCGAATTTCTTTTGGTACCAACGCCGATGGAGTTGATACAGCGACCGAACGGATGCGCATCACAGCTTCAGGAAATGTTGGTATTGGCACAACAACTCCAGCGACAAAAATTGATATCGCTGGAACCATGAAAATCGCCAATGGCGGAGAAGCCTGTTCAATCGCCGGTGACGGCGGGATGATCCGCTACAATGGTGGCAACCTACAATTCTGTAATGGCTCCTCTTGGCAAACTTTGGGTGTGAGTGGTGCGGGCTTAACAAGTCTTGGTGGTCAAACAGGTTCAACCCAAACTTTTGCAAGTGGAAGTGCAGGTAACGCCCCAGCCATTGCCAGTTCTGCGAACGTTCATACATTAAATGTTCCTCTCGCCAGTGCCGGTGGCACTGTGACAAGCGGTACAATTTCAAATGCCGATTACGTCAGTTTCTCAAACAAACTCGATGCTGTTGCTGGTGAAACTTTAGCAGATGGAAATATTTGGGTTGGTAATGGTTCAAACCAAGCCGCTGCCGTTGCGATGAGTGGTGACGCTACTCTTGCCAATGACGGTACTTTAAGTCTTTCAGCCAATGCTGTCGGTACAACAGAGATTGCCAACAACGCCGTAACTTCTGCAAAAATCAATGACGGTGAGATAGTTGATGCTGACATCAACGCTTCAGCAGCGATTACAGCGACAAAAATCGCTGGCGGATCTGTTGATAATACAGAGTTTGGTTATTTAAACGGTGTGACCAGTAGTATTCAAACTCAACTTGATGGCAAACAAGCAAGCCTTGGCTTTACACCGGTAAACAAAGCCGGTGACAATATGACGGGTGATCTCACCCTCGATGCCACCAATGAAATTCGTTTTGCCGATGCTGATTCTTCGAACTATGTCGGATTTGCTTCACCCGCTTTAGTCACCACAGATCTCATCTGGACACTGCCTGCCACTGACGGGACATCTGGGCAAGTGCTTTCAACCAATGGTTCCGGTATTTTGAGTTGGACAGCCATTGGAGCTCCTGCAGCGGACAGTCTCGATTTTACTCATTTTGCAGATGCAATGACTCTTGATGCTACGACAGATATTTCTGTGACAGGATCAAATGTTTTTTCTGTCACAAACTCAGGAACTGGAAACTCGTTTGTTGTGAATGATCAGGCAGCGGATACAACACCATTTGTGATCGATGCCAGTGGAAATGTAGGTATCGGAGGTATTAATGCGCCTGGAGCTCAGCTCACGCTGAATGCATCTTCAGGACAAGTTACAAGACTGGCTTTTTTAAATGGAGATGTGAATCATGGAATGACCATTCCTGCAACAACGGATACATTTTTACGTATTGATAAAATTGATGCAGCTGCAGGTGGTGCAAATTTTTTCGGGTTAAGTGATACAGCTCTAACTTCTGGAATAAGATTACAAGGCATAGTGGGTAGTTCAGCTGCGTTAGGCTCAACTCCTGCCGTTACGATAGAAGGATTTAAAAAAAATGGAACAAATACTCAAAGTTTGGCTTCAAATGAGATTATTTTAAGTGTTAGGAACGGGTCGTTTTCTCCATCACTAGTTATTTTAGGTAATGACAATGTAGGTATAGGAACCACGACCCCAGGTGAAAAACTCGACGTTGAAGGTTCTATTCTCTCCGGCCCAAAAGGCACTGCTGCAGGAGAAGGTGGAGCTATCAAGTTTGAAGAGCTCGCTGCCAATGGCACAAACACTGTTGGCTTTAGAGCACCGAATGCTATAGCTGCCAATGTTCTATGGGAACTCCCTGCCGTTGATGGCTCTTCAGGACAAGTTCTTTCAACCAATGGTTCTGGTGTTCTCAGTTGGGCTTCTTTAGGTGGTGGTGGTGATTTCATGGCCAATGGCTCGGTGGCTATGACAGGCAATATGATAATTGGTAACAATTATATAAATAACGACGGTGGTGCAACAGAAGGTCTATCCATCGACGCCGCTGGACGAGGCTCTTTTACAGCCAACACAACAGCAACGAATTCTCTTAGGATTAACAACACTAACTCGACTTTGAATTCGAAATCATCAATTCTTTTTTCTCACAATGGCGGTACTCATGATGCTGAGATTGAGTCAATCTATAATCCTGCATCGTCAGGAAGTACGGAGCTGGCTTTTATCACAAGGGATTCTGGATCTGAGAATGAACGTGTTAGAATCAGCTCAGATGGAAGAATAGGTATAGGAACAACAACGCCAAGTCAAAAACTTGATGTTGCTGGTAATGCGCGTATTCGTCAGGAACTACAACTTGCTGATTCTGATAATACAAACCACGTCGGTTTCGCCGCCCCTGCCATTGTCGGTGCTGATCTTATTTGGACCTTGCCTGATTCTGATGGAACTTCTGGACAAGTTTTATCGACTAATGGTTCTGGTGTTCTCAGTTGGACTGCGATTGGAGCTCCTGCGGCTGACAGTCTTGATTTTACACACTTCTCTGATGCGATGACTTTAGATGCATCAACTGATATTTCAGTGACAGGTTCAAATGTTCTTTCTGTGACTAATTCTGGAACTGGAAATTCATTAGTAGTGAATGATCAGGCTGCTGATACAACTCCTTTTATTATCAATGCGGCAGGCCGAGTTGGTATTGGTACTGTTACTCCTCAACGTGAGGTGCATGTTGCCAACAGTGATGATGCTTGGTTGCAACTAGGTACAAGAGGAGATTCAGCGGCTGATGAAGCTGGAATTATGCTTGTGACTAAAGATGGACACACGAATACCCTTGGTAATGCGATAACAAGAGGTTGGGAAATTTATGGTTCAGGACACGCTTCAACAGCTCCTAATGCACTTAATTTTACTTACTGGGATGGAAGTAGCTGGAATGATTTTATGCGAATGGACACTTCCGGAAATTTAGGAATCGGTACATTAACACCAAGCGAGAGATTAGATATTGAAGGGACAATTCGCTCTGGTCCTAAAGGTGTTGCCGCGGGTGAAGGTGGAGCAATTAAATTTAATGAACTTGCTGCAAATGGAACAAATACTGTTGGATTTAGTGCCCCTGATTCCATCGCCGCCAACGTTCTCTGGCAACTCCCTAGTGCAGATGGATCTTCAGGACAAGTGCTACAAACCAATGGTTCTGGTGTTTTGACATGGGCAACACCTGGAGCACCAGCAGCAGACAGTTTAGACTTTACTCACTTTGCTGACGCCATGACTTTGGATGCAAGTACCGATTTCGGAGTTACTGGAACAAATGTACTTTCTGTCACTAATACGGGTACAGGAAACTCTTTTGTTGTTAATGATCAAGCGGGTGATACGACTCCCTTTTTAGTCAACTCAGACGGAAGAGTGGGTATTGGAACGAATAATCCGAGTGAAAAGTTGGTTGTGACGGGCGGTGGTGGAACACGTTTTCTAGTTAGTGATACATCAGGTAGTTATGCGGCCTTCAAACTTCAAGGTTCAAGCACAGTAGCTGCTGATTTTGCTCGATTCTCTGGTGGTGATGCACAAAACAACTACTGGGGAATGGGAATGAATGGTGCTTCTTCTACATTTTCAATTTGGGAAGCTCCAGGTGGACCAACTCCAAGGTTTTCAATACTTCCGGGGGGTAACATTGGTATTGGTACTATTACTCCAATTGAAAGGCTAGATGTCGAAGGCTCTCTCTTATCTGGCCCCAAAGGAACGGCTGCCGGAGAAGGTGGAGCGATTAAATTTGAAGAGCTCGCCGCTAACGGCGTTAATTCGGTAGGCTTTAGAGCCCCGGATT
>JBGSSY010000336.1:0-4096 GCA_041736775.1 Bdellovibrionales bacterium | reverse complement strand
GGCAAAAATCTCTTGGTTATAAATGAGTTTTTTGGCTTGAGCTTCACGAATCGTTTTGGGAGTCATTCCCACAGTTCCAAGATAGGCGAGATACCCTCCAAACCCCATAGCAACAAAGTTCATGAATATAAGGATCTTTGGAAAAAGAGTTTTCATTCTTTTTAACGAGAATTTAGACGGTTTTTTAGCGCTGTTTTTTTCAGAACTTTCTTCTTCGCTCGCCACAAACTCTCCCCTAAAAAATGCCCTAGGCCCTATTGAATAGTATGTGCCCAACTGCAGACTCTTTATCGGACTTTAGGTGGTGGACTTTATTCTTTTGTATCTGTCCGTCTTAGAAAGAGACAGACTATGACGTGCAATGAGAACTCTCAAAAGAGTGTTTAAAAGTTTATCAATTTTTATCAAACAGTGACTTTGATTTTATTCCTCAGAAACCCATCAAGGACTCACAATTCCTTAAGATTGAACCGATAGGAGAATATAGAGGATGGGGAGAAAAAAACTTTGAATTTTATTCGCCGACTTAAAGAGATCAATGAGAAAGTTTATGAAGCGGGTAGCGGCCTCAAACTTCTCAGTCATTTGTCATGGCCAATCACAGTACAAGAGCAATTTCTAAAGTCCTATCAAAAGGGTAAAGTTGTATTGCCCGAGATTCAATATCTTAAACCAAAATACCAAGAACAAAAGAGGGTATTGACTCATCTTCTTCGCTCTTTTTCTGCCGAACATCCCCTCGAGGTTTTTACTCAAAAAACAATTATGAGTTATCTTGATGGGATTGAGTTGGCAGAATCTGTCGGGAGTTCATCCTTTACGGATCTTTCCATTAAAATCTTCGGTCGACCTCAAGATAATGTTTTTAATTCAAATATTTCCAATCTTAAAGCCGCTGAAAATATTAATCGCTTGGCAGAAGATTTTAATCACTCATTTCTCAATGAAAAGAAAGAAGTGATTGATGCGGCAGAGATAAAAAAATATTTAGATTTTCGAATTCAAAAAGTCTTTAAAGACAAAGGACCTGAGGTTCTTATTGCTGAAAATTTGGCGGCCAAAGCCACGGCCACTGCCAAAAGAATAAAACTCCGACAAGGCCTCCATTTTAATCATTATGATTTTAAACAACTCTTTTATCACGAGGTTATGACACATTCTCTCACCGCCATTAATGGTGAAGCGCAGGATATTATGAGATCCATGGCGCGAGGAAATTTAAGAACTTTAAAAACCCAAGAGGGACTTGCTACATTTTCGGAAATTATTACCGGAGCAATTGATTTACATCGGTTGAAGCGACTGGCTTTGCGTGTGATTGCTATTGATCGCGCCCTACATGGGGCCTCTTTTTTGGAGACATTTGAATTTTTTATTTCTAAAGGCCAAAATGAAGAGGAGAGTTATCTTTCAGCCCAAAGAATATTTAGAGGGGGATTTCCCAATAAGGGCATCGTTTTCACGAAAGATTGTATTTATCTTGATGGACTTATGAATATCCATGGTCTTTTCCGCTGGGCGATGAAAAACAACCGGCTTGAATTGAGTCATTTACTATTTTGTGGCCGAGTGAGTCTAGAGGATCTTTTTGATCTTGAAGAGGCCTATAAGCAAGGTCACATTGTACCTCCAAAATATCTTCCGTCATGGTATTCGAAAGTTGAAGGGCTGGCGGGCTCCTTGAGCTTTTCTATTCTTTCTAATATTATCCCAATCGATAACAATGAGGGGCAACGGCTTAAGGTCTCTTAATTTTATCAGGAGAATAAATGTCGCTGACTCAAAGTTTTCTTAACCAGTTTTCAACTTTGTCCGAACAGCTCAGTGATAAAAGTTATGCTCTCTTTGACGATGTTTTTTTAAAGGAATCGTTTACAAATCTCAGTGAGGCCTTTGATCAAAAAAGAAATCATCTTAAAAAAGCGCAAATAGGTCGTCAAAATAGCTTGTCCCTTAAGTCAGAAATTAGAAATGATTTTAATCATTGGCTCAATCCTGAAGACATCTCTTTTCAAGCCCTTTTTCATTTGCTCGAAACAATAAAGGCAGAGCTCAAACAAGGTCTGTATTTGCCCATTCGTCGATTTGAAATACAAATGTCTCTTTACCCCAAAGATCATTTTTATCGCCTTCATGTCGATCGCCACAAAGGCTTATCAGAACGTCTGGTGACAATGGTTTATTACCTCAACTCTTGGCAAAATGGTGACGGAGGCGAACTAAAAATCATTTTGCCCAATCAAACTTTTCTACAAGTCGAACCTCTTAAGAATCGATTGGTCATTTTCTTTAGCGAACTAGAACACGAAGTTCTCACCACTCAAAAAGAAAGACGAAGTTTTACGGCCTGGTTTAGAGAAGATATTCTCTAGTGCCCGATAATTGAGTTCTATTAAACGATTTAATATTTTATTTGCGACTTTTAAACCAAATAAAAAGACCGAGTCCAGTGAGTAATATGGCTAAAGTAAAAAGAATAGTGGATGTAGTGTCGTTGGTGGACTCTTGTTCAATATTCATCCCATCAAAAAGTTCATCGGGAATATCGATCGGGTAAGAGAGCACCATCGGTCCTAATTCTTTTTTATCAACCTTGTCGATTTGGGAGCTGATCACGCGAAGGGTTTTAATCGTATTAAAAAAGGGTGTGGAGTATTGGGTATAGTGATTTTTATGGGCACTAAAAGTGACAAGAACTGCGATTTTACCCTTAATCGATGCGAGGTATCGGGTGTAATAGTGAGGAAGTTCACTGCTCATGTGCATACCGTCGACCCAAGGTTCTTTTTGAATCTTTACCGATTTTGCATGAATCACAGCGGATTGAGTACTACTGCCCTTTCGACTGGTGATTTTTCGTGGCTCAGTCAGATTTTTTAAATAGGTTTCAAAAGTGTCAATAGCACTGGCTTCTTTAGCAGCAAGGATAATAATCGCTTCTTTTGATTTTTTGAGAGCTTCAGTGCAGATGGGGGTCGAAGAATTTTTTTGACAACCTTTAGGAATCTCAAAACGACAAATCCAAGCGGTATCTTTAAGCTCGCAATCCCATTGGGGCGGTAAGGAAAATTGAATATAGGAATTTTTAAAGACTTTGGCTTCAAGAGAGAGTCCGCTTATAAAAATAAAAAAAATAATTAAAAAATGTTTTTTTTCCATAGAGTTAATTATTTTCTTCCTCTGAGCCATATGAAAATGCCAAGAAGAGACATAAGAAGGGCACCAAACACGAGAAACATTTGCTCACTTCCTTGTGTTGAACCTTGTCCATCAAAACCTTCATCGCTGGCTTCATCAAGAGCTGTATTCAAATGGGCTCCAATATTAACCCCTAATGTACCAACATTGTTGGGGCGAAGCTCTTTTGAGGAGACGGTTGAAGCTTTAGTGGCGATCACTCGTAAGGATTTGATCGCTCTAAAAAATTCATTGCTGTATTTTGTATAATAAAGTTTATGGGCACTGAAGGTTACGAGCACAGATATATTTCCCTTAATAGTTGCCACATAACGTGTGTAGTAATGGGGAATTTCACTGCCCAAATGCATTCCATCAATCCATTTATGTTTTTCTATATTAATCGGTTTAACATGAATAATTTGAGACTCCGACTTTTTGCTGCCACCAACAACAATGGGTCTTGTTTTCTTAAGGTAGTCATAATAAATCTCAAAGGAGTCTTTAGGTCCCACTTCTTTAGCTGCTAAAATAATTATCGCTTCTTTAGTTTTTTTTCTTTGCTCTTGGCATTCGGGGGTATTTGATCCTTCACCTAAACACTTTTTAGAAATAGCGTATCGACAAACCCATGCTGTATTTTCAAGATAGCAATCCCACTTATCGGGTAATTCAAAACTGACGTAGGAGTTTCTAAAAACCTTGGCTTCAGCGGAATTGATAAGAAAGAGAAATGATAATAAAATGAAGGATGACTTGATGAGAATTCTAAGGCTCTGTTTCATTGAACTAGGATAACAAAATAAGAGGGGCTGGGTAAGAATACAGTGGATTAAAGTCTGGTAAAAAAGAGAATAAAAAGCCATCCTTGGCTTTTTACATCTCCCCCCCGAAAACGGATTGATGTGTGTTCTTTTTG
>JBGSSY010000326.1:0-1966 GCA_041736775.1 Bdellovibrionales bacterium | reverse complement strand
AGGGAGATTTTTGACAAGTGATTTTTTGTGGGACAGTTCCGATCTCCTGTCCATCCAGTATTACTAGTGCTCGATGATCATTTGATCGAATTAAAAAATGACAACTGTAAGCCTTTGCAGAAAATAATAAGGAGCCAAGAAATACAATAACTTGAACAGAAAATTGCCCGAATAGAATAATTATTTTTTGTTTCATTTATCTGTTTATTATATCGAATATTTTGCGATATATCTTTAGTTGCATTCGACTAAAGTTGAGAGAGAGGCGGAGGATTTTAGTTTTTATTCATTTTTTAGACTAAAGTGCACTCGGTTCTTAAGAGCATTTTCTTTATCAAAGTCTTGTTCCGGCACTCACAATTGAAAAGACTTTAGTACAGTCTCTTTCTCTTATCGGCCAACCAACAACCTTATTTTTGACATAAAAATGGAGAGATCTTAGACTTTCAACTTATGAGAACAAAAATTATTTTGATAGTTGGTCTAATCTTTATTAATTCTTTTTCTTCTGCAGAGGAAACAAAAGCCAAATTAAGCGGCTTTAAAAAAGTCGAAGAAGGAATACTCTTAGAGGCACCTGTTGGTCGCCAACTTGTCGATGCACAACCTTTAGTCTTCAAATGGCTCGTTACTCGTTCTGATATAAAATCCATTTCTTTGAGAATTTATAGCAACAATGATCAATCCAATAATCCAGCCATAGCTTCATTTGAATTGAATTCCAAAATACGTTCTGTGAAATTATCCAATTCAATACTCGCAGAAGGCTCTTATTACTGGGAGGTCCATGGCTTTAACGACAGCGATCCTTTGCCACAAACAACTGGAAAATCCTATTTTACTATTGAACCCCAACAACTCCTTAATTTAAAAACGAAAAGAATAGTGACTTCATTTTCAACCAGTCGAGGAGAATACTCCAGTCAAGATCCAAACTATTCTTTAAACTTCGATACAACTCCAGTGACATTTGGTTTAGGTTTTTCGGGTGGATCTAATAACTCAATTTATGAAATCACTTACAGTTTTTCTGATATAACAATTCGTGGAAGTCTCAAAAAAATTCAATCAGTGAAAGCTCATTATTCATGGAGAATTTTAGGGAACAACCCCTATTCTTTTGAATTATTTATTGGACCTCAACTAAGAACTGTTTCTTATCCCCTCATTAACACAGCGGATGGCCTCAATTTAACCAGCGAAACAAATAACTCATTGAACGCTGGAATCAATATCAGTTTACAGTCACAATTGAGTGAAAATGCAAGCTTCTTTCTCTCTGCATTTCTTGACAATGCTATAGGTTCTTCAAATGAACTATCCGATCTGAGTTACGAAATAAGATTAGGAGGTCTTTATAATATCCGCTGGCCGGTTGGGTTTGGAGTTGATTTATCTTATTATTCGGACACAGTCTCATCTGAAGTTAATGTTGGATTATTAAAAGCGACAAACAATGCTGTTTCTTTAACTGGTAAGTTTTTTTACAGCTTTTAAAATCTCTTTATTAACCATAATGTTTTATTAAAACCGTAAATCCTCATTTTTTTTTCAGATTATAAAGGATGTTTTTAATGAGGTTTTAATTTTAATTTTTCTTCTTCAAGCCACTTTTTATTATTTTGAAAAAGTGGATTTCCAGAGTCAATTTTTAACGCCTTCTCAATGGCCATTTCAGCATCTCTCAATTGACCCAAGAGAATGCTGGCACTGGCAATATTATTTTGAGCAATGGCAAATAGATCATCCTGAGGTAAAACCATCTTCCACATTTCAATTGATTTCTCAAATTCATTAACCTTGTAATAATTCATGCCAATATCTATTGCGGCCTGGGTGTTTTGAGTAGGACTCACCAGAAGACTCTCTCTGCCTTTATCAGCTTGTGACTTCATCTCAGTAACTTTGTTTTGAGCTAAAACTAAATTGTTTTTAGCCAACTCAAATTGAGGTTCTATTTCTAGGG
>JBGSSY010000294.1:0-21526 GCA_041736775.1 Bdellovibrionales bacterium | reverse complement strand
GACAAAGTGGACAAAGTCCGCGGTATGAACATCACTATTTGCACGTCTGCTAAAGACGACATTCAAGGAAAAGCCTTATTGGATAATTTTGGCTTTCCATTCAGGAAGTAGGAGAGAAGATGGCTAGGAAAGCAATGATTGTTAAAGATGAGCAAAGAGCAGAAGTTGTTGCTCGTTATCGTTCTAAAAGAGCGGAGCTCAGAAAGATCCTTAAAAGTACAAAAGCGACTCAAGAGCAAAAAGCTGAAGCGCGTATGAAAATGGATCGTCTTCCCCGTCGTTCAATGGGTGTGCGTGTGATGACTCGCTGTAAAATCACCGGCCGTCCCCGTGGTTATTTGGCTAAATTTAAAATGTCTCGTTTGGCTTTTCGTGAACTTGCATCCCGCGGTATGATCCCCGGCGTAACCAAAGCCAGTTGGTAGGAGAAGATTGTGGATACTATTGCTGAATTTTTAACAAGAATTAGAAATGCTCAGACCGCTCGTCATGAAAAGGTGGATATTCCAGCTTCTAAAGTGAGAGAAAATCTAGCTCGCGTTCTTAAAGAGCAAAATTATATTTCTGATTACAAAGTCGTCAAAGACAGTAAACAAGGAATGATGCGCGTTTATCTAAAATATGATGATAAAGGTAAAGCCAGCATTATTAAAGTGATTAGAAAAAGTAAACCCAGCCGTCGTTATTATGTTCGTACCGGTCAAATCCCGCACGTTCGCGAAGGTTACGGTGTTGCTATCGTCAGTACAAGTAAAGGAATCATGAGTGGTGGACAAGCCAAGGAACAAAACCTTGGTGGCGAACTACTTTGTGTTGTTTGGTAGGTTGATATGTCTCGTATAGGTAAATATCCAGTAGAGTTTGACAACAAAGTAAACGTATCTGTGAGTGCAGATAATGAAGTTGTTGTTAAAGGTGCAAAAAGCACTTTAAAAGTGAAAATGCTTCCACAGGTGAAAGCTCGTGTTGAAGGCAATAAAGTTGTTTTGGAAAGAACTGAAGAGACTCAAAAAGGCCGTGCACTCCATGGACTTTATAGAAGTCTTGTTCAAAATGCTGTGACCGGTTTGACTGAAGGGTTTACTAAAACTCTGATCCTTAATGGTGTTGGTTATCGTTCTTCCGTTTCTGGAAAGAATCTTGAACTCTCCCTCGGTTTTTCTCATCCTGTGATTTTCCCAATTCCAAGCGGAATCGAAATCAAGGTTGATAAACAAACCACAGTGATGATTTCTGGTGCAAATAAAGAACAAGTTGGTCAAGTGGCTGCAAAAATTAGAAACTTTCGTCCACCTGAGCCGTTTTTAGGTAAAGGGATTCGATACAGCGATGAAGTGATTCGCCGTAAAGAAGGAAAGTCTGCTGGTAAATAATTGAGAGGTTTGAGATGCGTGTAACGATAAAGAAAAAATGGGGCGATAAATTAAAGCTCCGTATGAAAAAAAGATTGAAGATCAGAAAGCGTGTGGCTGGTAGCGAAATCCGTCCTCGTCTTTGTATCTACAAAAGTGCAAAAAATATTTATGCACAGATGATTGATGATCAAACGGGCCAAACACTCGTGAGTGCATCAACACTTCAAGACAATATCAAAGGCGCTGGTAAAGATGCCGCCACTGAAGTGGGTAAACTGATCGCTAAAAAAGCAAAAGAAAAAAATATTACGAAAGCGGTTTTTGACCGAAGTGGTTACCTCTATCACGGCCGAGTGAAGTCACTCGCAGATGGAGCAAGACTAGCTGGACTAGAGTTCTAGGAGAACAAATGCAAGATACGTCAGAATATGAAGAAAGAGTGGTTTCCATTAATCGAGTGGCTAAGGTCGTAAAAGGTGGCCGTCGCTTCTCGTTCTCAGCTCTTGTCGTCGTTGGAAACGGTGCCGGAAGCGTGGGTTTTGGAATGGGTAAAGCCGGTGAGGTTCCCGAAGCCATTGGTAAAGCATCAAGAAGCGCAAAAAAATCTTTTCTACAGTTCCCTCTTGTTGAAGGTCGAACCATCGCTCACGAAGTGATTGGTGAATTTGGTGCCGCTCGCGTGATTATGCGTCCCGCAGCTCCAGGAACTGGCGTTATTGCCGGTGGATCTGTTCGTGCGGTTCTTGAGTCAGTGGGTGTTAAAGACATTCTGACTAAATGTGTAGGAACACGTAACTCTCACAATGCGGTTCGAGCCACAATTGATGGCTTGTCACAGTTGCAAGGTAAAGAGTTCATTACAACTTATAGATAATAATTGAGAAGGTCCTCGTGATCTTTTCTCTGCGAGAAAAAAATTTTTAAAAAGTAAAATTAAAAGAGAAATAAAAAGGACTAAAAAATGGCAAAGCAATTTAGAGTCAAATTAAAACGAAGCATAATTGGCTGCACGCAAACTCAGAAAGACACTGTTCGTTGTATGGGGCTTAAAAAGCGTGAGTCAGTGGTCGTTCTGCCTGATAACTCTGCGACTCGTGGCCAAATCCTAAAAGTTCAACATTTACTTGATGTAAAAGTGGAGAAGTAAGATGAGTTTGTTAGCAGAATTGGCACCCAATAAAGGTGCGACGCATAAGAAAAAAAGAATCGGCCGAGGTGACTCTTCAGGCTGGGGCGGAACCGCTGGAAAAGGCCACAAAGGCCAAAAAGCCAGAAAAAGTGGAAACGTTAAACGTGGATTTGAAGGGGGTCAAACTCCTCTCCATAGAAGACTTCCTAAGTTTGGTTTCAAAAATACTGATTTTAAAACCGAGTATGCTATCATCAATCTTCACCAGCTCAATAACTTTACTGGAGAAGTGAGTCCTACAACTTTAGCTCAAGGTGGCTTTCTTAAAAAGAATGAGAAACTTAAAGTTCTCGCTCAAGGAAAGCTCGATAAAGCGCTAACAGTGAGAGCTCACAAATTCAGTGAGGCTGCAAAATTACAGATTGAAAAAGCAGGTGGAAAAGTCGAGGTTATCTAGTGGCATCAGCAGGGTCCCAAGCAGCAGCATCAGAGAGTGTACTTCAAAGTGAGGACCTGAGACGTCGTCTTGGTTTTACCTTATTCTGTCTCCTTATTTATCGTTTAGGGGTTCATATCCCTACTCCTGGAATCAATGGCGAGGTTGTAAAATCTTTCTTTGAAGGACAGGGCGGTCTCTTTGGACTTTTCAATACTTTTACGGGTGGAGCTCTGAATCAGTTCAGCGTATTTGCCCTCGGAATTATGCCCTACATCTCGGCATCGATTATTTTTCAACTTTTGACTTCAACCATTCCCTATCTTGAAAACTTGAAAAAAGAAGGCCAACACGGTCAACGCAAAATCACTCAGTACACTCGTTGGTCTACGGTCGTTCTTGCTCTTGTTCAAGGTTATGCGATTTCGACTTGGCTCATGGGTCAAAGCGGTCCAAACGGTGAAGCTCTTTATTATCCACAGATTGGTATTGTTCCCTTTCAAGTGATGACGATTGTTACACTTGTGGCGGGGACTTGTTTTATTATGTGGCTCGGTGAGCAGATCTCTGAGCGCGGAATTGGCGAAGGGGCCAGCATGATCATTTATGCCGGTATTGCTGCTGGTATTCCATCGGGTGCTTTTGGTCTTTGGACCCTTGTGAGCAATAATCAAATCAATGGTCTTCTTGCACTCATCCTCGTGGGCTTTATGGTGGCCGTTGTGGCCTTTATTATTTATATGGAAGTCGCACAACGTCGTTTACCTATCCATGTTTCGCAAAAAAGTGCAGGACAGTCCGGTCAAATGATGGGGAGCTTCTTTCCCATTAAAGTAAACCCTTCAGGGGTTATCCCTCCGATTTTCGCCAGCTCTATTTTGATGATGCCGGCGACAATTTCGAGTTTCTCGAGTGCTCCATGGGTCCAAGTGCTTCAGGATTATATGAATCCTCTAAGCCCTACGGGTGGTGGACTTTATAATATTCTTTTTATCGGCTTGATTGTCTTCTTTTGTTTCTTCTATACGGAAATCGTGTTTCCGCCGACTGAGATTTCAGAGAACCTTAAGAAGTCCGGTAAATTTATCCCTGGTATTCGAGCTGGTAAAAGTACAGCAAACTACATTACTAAAGTGATGGAACGAGTGAATGTGGTCGGTGCGATTTACCTCTCGGCCGTTTGTATTTTACCCACAATTCTTATTGCTCGTCTCAATGTTCCTTTTTATTTCGGTGGTACAAGCCTTTTGATTCTTGTGGGTGTTGCTATCCAGATGATTGAAAAAGTGAACAGCTATCGTTACGAAGCGATTATTAAAGCGCAACGTCGTCCACGCCGTAAGCGAGTGCAGTTTTGAGTATCGTTCTTTTTGGTCCTCCAGGAGCTGGTAAGGGAACCCAAGCCGCTCGAATGATTGAAGAGACTAAAAAGTTTCACATAAGTACCGGCGACCTGTTTCGGGCCGCCATGAAAAATCAAACACCCCTGGGCCTAGAAGCCAAATCCTACGTTGACTCTGGTCAACTGGTTCCTGATTCCGTCACCATTGGACTTGTTAAAGAAGTTCTTGAGAAAAATCCAGATGGTGATTTTATATTTGATGGCTTCCCTCGGACAACACCCCAAGCCGAAGCTTTAGAACAGTTAATTACTAAAATGGGCGTGAGCCCGATAAAATACGCACTTTTTTTAGAAGTGCCCCAGGATATCCTCTTTAAAAGGCTGACGGGACGTCGGCTGTGCAAAGATTGTGGGGCTGTTTACCACGTTAATTCAACTCCCACTCGCGTGAGCGGGGTTTGTGATAAATGTGGTGGAGAGACCTATCAGCGCAAGGACGATAGCGAAGAAGTGATTTCGACGCGACTCGAAGCCTATGCGAAAAGCACTGAGCCCTTGAAGGACTATTATCAGGCAAAAGGACTTTTTGTGGCTATAGACGGTCAGGGTGATCCCAAAGACGTCTTCACTCGATTCAAAGTTTATTTGTAAACAATTGTTTTCAAATAGTACTAGACGAGGCCTTGTCGAAAGTGTTAAGTTTTGCGGTCCATTGCCTAAAAAGGTGAAAAATTTTGAGTTTTCAAGCGCCAACGCGTCAAGCTAAGTGCCTAAAACCAAAAGGTTTTTTTGATTTTTACGAAAAATGGATTTGATCAATTGAAGAGGTAAAAAATGAAGGTGCGTGCATCCGTAAAACCCATGTGCAACAAGTGCAAAGTCATCAAACGCAAGGGTGTTATTCGAGTGATCTGTGAAAACCCCAAACATAAGCAAAGGCAAGGATAATGGCTCGTCTCTCTGGTGTCGATTTACCAAAAAATAAAAGGCTTGAAGTTTCTTTAACTTATCTCTACGGCATTGGCCCTAAAAGAGCCAGAGACCTGATGAAGAAGATGGACTTTCCGGCCACGAAAAGAACCCATGAACTCACTGACGCTGAAGTTGCAAAAATTCGTGATTTTATTGAGGCCAACTACAAAGTTGAAGGTGATTTACGTCGTGAAGTTTCCATGTCGATTAAACGTTTAATGGATCTTGGTTGTTATCGCGGAGTTCGTCATCGCAAAGGTTTACCAGTGCGTGGTCAGTCTACAAAACAAAATGCCCGTACTCGTAAAGGGCCTAAGAAAACCGTGGCCAATAAGAAGAAAGCCGTTTAGGGAGTGAGTTGATATATGGCAGTTAAAAAACAGGCAGCAAAAGCTGCAACAAAAACAGTAAAAAAGAAAGTTAAGAAGAATGTTCCTGCTGGTAAATGCCTTGTGCAAGCTGGTTTCGGAAACACAATTATTACGATCTCTGACCCAGCCGGAAATACTTTAGCTTGGTCAAGTTCAGGTGCTGTTGGCTTCAAAGGAAGTCGTCGTGGAACACCTTTTGCCGCTCAAATGACGGCTGAAGATGTTGCAAAAAAAGCCGCTGAAATGGGAGTTCGTTCGGTGGATGTTTTTCTTAAAGGCCCTGGTGCCGGACGTGAGCCCGCGATCAGAGCCCTAGCCAATGCAGGAATGAGAGTGACATCCATGCGCGATATCACACCCGTTCCCCACAATGGTTGCAGACCACCCAAAAGACGTAGAATTTAATTTTTTTAAATAGGCAGGAGAAGCTCGAATGCAAGAACATTATTATAAATTTTGGCATGACCTCATTAAACCAAAAGCCTTTGAAATCGATCGCGATTCATTGACAGGCCGTTATGGAAAATTCTCTGTAAGACCTCTTGAAAAAGGTTATGGTATTACCCTTGGTAATTCTATGCGCCGAGTTCTACTCAGCTCAATGATGGGATCTGCAGTGTCTGCGATCAAAATCGAGAATGTTCTTCATGAGTTCTCTACGATTCCTGATGTGATCGAAGACGTGACTGACATCATTCTTAATCTTAAAGAAATTCGTTTTGCACAATACACTTCTGAGCCACAAATTTTGACCATCAACAAAAAAGGTCCTGGTAAAGTGACTGCGGGTGACATCGTTGCAAACGATAAGATCCAAATCCTTAACCCTGATCATCACATTGCTACCCTTGGTGACAATGGTGTGTTCAATGCTCAGCTTAAAGTGACTTTCGGTCGTGGTTATGTCCCTGCTGAAGAGCAAGAGGCTGACGCCCTTGGTATTGGTACCATTGCGATGGATTCACTTTACTCTCCGATCACGCGCGTGAACTACAATGTTTCAGCGGCTCGTGTGGGTCAAAAAACAGATTACGATGCTTTGACACTTGAAGTTTGGACAGATGGTTCTGTTCGTCCCGAAGAGTCCGTGGCGTTGGCTGCTAAAATCATGAAAGAGCAAATGCAAGTGTTCATCAACTTTGATGAAGATGTGGCTCCCAGTGAAGAAAAAATCGAAACTAAAAACACTCAACTTAACGAAAATCTTTTCAGATCGGTTGATGATCTTGAGCTTTCTGTTCGCAGTGCCAACTGCTTGAAGAACGCCAACATTCGTCACATCGGTGAACTTGTTGTTCGCTCTGAGGCTGAGATGCTTAAAACTAAAAACTTTGGCCGTAAATCTCTTAACGAGATCAAAGAGATCCTCACAGAAATGGGTCTTGGCCTTGGAATGAAGATCGATGGTTGGCCACCAGCTAACTGGGATCCAAATTCCACACCGATCCGCTCAGCACCCAAAATGATGGATGATGAGATGGGTGGAGAACACCAATAATAATTTTTGAAACCCCATTGTTGTAATGGGGATTGTTTAAGGAGCAATAGTCCGATGAGACATAGAGCGCAGGTAAAAAGGTTTTCCAGATCTCCAGCGGCCCGCAAGGCCCTTATTAAGAGTCTTGTTTTATCTCTTGTAGAACATGAGAGAATTAAAACAACTCTTCCTAAAGCAAAAGAACTTCGACGTCATGTTGAGCGAGCCATTACTATGGGTCGTAAAGGTGACTTGAGTGCAACAAGAACATTGATGTCTCGTTATCCCAACAAAGATGCTGTTCATAAAATTGTGAATAACCTTTCTGTGCGTTTTAAAGATCGTCCAGGTGGTTACACTCGCATTTTAAAGCTCGGCAACCGTGCGGGTGACAATGCTCCAATGGCTTTCATTGAGTTTGTTGATTTCAACCCAGCTGCTCCAGCTGAGAAAACTTACAAAGTTAAAATGAAAGACGCCAAAAGAAAGCAAGTGGTTAAAGAGCTTAATGCTGAAGAGTACGCAGCTTACCAAAAAGTTCAGGCCCAAAAAGCCGCCTTGGCCAAGAGAAAAACTCTCCGTCAAATCCAAAACAAATCAAGAGCTGCCAACCGCCCTTCGTAGTCGGTTAACACTCAAGTTTGATTTTCAGAGAGCCCATCGAATCGATGGGCTTTTTTTGTTTCAACTTATATTTTCAATCTCATTTGTTAGTTTTGAAATTTCAATGCTTTTAAAATGTGTATTAGAGTGCACCAAAAATTGTGATTTTGGTGCACTCTAATACACCTAATTAGTTGAGGCGGGCTTGCATCACTTTCTTTCCGATGAGAAATGAAGAGTGAACTTTGATGTCGCAGAATTGGTAATTAGTCTTTCCTGTTTAATATTCAATCTCGCCTTTTATTGATTTTGCTTGTAAGGTTTGCATAGAAGATTGAAGAGGTAATGTTTATGAAAGTTTTGGGTCTGATTGTGGTTTTGGCTTTATCCATTGGGATTGGAGTTCTTATCCAACAAAACAGAACTTGGGAGAGCCAGAAACTCCCCCGAGTCCTATGCCGTACTAGACGACCTTGAGAACAAGGGGATCTACCAAGACAAAGATATTGAGATAAAGACCTTAGACGGCGAAATTGTAAGCCTCAAGAGCTTTCAGGGAAAGATTGTGATCCTCAGCTTTTGGGCGACCTGGTGTGAGCCTTGTGTTGAAGAGTTTCCCTCTTTTTTAAAACTCATGGACGCATTTCCTGACAAAGTGGTCGTTATTGCCATTTCCCAAGATTACGAAGCCAAAGACGTGCGTGAATTTGTCGAGGCCTTTAATGGCTATCGCCCCAATCTTATTCTCGCCCTGGATGAAGACAAAAATTTAGGTCGGATCTTTAAGGTCGACCGATTGCCCGAAGGTTTTGTTTTCGACAGCGAAGGCAAACTCAAAAAGAAAATCATCGGCATTCAGGATTGGGCTTCGCCAAGTGCTTTAGAGTATTTCAAAATCCTCTAGTTTTAGAAACGTCTCGTATCACTTGAATCTCTTTATGTAATAATAATTCTATTCCGGTACCCCGGAATACCTGTGCACCGGTATTCCGGGGTACCGGAATTAAATTTTTAACTTACTTGGGAAGACTCTTCCTTGGCTTGGATGACGAGAGCCATATAAGCAAGAAACGAGTAGCGGACTTCAGAATCGCCGAAGTTGCAATCGAAAATCATTCCGACCAGGAAGGTGACTAAAATACTAGAGAGAGCAAAAAGAAATGTTTTGTTTTCTGGGGTTGAGACGCGGATTTGACGAAGAAGTTCTTTGTCGAAGCTTAAGAGGAAAACGATGAAGGCAATAAGGCCGAGAAGGCCTGTGCCAGCGAGAAACTGAAGATAGTTGTTGTGGGCGTGGCTCGCAAAACTTTCGTTGTGATCGAGGAGGGCGTGGTAGTGACTAATAACCACGTCATTAAAATTATAGCCCACGCCTAAGATTGGATAATCCAGAAATATTTGTAAGTTAGCTTCCCAAAGTTCAATGCGCTGAGAGTTGCTGTAATAGGTTGGATCGATGAGCGAAGCGACTCGTTCTTTAAAACCTTGGTGACTCAAAAATAATGTGACTGTGAGGATTATTCCGCCGATCAGAATGGCCATAAAATATTTTCGTGAATTGAGAAAGAGAAACAGGGCAAGGCCGGCCAAGAATCCAATCCAGGCTCCTCGGGTAAAAGTAAGAATAAGTGAGATTGTGGCTAGAGCTGCGACACCCATGTGGAGCCAGCGGAATTTGATTTTTTGATGGGAGAAAACAAAGGAGAGGGGGATAAAAAGAAAAAGAGAAAGGATGTAGCCGTAGGTGGTGGGCATATTGAAAAAACTAGTGACGCGAACAATAGTTTTATCCATGTCGGCAAAATAAATGATGTATTTGTCTCGTATAAAATCATACTTGGTGACGAACTGGATAAGGCCATTCACAGTTGAAATCACAAGGCCAGCGTAAAGACCGCCAATAAAATACTGGATACTCGGTTTGTAATACTTAAAAAGATAAGCCGTTGCTGCAAGAAGTGCAAACCAGCGGTGCCAACCCAAGGTGAACCAAAAGCTCTCCCACCTTTGATTAACAATTAGAGAAAGACTGATCGTCAAAAAAAGAAAAACAAAGGGAATAAAAAAAGGCTTAAGAAATGAAAGCTTATGACGTTCGATCAGGCCCGCAACCAGGGCTGTCAGCATAAGAAGAGAGCCAAATATTTCAAGGCCCGCCATAGAAACCATAATGGACATTCCAAAAAGCAGAAAAAGTCCATTGACGATTTTGGGAATAGCCTGAGATTTCATTTGAGGGTTAACCTTTCGTTTGATTACTCATTTAAAAATCATCCTTTTGCAACGGCCCAAAGAGTGAATGATCATTCACTTTTGGGAAGGGGCTAGGGTAAAATAGTATTAAATGGGGATGATGGTTTTTGAGCCTTTGTAGCCTCTGAAAACGCCCTTAATGTCGAAGATGATGGGGGAGCTTAGAGAGTCGGGTTCAAGTTGATCAAACTCTTTGTGTTTTACGGCGAGGACGGTGGCGTCTGATTTTGGAAGCTGTTTATAGTCCATCAGTTCAACACCGTACTCTTCATAGGCTTCTTCTTTTGAAGCGTGGGGATCGCAGATGTTGACGATCATGCCGTAGCTTTTAAGCTCATTCACAATGTCTATGACTTTTGTGTTTCTGAGATCAGGGCAGTTCTCTTTGAAGGTGAGGCCTAAGATATTGATCGATTGGTCTTTGATCTGTTTGGATTGATTGATGAGAGACTTAATGATTTTTCGGGCCACATACTTGGGCATTTCGTCGTTGATTCTTCGACCGGCTAAAATCACTTCGGGGTGGTAACCGAGCTGTGTCGCTTTGTACGTAAGGTAGTAAGGGTCAACGCCAATGCAGTGTCCACCGACAAGCCCTGGGGTAAAGCCTAAAAAGTTCCATTTGGTTTTTGCAGCTTCAATCACTGAATAAACATTGATGTCCATTTTGTCGCAAATCAAAGTGAGCTCGTTCATCAAGGCAATATTAATGTCTCGTTGGGTGTTCTCGATCACTTTTGCGGCTTCAGCGACCTTAATGGATTCGGCTTCAAAGACGCCGGCTTCGACCACTGAGGCATAAACTTGGCTAACAATGCGAAGAGCTTCAGGAGTGTCGGCAGAGACCACTTTTGTGATTTTAGTAAAGGAGTGTTCTTTGTCGCCGGGGTTAATGCGCTCAGGACTGTAACCGATGTTAAAGTCTTCACGTTTGAGGCCTGAAACTTTAAGGAGGACCGGTAAACAAATCTCTTCGGTGGCTCCAGGGAAAACGGTGGATTCATAAACAACAATGTCGCCGGCTTTTAAGATTTGGCCCACACTCTCAGAGGCAGAAACCAAGCAGCGAAAATCTGGGGTGTTGGCATCATTCACAGGGGTTGGAACGGCAATGATGTGAAAGTTACAGGAGGCAAGATCTTTGACCTCGGAAGTGAAGCTGAGATTTTTTTTATTCAATTGGCTCGGATCGACTTCGAGGGTGTGATCTTTAAAGGAGCGAAGCTCTTGAATGCGATTTTCGTTCACATCAAAGCCCACGGTTTTATATTTGTCGGCCATGTAGGTCGCCACCGGAAGACCAACGTATCCTAAACCAACCACAGAAATGATAATGTCTTTTTGTTCTTTCATCTTAACCTCTTTTTAACGGTCTTTTGTTAATGAAAAATGGATTTCATAACAAGGAAACAAATTGCTTAAATTCTCTTCGTAAAGTTCTTGCATGTAACGACTGGAATTAAAAATAAAACCAAAAAATCTCTTAATGGCATATCGAATATAAAAGGGACGTGTGGCTTTAAAAATCAGTTTAACGTCATCGAGAACGAGTTGGTCAGAGAGATCGTAATACATCGGGACTCTTCGTTGATAAATCTCATCACGGGCGAAATAAGAAAAGCTATAAAGCCCAAAAAAAGTTTTATGGGTGTAGTCTGAGTAAAAATAAGGGTTAGAAAAATGGGGAACAACCACTTTAATGGTGCCGCCCACTTTAAGGACGCGCGCAATCTCTTTGACCAAACGACTGATTTCGCTGATGTGTTCAAAAAAGTGGCTTGAAAAAATATGGTCCACACTAGCGTCTTCAATTTTGGCGAGAACATCAAAAATATCACCTTGAATATCAACACAGTGGTAGTTGGCTTGATCAATGCCAATCCAGTTTTGGTGACGCTTATTAGGGCCACAGCCTAAATCGAGGACGATGGGGCCAAGGCTGTTCCAACGTTTGAAGACCATTGATTTATCAATGACTTCTTGGGTTTCTTTTACAATTTTTTTTGGTTTTTCAAGTTGTTGATTAGGAAGATTCATACTTGCTCCTTGAGGTCGGCAAGCTGAAGGCATTCATCACAAACTGAAAATAGCCAACAAGTGAAACGTAGGATTCTTTAAAAGAGAGTTGCAAGATATAAAAAACAGACCGCATCACTGGCTCAACAAAAATCACAAGAAAATTAAGAATGATTCTTTCATACCAAGGAAAATGCTTATTAATGTACTTCACTTTAGAAAGGTAAGAGTAGCTCAGTCGTTTTGCTTTAATTTTTTGGGAACAACCACCACCAATGTGAACAGCTCGGGTGTCGGCAAGAAATGCAATTTTATAATTGTTTTGTTTGAGAGTGGTTGAGAAATCAAGATCTTCATAATAAAGAAAATATCTCTCATCAAAACCACCCAACTTTTTAAAAATCTCAGTTCTCACTAAATAGAAGGCGCCAATAACGTGGCCCACATCTTGGGTATTGGCATGGCCCCATTCGAGTTTCAGAATTCCTTTGAGGACTTTAGGGAAGATCACATTCAGTCCTAAAGCAGCATAGACAAAATTTGTGAAAGTGGGGATGCGGGCACAGCTGCGATTGGGAATGTTAAGGCGGTCGACGAGCTGAATTCCGCAAGCACCGTAATTTTTATGTTCAGGGTTTTCAAGGTAATCCATGGCTCGAGCGATAGAGCCTTCAAAAAGGAGCGTATCTGGATTGAGGAAAAGAAGATATTTTTGCTCGGATTCTTTTGCCCCTAAATTACAAGCTTTCGCGAAACCAAGGTTATGTTTGCTTTTTATAATTTTTAAAGGAAGTCCCCAAGGATTGGCTTCAATAGTGGCAATGGAATTATCAACGGAATCATTATCGACAATAATAAGCTGATGAATCAAATTTCTATCGGTGGTTTTAGAGAGTGAAGTAAAAAGATCATGCAAAAGCTGTCCGCTGTTCCAATTGACAATGATGACATCCACTTTTGCGTTCATAAATCCTTAACTTTTGCGTACTTGTTGAGCCAACTTTTTGATGTAAGTACCGTAACCACTGTCGGGGTAGGTTTTTACAGTTTCAAAAAGTTGTTCAGCCGTTATGTATTTCATATTGTAGGCAATCTCTTCAAGACAGGCGACTTTAAGTCCCTGTCGTTTCTCGAGTGTATAGATGAATTGCGAGGCTTCAAGAAGTGTTTCATCGGTTCCGGTGTCAAGCCAAGCAAAACCTCGGCCCATTGTTGAAACTTTAAGCTGGTTACGCGTGAGGTAAACTTTGTTCACATCCGTGATTTCAAGCTCACCACGAGGAGAAGGTTTTTGATTTTTAACAATATCCACCACTGAGTTGTCATAGAAGTAAAGACCAGTGACCGCCCAAGGTGATTTGGGATTTTTAGGTTTCTCTTCAATTTCGACCGCACGTCCCTCTTCATTAAAAGTGACGATACCGTACCTTTCGGGGTCATTGACGTGGTAAGCGAAAACATTGGCGCCGTTTTCAAGACGAGCGGCCTCTTGCAACATTTTTGAAAGATTTTGACCGTAAAAAATATTGTCACCGAGGATGAGACAAACCGAAGATGAACCAATAAACTCTTCGCCAATGAGAAAGGCTTGGGCAATACCCTCGGGCTTTTCTTGAACTTTATAGGAGAGATTTAATCCAAGATGACTACCGTCACCTAAAAGCTCTTCGATACGAGGAAGGTCTCTGGGGGTGCTGATAAATAGAATCTCTTTGATCCCTGCAAGCATAAGGATGGAAAGGGGATAGTAGATGGTGGGTTTATCGTAGACGGGTAAAAGTTGTTTACTGGTTACACTTGTGGTGGGGAAAAGGCGGGTGCCACTTCCTCCGGCTAAAACGATGCCCTTCATCAATATCTCCTCGAGAAACAAACCTTCTAGCTAACAAATAGCCTTAATTCTGTATATAACTAGGGGCGACATAAGAGACGAATTTACAGTGCAGGAATACCTTTAAATGATTGTTGACAGTCTCCCCATTTAGCTGGTTTTTGGGTCTATGAAATCATACTTTGAAACCACTCCTATTTCGGATCTTGTGATTTATCACCCGCCCCTTTTTAGGGACAATCGGGGTTACTTTCTTGAAAGTTATAATCAACGTCATTTTCAAGATCAGGGCATAAACACCTCTTTTGTTCAAGACAATCGATCTTACTCTCAGAAGGGAACTTTAAGGGGGCTCCACCTTCAAACGGGGGACGCGGCCCAGGCAAAACTTGTGGGAGTTCTCAGTGGAAAAGTTTTTGATGTGGCGGTCGATCTGAGAAAGGGTTCAGAGACCTTTGGACAATATTTTGGTCTGATTTTAGACAGTACCAAGGATCCCTGTTTTTTTTATATTCCCCGCGGGTTTGCCCACGGTTTTCTAGTTTTGAGTGATGCTGCTGAGTTCTATTACAAGGTGGATAATTTCTACAGTAAAGAAAATGAGGCAGGTATAGTCTTTAATGATCCAGAGTTGGGGATCGTGTGGCCTGAAGTCGACGCATCCATTTTGCTTTCGGATAAAGATAAAAACCTACCCAGTTTTAACAGTTTTAAACAGAAGTTTGGGAGCAAAGATTAATGGCTAAAAAAATACTCCTCACCGGTTGCGCCGGATTTATAGGTTCTAACTTTGTCAGTCGAATTGCCAAACGTGAAACCGATTATGAATTTTTAATTCTTGATGCCCTTACTTATGCCGGTCGCTTTGAAACGATCGAACCTTTTGTCGATGGCAAAAGAATCCAGTTTGTTAAAGAAGATATTCGCAATCAAGGGGGCATCGAAAAAATCTTTAATGAATCTCAACCCCAGGGTGTGATTCATTTTGCAGCTGAATCCCATGTGGATCGCTCGATCACTAACCCCAATATTTTTGTTGAAACCAATGTTTTAGGCACTCTGAATTTATTAAATTCATCCCTTAAGCTTCATGCAAAGAACCCTGAGTTTCGTTTTGTCCACGTCAGTACAGATGAAGTTTACGGAAGTCTTTCTGAAACCGACCCTGCGTTCACAGAAAAAACGCCTTTAACACCCAATAGCCCCTACAGCGCCAGTAAAGCCAGTTCCGATCTTTTGGTGATGGCTTATTATGAAACTTATAAACTTCCGGTCCTGATTACCCGTTGTTCAAATAACTATGGTCCTTACCAGTTTCCAGAAAAACTGATTCCGCTGATGATTGATAATGCCCGAAACAATAAAGGCCTTCCGGTTTATGGAAACGGAAAAAATATTCGCGACTGGATTTATGTCGATGATCATAACGAGGGGATTTGGGCGACTTATCTTAAAGGTCAGTCAGGAGAGGCTTATAACTTTGGCGGCCAGTCGGAGCGACGTAATATTGATGTGGTTAAAAAAATCTTAGAAAAACTTGATAGACCAGAAAGCCTGATCACCTATGTTGAAGACCGCAAGGGGCATGACTGGCGTTATGCCATTGACTTTAGCAAAGCTCAGAAAGATTTGGGCTGGCAACCTAAAGTGACTTTTGATGAAGGACTCGAGCGAACAGTGAATTGGTATAACAAAAACCAGTCCTGGGTTGAGATGGTCAAGAAATCAAAAAGTTAGGGACTTAAAAAAAAATTGAAACCATCTCAGAATCTTCTTATTTTAACTCGTTATGACCGATTGGGTGCGAGCAGCCGGATCCGATTTTTTGCTTATGAGAAGTTTTTAAGAGAAGAGGGTTTTACTTTTGAGTTTCAAAGTTTACTCTCTGATCAGTACCTTAAACAGCTTTACAGCAATGGAAAAAGATCTTACCTAACCCTGTTGATTCTTTATATCAGAAGGTGTTTTTTCTTACTCTTTAACAGTTCAAAATTCGATTTGGTTTGGATCGAAAAAGAGTTATTCCCGGGTTTGCCCACAGGGATTGAACTTTACTTTATGAAGCGAATGAAGAGAGTCATTTTAGACTATGACGATGCCGTTCATTTAAATTATAAAAATAAAAAATGGGGACGAGAAAATAAGCTTGAAAAACTCATGGCTCAAGCCCAGTGCGTTTTTTCGGGAAGTCCCTTTCTAGAAAAAGTGGCCCTTCAAGCGGGACAAAAAAATGTGGTTCGAGTGCCAACACCGGTTGAAGTGGGTCCCTATCAAGAAATAATCAAACAAAATCCACTCCGAGTGGGCTGGATCGGTTCATCGGCCTCTGAAAAATATCTTCTTGTTCTTTATCCTTTGATTGAAAAGTTAAAAGAGAGACCTGAGTTTGAATTTTATTTTATGGGGACGTCGGACATAAGTTGGCTCATTCTCTCGAATGTTAAAGTATTGCCATGGTCGGAAGACTCTGAAAAAAAACTTCTTGAAAAATTAGATGTGGGACTTATGCCTCTTAACCACGGTCCGTGGGAGGAAGGTAAGTGCAGTTATAAAATACTTCTTTACAGTGCCCATGGTGTGCCAGCCATTGCCTCTACAGTCGGTATGAATACTGAAGTGATAACCCATGGCTTTAACGGATTATTGGTTGAAGATCAGTGGCTTGAGGCGTTGGATTTATTTTCTAAAATGAGTCAGGATGATTTTGGGCAGTATTCGATACACGCTTACAAAAGGGTGAGGTCACACTACAGTTACTCTGTGGTTTATGACATTATTAAGAAAAACTTTCTCACTCTTTTAAAAAGGCCTCAATAATGTGTGGCATTCTCGCTTTACTCACCCCTCAAAATAATCGCGAGCGGGCCATCGGCTATAGTCAGCCCATGCTACTCCCTTTGAAAGAATCCAGAGGACCTGATGCCAGTGCGACTCTCGATATTACCAGTGATATTCAAGGCCCTTATTCGGTGATCATGAATCATGCTCGACTTTCTATTATTGATTTATCCGAGCAAGCCAACCAACCCATGAGAGACCCAGAAAGTGGAATCACCCTTATTTTTAACGGTGAAATCTATAACTTTAAAGATTTAAGAGATCGACTTAAAAGTCATCATACCTTTAAAACCCAATCCGACAGTGAAGTCTTACTGGCAGGGCTGAAAATTTGGGGATTAGAAAAAACCTTAGAGCACTTAAGGGGCATGTTTGCTTTTGTCGCTTTTGATCCTCGCACTCAAGAGATTTTTGCGGCGAGAGACAGAGCCGGAGAGAAACCCTTAAGCTTTGGTCAGGTGGGTGAGGACTGGGTTTTCACATCGGATTTGAGAGTCCTTAATTTTCATCCCGATTGGTCGCGTGAGATCTCGCTGAAAGAATTAAAAACCTATTTTCAATATCGCTTTGTTCCCCATCCCCGAAGTCTCTATAAAGGTTTTAATAAACTCTCACCCGGTTGCTTTCTGAGACTTCCTTTAAAAAAGGGAGGGATTCCTCTGATTAAAGCTTATTGGTCTTTAGAGAAAGAGTGGGAGTCTTCAACAAAAACAAATAACGAGTCATTGCGTGAAACTCTTTCATCTGTTGTTGAGCGAACAACACTGGCTTCTGATGTGGCTGTGGGTTGTTTTTTATCGGGTGGGGTCGACTCAAGTTTAGTGGCAGCCATAGCCAGTAAAAAAGTGCAAGAGCCGATGACAGCTTACACCCTACAATTTACTGAAAAGGATTTTGATGAGTCAGAACAAGCCCAGGCTGTGGCCAAAGCTTTAAAGATGAAACATATTTTGGTCCCCTTTGGTATTGAGGATTTTAAAAAATCCTTTTTAGAGCTCAATCACTTTTTAGATGAGCCAGTAGCGGTGCACTCTTTTTATCCTTTGGGTGTTTTAGCAAAGAGAGCCAAGCAAGATATAAAAGTTTGTTTAAGTGGCGATGGGGGAGATGAACTCTTTGCTGGCTATAACCGTTATCTTTTCTGGCACAAATATATGGAAAAACTGCAGAAGTGGCCAGCTTCAGTCAGAAAAATTGCAGCCTCACTGTTACAGGCTCCGGCCTTCGGCCAAGGGATAAGAAGTCTTTTATATTATTCTGGAAAAAAACAAATCGATATTCAGTTTGAGAAAATATTGGAAGCCTTAAAGACTGAAAGTTTAGCGGATTATTACAATAATCTCCTCTCTCAAAAACCTAATCCTTTGGGAGAGAACGTAAGTATGGACTTTAACTTATCAAATAATTCCACCCGACTCAGTGATATTGATAAAATGATGACCATGGATTTTCAGTTTTATTTGCCCGGAGATGTGTTGAATAAAGTGGATCGCGCCACCATGGCCTATGGACTTGAGGCCCGAGCTCCGCTTCTTGACCTTGATGTCATTCAGGCCGCGGGACAGGTTCCTATGAATCAAAAAATCGATTCTCATGGCGGAAAAGAGATTCTAAAAAAATGGCTCAAGGAGCTTCTTCCTGAAATTAACTTTAACACAGCTAAAACGGGTTTTACGACACCCCTTGAAAGATGGGCCCCTCAACTTTTTGATCAGGATTATTACAAAAGGTTGATTGACTCTGATCTCTATCCTTATTTTAACAATGATTTTAAACCCTTTGTTATTAAACAGTCTCTCAGTGCACAAAGCTGTTTTACTTTAGATTGTGTGATCAATTGGTTAACTCACTATCAGTTAAAAATTTGTGATGATCGAAATCAAATCAACGCGGACCCTTGGCGGAGTTTGTGATGATGAGAGCGAATGAGCAGAAATCCTCTTTTAAAAAGAAAAATATTTTTTTAATTAAACTCAATCAAATACTCCTATTTATCCGAAGAAAAATCAGCGGTTTGATTTTAAATCTTTCGGCAAAGAGAAAGTTTTCAAAAACCACTGAAGTTAAAAGTTTGTATTTTAATCTTGAGGCCTTTAAGGAAGCTAAGAAAACTTGCTTTTTCTCTCATTATTCAAAAGAGGGTGAGGTCAGTGATCACGTTGAACATTATCTAAACTCCTTAAAAGATTGTGGATTTACAATTGCTTTTTGTTCGACCAGCCCCCAATTATCAGCAGGCGCATTGAGCCTGCTACAAAAAAAATGTGATTTGATTCTTTTGCGAGAAAATGTCGGTCTTGATTTTGGTTCGTGGGCCAGCTGCTTTAGAATGATTGAAAAATCCTTTCCAGATTACATGAATCAGTGTCCAGGATTGTTGTGGGCCAACGACAGTGTGATTGGTCCGCTTTATCCTCTGCCACCAATCTTTAAGAAAATGGAGATGGGGCAATTTGATTATTGGTCCCTCACCGAAAATCATTACCCATCTACTCATCTTCAAAGTTACTTTCTTTACTTTCAAAACAATCTCATCAAAAGCCCCTTTTTTCGCGAATTTGTAACTGGAATAAAAGATTTTTATGACAGAAAAAGGGTGATAGTGAACTATGAAATAGGTCTTAGCCAACTTTTAAGCCAAAGAAAATGGAAGAGGGGGGTCGCCTTTCCTTATAATGAGATATTCGCTTTAGAACCCGATAGAGTCCCTAGAAATCAGTATCCTTATGCAGATCCAACTCTCTTTTTTTGGGATCTTTTGATTGAAAAGCTTCACTTCCCTTTTTTAAAGCGCAGTGTCGTGCGCTTTAATCCACAGGGGGTGCTTCGCTATAACGAACCCCAAAAATTGATCGATCAGGTTATGAGTGATAAAGAAGGTCGATTCGTTCTGACTGACTGATCGATTTTTTAATCAGTGCAAGGTTCATTAATTTTTATTACCCATGCATCCGATGTTGGTGTAGTTTGGGGATCTATTTCAATTTATTATTTGGAAAGTCAGTTATGGAAAATTCTCATTCACCCATTGTAAAGAATCGAGAAATTAAATCTCCCTTAAAAATTCTTATTTTTACGACGGCATCACCTTTCCATGAAATTACCGGTGGGCTCGCTGGTGGCGCAGAGTATGCATTACGTTCAGTGGCCCAAAATCTTGCCCAAAGGGGACATGAAGTCCACTATGTGACGTCGATAGCTGAAGGAAAGAAGTTATCAAAGCATAAGATAAATGATGTAACGGTTCATGTCTTTCCCTCAAGATTTCGCTTAAAGAAAGATTCACTTTTAAAGTTTGGATTTCATATCTTAAATGCCGGTGTTCTTTTTTATGATAAGCAAGGTTTTAGAAAAAATATTTTAAGATCTTGGGTCTGTCGATTATCCGAAAGGATGAGATATTCAAAAAAAGATCATCCCTCTGTTATTTACTTTGAAAATTTACAAAGAGAAATAGGCTTCGACATTGTTCATTGCTATTCATCACCGCCGGATGTTTTTATTGCAGAGAGGTTAAGAAATAAATATTCTTTACCCTTTACCGTAAGAATGGGTGGTCGTTTTTATTTTAATTATTTCAATTCACTCAACGGTGAAAAGAAGAAAGAGTACCAAGAGCTTTTTAAAAACGCTTTTGACAACACTCGCTACTTTTTCTTTAATTCTTCGAGTTTATTAGAAAATAGTTCTCAATACTTTAATGACATGAAGATTAACTTCCCTAAAGATAGATCTGAAGTTTTAGATATTGGTATTGATATTGAAAGTTTACTTTCAGTTCTTGATCATGTTCATTCGATCAAACCTGAGGGAGCTAAAAAACGAATCCTTTGTGTTGGTAAATTTAAAGAAGGTTCAAAGAGACAAGATTTACTTCTTAAGGTTTTACAAAAAATCAAACGTGGTCAGAGTCAGATTTCGATTGAAAAGATTCACGTCGATTTCGCTGGAGGAGGGGATTTGCTTCCAAGACACATTGAGATGGCTCAATCCTTTGGAGTCTTTGAAAACTGCACGTTTCATAATAATGTTTCAAAACAAAAAGTTTGTGAACTACTTAAATCCTCTGATCTTTTTGTTCTTCCCACAGACTTTGAAGGGTCCAGTAAAGCACTGGCAGAAGCTCTTTTGGCACAAATACCAGTTTTAGCTTCAAATATTTCAGCGAATGAAGAACTCCTTACTCCCTCTGGTGGTGGGCTTCTCTTTGAAAATACAACAGAAGATCTTCTTCTTAAAATTGAATATGCATTGAGCAACAAGGAGCTAATGGCAGAAAAAGCCAAAAAGGGTTTCAATTTTATATTGGAAAACCTTGACCCTAAAGTTCAAGCTCAAAAATATGAAGAGAAATTTTATAATTTTATTGGTTAATCACGTGCGACAGGCGCTTGTGGATGATACTCAATTGAGCATTTCCTAATTGAAAGGGAATGTCTTGAGGCTTGGTTTTTAATTTCCAAATAATATAGGCGAGACTGAGTTGATCCCTGTAGGGGTAGGTTTGAAACTCTTTCCACCATGACTTCATGACATCAATTATTTCTGGATCAGAGTGTTTTCGCCAAATAAGACCGGCTTCGAAAAGTCCTTGGCGTTCGGGCATGCCGTTTTCTTTGTATTGATTCATTTGACTGAGAATCACTTGAGGGGGAGCTTTTCCTAATTGTAACACTGCCCGGGCTTCATCATAAATACAGTCTCTATCGCTGTGTAGAAACATTGAAAAGGTGGAGTCGTTTAAATATTTTGAAATAAAATCCTCAAGATTACCCATGAGTTTCATATTACCATCGATGTAAAGGGATTGATGGTAATCAGAAAGAAAATGATGGGGTAAGATTTTATATTCCCTCGATGTGAGGAGGGGAATACTTTTAATCTCAACGGGTACGATTTTCCA